>JAFGVE010000031.1 GCA_016938175.1 Campylobacterales bacterium
AATTTTACTACTTTATCTTTTAAGGAGCAAGGATGATGACATACCAAGATTGGATCAAAGCAGTATTTATCTCATTTTTTATCGCTTCACTATCACTCATAGGAGTGAACTACATAGTAGATCCGATGCAACAATATAGAATCAGTAGTTTTTATCCGATATATTTTGAGCCAACAAAAGCGAGACACCTCAATGCGGGTTTAGCTAAAAATTACAACTACAACTCGATAGTACTTGGTACTTCACATACAGCAAACTTTATCATTTCTGAAGTTGAAAGCAACTTGGATTTCAATCAAACTATCAAACTCTGCATAAATGGTGGGAGTGCGAAAGAACAAAGCATTACCCTACAAGCAGTTATTGATAACAATAAAAAACTAGAGAGTGTCTTGTGGGGAGTGGATATCCTCTCTTTTTCCGGATCACCCACAAGAGGGATTGGTGAAAATGGGTCATTTCCTATGTATCTCTACGACAAAGAAATATTCAATGACTATAAATATCTCTACTCCGTAGACACCTTTATGCATTCTCTTAAGGCACTCTTTTACCCCATTATAAAACACAAAAATGATCCATGGTTTAAACTCAACCATATGTATCAATGGCAACATAAGCGCAAAAAACAATTTACAATTAGCCGTGTTTTAAGAGTTTACAAGATGAGAAAAAATGAATACTCCAACAGAGATAAGAAACAATATTCATTCGCATATCTGAAAAAAAGTTTTGATGAAAATTTTTTAAATGCCATAAAAAACAATCCGCAGATACATTTTAAGATATTTTTTCCTCCCTACTCTTTACTGCATTTTAAGCTGTCTGAAGAGAATAAAATGCTTAGCGATGTAACCGATTTTAAGCGATATTTTGTTAAAAAACTCTCCGCACTCCCAAATGTAACGCTTTATGATTTTCAGATAGCAAACCATATCACCTCAAATTTACATAATTACAAAGATCCTTCACATTATCATCAAAAGATAAATAGCTGGATGCTCGAGGAGATGAGTAAAGGTAGGTATGTAGTTTCAGATGAAAATATCGATGAAAATATTAAGATACTTAAAGAGCAAGTTGGAGAGTGGTAATTGGTGAGTGGTGAGTGGTGAATGGTAATTGGTGAGTGGTGAATAACCTAGACTTAGTCCGTCATGCTGAACTTGTTTCAGCATCTGCACATTGATTAAAAATCCCGAAAATATTTTCTTCAAACTTTACCCTGTGAGATTACGCTTCGCTAGATTGAACCTTTGGGTTTTCATCCCCAAATCATAGACATAAGCAAACAGTTATTAATTAATTGTGATTGATTTTTTATTGGAACTGGCCGGGAGAGGGGGATTTAAAAAAATCTTTTATGCCAACTTATTACATTTTATATCACTTCATCTCAAAGCCCTAAAACTAGGTATCTCTTAAGTTTTAAACCGTTATAACTGCAATATCACTTTACCTCAAATAAGAGTAAAATATGTATTCTTTGTGGGGAATGTGTGGGGAAGATTTGACAAAATCTTTTGAAAAAAATCTATAAGTTTTACTTGGAGGTTAATAACTATCCATGAGGTACAATGCAGAGTTTGCGAAGCAAAAAGCATTGTAGCACACAAGCGATTAGCGCGTGAGGGTACGGCTTAGATCTTTGCAGTAAGGATAACATATGGCGAAACGAAAACCAACGAGATATGACAATGTATTTTATTTAGATAGCACAACAAATGGTAAAGATGATAAGACCTATTATATAAGATACAGAGATGAGCACGGCAAACAAAGAGAGCTCAAAGTAGGAAGGTTTAGTGAAGGCATAAGAGAAAACTATTGCAATCAAAAGCTTATTGAAACTCTAAATAACATTCGCCTAGGAGAACAACCACCTATCATAAAAGCAAGACATAAAAAAGTTCTTTTTACTTTAGATGATTTAGCTAAACAATACTTTGCATCAAAACCAGTAGATAATAAAACTACACATAGAACCTATGGAAAATATAACCTACATATTAAACCACTTTTAGGCAATAAAGATATTACTTATATCACAAAAAACGATATACTTTCTATTCAATCAAATCTTCTAAAAATTAGGGCGCCTAAAACAGTTAATAGCTACATTCAACTCATAAAGTCTATGTTTATCTATGCTATAAATGAAGAGTTGTACACTGGTGCTAATCCAACTAAAGGCATACAAGAACTCAAAATAGACAACACAAGGGAACGCTTTTTAACCCTAGGTGAAATAAAAGAGCTACTTGAAGCAACCAAGCCTTATTTTGAGCTTTATGTGTTTGTGCTACTCTCGCTCTCTACTGGTGGCAGACTTGGTACAGTTATGAACATAGAAAAAAAAGATATTGATTTTGAAAACAAAACCATTACACTCAAAGACATTAAAAATGACAGCACCTATAAAGGCTTTTTTGATGATACCTTACTCCAACTATTAGCAGAACATACAAAAGCTCTTAAGTCATATGATAAAGTCATTGGCATGAATGAGAGGGCAGTTAGGCGAAAGCTAGCTACTATACTCAATGAACTCTTTAATGAAGAGCTGGACAAAGACGATAGAAAAAACCGTGTAGTGATACATACTTTAAGACACACATTTGCAAGCCAATTAGCCATAAAAGGCACGCCTATTTTTACCATTCAAAAACTACTTAACCATAATGATATCAAACATACTATGCGTTACGCAAAACTAGCACCTGATAGCGGTAGAGAGATGGTGGATTCATTCACAAAGTCTATCTATACATAATTTTGTCTACAAAAAGTAGACAATTTTATACAAAGTGTAGAATATAAATAGAAATTTTACCAAATAACCATCATC
>JAFGVE010000032.1 GCA_016938175.1 Campylobacterales bacterium
GAAGCACTTTATAAAGTTAATGATAGATTGATATATGTTTCAGCGTATACGATAGCCATTTTAGATGCAACAAACTTAGATATTATGAAAAAAGTTTACAGGCATGGAAATGATGGAGTCTTTTTAGGACGCAATAGCAAATTTATATATGCAAAATGTTATACATCATTGGGAGATGATTATAAAATGGCACATAACTCATATACAGCAATTAATCTTGAAACGTGTGAATTAAGTAAGGAAGAAAATCATTCAAGTGGTAATCCAAAATTGAATGACCCGAAATTAAAAAATCTTTCAGTTAAAGAAAAAATAAAACTGCTTTCTTTTAAGACTTACAACGCTTTTTGGATAAAGAAAGCATATGGGCTTCATCAATACAAAAATGGTGAATTGATTATAAATCGTCATTCTACATTTGAAGCAACTTCCCCTCAAATAATAAAATATCTAAAAATGAAAACACAAGATGGAAGTGTTGTCCCTATGAATGAGGCAACTTTCAAAAAATACTACACAGAAATAAATTTAAGGGATTAGAAAATACCATGATGAAGAAGATAGTATCAATTGGAATGTTCCTAATAAAGTAGACACTCATTAATTCAACAATCTCTTATATTTGGAGCATTAGATATTCAATGAATTTTACGTGTTTCACAAAGTATTCAAAAACTAAAACCTATCGATTCCCTCAAGGCTTTAGAAATTTTTGAACAATGCAACAACTTTCTAATACAGCCGGTTCTCATAACCAGCGAATTAATCCTTAAAGAATTGAGTAGAAATATGAAATTCATTTTTTTCTTTTGTAGTCATATGATTTCACTATTCCTCAAACTATTCCAAAGGTAAAAACTTCAAACAATATGTCATCTTTAATTTTGAGGTTTTGTTGCAGAATAAAACATATATTTCCATAAACCTTTTTTAAATGAATGGTATTGGTGGTAAGCGGACATAACGTTTGAAAACTGTGTTCTGTTTCTATACCCGACAGCTTGTAGCGTTAGTGTAATTGGAAAACCGAGAAAAAATCTTCTATATAGCTTTACAACGGTCTTTTTGACGTGTGGTGAAACATCTTTTTGTTTAGGCTGAGTAAAGCCCTCTTCCTGAAGTGTATTCCAAAAAGTATTTCTATCTTCAAATGAGTCAATTGCCCATGATTTTGCCAATTTATTTAGCGAGCTAGTGCTTTGATTGTTTTCGAGTATACTCTCAGCAAAAAAATCTGCTACTATGATACGTCCACCAGGTTTTAAAACTCTATAGGCTTCACGTATAAAATCTCTCTTATCAGGTGCATAACAAACACTTTCAATAGCCCATACAACATCAAAAGTATTGTCTGGAAACGTCGTCGACAAATAACTTCCAACTTCAAATGCACATTTATCTGAGACATCATGTCTCAAAGCATTTTCCTTAGAAACTTCAACTTGCTTTGTACTTAATGTGAT
Source organism: Campylobacterales bacterium (assembly GCA_016938175.1). Classification (GTDB taxonomy): domain Bacteria; phylum Campylobacterota; class Campylobacteria; order Campylobacterales; family Sulfurimonadaceae; genus Sulfurimonas. The sequence goes on from JAFGVE010000032.1 coordinate 1,464, forward strand.
TCCCATTGTTTGACAAGAATAATTTTGTGCAAGATATATTGATGAACCACCTACACCACAACCAGCGTCTAGTACATAATCATCTTCATTTACACCAGCAAACATAGCAACTTATTTATTCATATTTGTTAAAGCATAACGTAACCTTGGTGTAGTTTCGTCCCAATATCCATAATGCATTGCCATTCGTTTTTTGAGGTTCCAAGCCCACTCATAATCTATTTGACATTCATCATAATACTTGATAATTTTTTCTTTATATTGTTCTGCTATCATCTTTTTACCATAATCATTACTTACTTAATTTTGCAAATAATACACTAATTAATCACAAAGCAAAATTAGTCCTTAGTTATCGTTTTTTTAATCTCTTAGCAGTTCTTAAAAAGGATTGTATGGAAATGGATTTAAATCTGTACCATTACCAAAAGCTGGGACTGCTATTTGCCTATGCGAAAAAATATAGTTTGTAGCATATGGTAGTGTCCATGCTTCACATCCTATGGAGTTATATTGACTCTGCGCTAATGAGAGACAATTTCCGGCAACTACTTCAAACATACACCCTTGATACCTACCAGTTTGTCGATTTTTTCCAAGAACATAGTAATAACTTGCATTTGTATCATTATAAACTTCTGTATAGACAGGACCACTATTTGGAGTTGCTACTGTAATCTTTGAAAGGTTTTCATCAGAACATGTGCTTGTATCACTACATCCATATACTGCAAGATCATAGGGATGTGTTAGAGAACTATTTGTTTCGTCTACATAAGCCGGTGCAGGGACAAAAACAGTATTGTCCCCCTCAGTGATTGTGCTATAACTTTCATCTAAAGAGCACTCTTTAATCGCTGGAAGAGAAACACCACCAGTATCACCTCCATCACAAAGTGTAATCTGATAACTCAGATAATTTTCGTTATCTGTATCTTTCGCCTGACAGACAAATGTTGAATAGATATCATCATACTGATAAGAGTAGGCAGTTGGACAGCCATCTTTGATTGTTTCAACATAAGGTTGAATATTATTCACCCAAAAATTCGTATCGACACCACTCACAGCTGCATCAGATGAATCTTTTGAAACACCAGAAGGCATTGAGTTCCATGTACTATATCCACAACACGTATCTCCCATAGCTGTTTGATTTGTATTAAAACAACTTCTTGCAGGTCCTGTATCATTACTATCTGATATAAAGTGCATTTCACAGAGTGCATAATTTATAAAATCTATACTATGTGAATCTTCTGTTGAGCACGTAATATTTGCTTCAGAATCAAAATAACCATAAGAGCTGTTTGCTTCTGCTAGTCCGCATAATTGGGTTAATGAAGCATACCCAACTATATGCCCACACTCATAATGCTCTGCCCTATCTAAATTTGCTACTTTGGTGTTATTTGCATCTATATTGTTGTTCATGGTATTACTTGTAATTCCACAACTACTCCCTTGTGAAGAACCGATACAGTCACTGTCAGCTTGACAAGACTTATGAGTACTTCCTTCTGGACTTACCAGTGTAAAAGCAGGAGAAAGTCTTGTGTCAAAATCATTTTTACATCCATAAGACTCTTGCAAAGTATTTAAAGGAATAAACCCTTGTGAAAGTTTCTTGGTTTTCTCAATTTGCTCTAAAAGTTCCTCTGATGTTCCTCCTGCTACTGAGCACCAATAGGGATTATCTGCAAAAGAGTTAGAGCCATTGTTTTCTGAGTAAAAAGGAATAGTTTGTGAAACAATAGGTCTAATACTTACAGGAATGGTAGCTCCATTAATATTTGAAATATCGTAATAATCATTTGACTTAGTAGCTAATGTATACTCTATAAAAGTTGTCGGTGAAGAGAGTGATGCATCTTTATTGTCAAGTAGACAACGCTCTCCACTTCCATCACATCCAAGTTTTACAAACATTGAACCGCTTGCCGCAAATTGTGAATCAGCTTCATGTTCTAACAACACATTAACATCTGAGTGTTTTGAAATTTTTCCAAAGTTGTCCAATCCTAAATCCCAAGCGCACTGATTCGTACCTCCAGAAGGCTGACATTTCTGCCCTAATGCACATTGAGAGTCATTTGAGCAAGTACACTGACCAAAGATAGGACTACTTATATCTGTTATCATGCCGCCAGAACATGCACTACTATTGAGTTCATATGTCACATTAATATCTGTTGCCATGATAGGAGCAGTAGTGTTTTCATCTATAACACTTGCGTTTACACAGTAGCTTTTTGTTTGAGAAAAATAGAGACAAAGCTCATCTTCTGGACAGTTTGATTGATAATTTGTTCCTGTAGATGGACTGCATCCTACCTGTGCAGCAGAAGCTCCGATACCTTCAAGCCATACATCGAAGGGACACTGGTTATTTATAAGAAAACTTCTCTTCTTCACTCCATTAGCAAAAGATGTGAGAGTTGCTAAATGATGTACATTTTCATTATGTTCTGCACTGATGTCAATAGCTACACTTTTTTGAACTTCATGTGAAAGCTTAGATATGATTTGCAGGTCACAACTAGGATTTTCAGGACTAAGTGTACATGTACTTGGAGTAATCTCAAGTACTGAATTGTTACTTGAATAAAGTCGAAGACTATAAACACTCCCATCTGTATCAGCAGCACTCAGGTAACTACTTGCAGGTAAAGAGTTTAATGATAATGTCGCACTCTGTGTTTCACCACTAAAAATCTGTGTTTTAGAGATGGAAAAGATAAAAGGAGAACTCTGTTCACTCTCTTTTGAGCACCCTAAAAATACCAGGACTAATAAAATATAAAAAACAACTCTCATACAGCAATATCCTTCATTTATATAAGTTTTTGCAATATATCAAAAAAGCGCTAAAAGAGAGTAAGATATACCCCATTCTCTAAACAAAAACACAATTTTTTATTTAAATGAGAGTTTAAGACCATATCATTATAATTCCTCAACTTAATAGTGCCACAACGCAGAATCCCATTTTAAAGTAATCAAAAATGCCAATAGAAAAAGAGACCATAGGTATCATCGCACAGATGATTGTTGCATCTTCAATTATTCCCTACGTTATAAGTATATTTCGTGGAACTGTAAAACCAAATAGAGTCTCTTGGTTTATCTGGAGTATTGTTGGTTTTACATTTTGGCTAGTTACACCTGACACAGCAGATACAATTACAAAAATGCTTACGTTCACGTTTATGATAAACCCTACAATAGTCTTTATACTTACTCTCTTCAAAGGCGAAAATACACATCCAGATAGACTTGAAAAATTCTCACTTACTATAGGTCTTTTTGCTATATGTGTCTGGTACTTTGCGCGTGAAAGTGCAGGCATACTTCCAATATTTATTGCCATAGTTGCTGACTTTTGTGCCCTCATTCCTACGCTACGTTTTGTATATACTTCTCCCCAAGAAGAAGCCCCTCTAGCATGGATACTCTTTTTTGTCGGTTTTTCACTTGCTCTCTTTGGAGTAGAGAACTACAACCTTTTAAACCTTGCTCTGCCTTCATATATGCTCTTTGGTTCTTTGTTTGTAGCCTATCCTCTTGTACGTTACAGACTAAAGATGAAAATACCGCTGCGTCATTGGCTTATATAATTCTCTAAGCATTTGATACAATAACACAACACTACTTTTCAAAGGAAATCGATGCAAACAATTCAAAAAAACACACTCGTCTCTATAAGTTTAAAACTCGAGGATGAAGATGGAAATCTTTTAGACCAGAGTGATGAGCTGATGTATTTACATGGTGGCTACCAACAGATATTTCAGAAACTTGAAGATACCCTTGAAGGTAAGACTATAAACGATACATTTAGAGTACTATTAAATGCTAAAGATGCCTTTGGAGAATATCAGGAGTCTTTACATATCCAAGAAGCTCTTGAAGACCTACCCGAAGATGTAGCTGTAGGTATGGAGCTTGACGGAGAAGATGAAGAGATAGTCTGGTATGTTGAAAAAATAGAAGACGGTTATGCTACGCTTAATGCAAACCATGAACTTGCAGGCATAAATATGTGGGCAACAGGAGAAGTTCTAGAGCTAGAGGCTTTGTCTGAAGCCGCTGTAGAAGAGATTTTACATATGGAGCATGAGCATTAAAGTTATGCTCTTGCTTGTAAAATTTGCTGAACAATGTTGTAACCATGGTTTAAAGCCAGGGCTATAGAGCCTCCAAGTGAACCTGCGATATCTCCAGCCACATAAATACCTTGAGTGTTCCTATTTTTCTCATCGGCTAGAGGTTTTCCTTTCTCATCAACTACCAAAGGCGTCTTACTTAAAAACTCTTTTGGTGTTGAACCTCCAAGTGCGTAAATAACTCTGTCATAAAGTTCTACAGTCTCATCTGTAAAATAGATTTCACACTTTCCATCTACATCTACTAAACTCTTAATATCTACTCCCAGTTTTAAAGACACTTTTCCTTCATCAACAGCAGCGAGAAGATTATTTAAATTCTTTGGATTTGCTCTACTTATCTGCTCTCTTCTGTAAGTCAGCGTTACTTCATTGTCTTCACGGATAAAATAAGCGTACTCAACTGCACTGTCTCCTCCACCAACAACCAAAACTTTTTCATTTCCTTTACACTCAGAGATATTAAAGTTTATCTTCTCTTTAAGGCTTTTTGGAAACTCATACTCGGGTTTATTTGGTCTACCCATTTTTCCTATTGCTACAACAATATTATGTGCTTTATAAATCTCATTAGTATTTGTTTCTATAGCAAAAAGTTCACCTTCTCGCTCAATTGAGACAACTTCTGTAGCAAATTTTGCATCTATTCTATGCTCATTTAATGACTTTTGAAATATGTTAAGAGTGTCGTCTTTTGTACCCGCTTCAAAGTTTATATGCCCTTTTAAGTCAACCTTTATACCTTTCCACTCTTTGTCAACGGGCTTTTTATCATCAAAATATTTTCGTATAGTTTCAGAGTGATTTTCACCCTTTTCAAAAACAATAATATTCTCCAAGCCAAATATAACGCTCTCAACTGAAGTAGCTATTCCAGCCGGTCCAGCACCTATAATCGCTATATCATATACTTTTTGCATAGTAAGTTCCTTTTGCATTTTTTTAAGTATATCAACAATATTGCAACAGATGCGAAAAAGTTTTATCTCGCCTACATCGAATCACCCAGATGCATAGCTGTTTCAGAATCCCATCTTGCTATATGTAGTGTAATCCAATGTTTAAACTCCTCTTCCAAAAAGCTCTGTATTGGTTCAGGTTCTTTATGGACTTTCCATTCATCGTGAAGTTTTTTAATCTTTTGACGCATGGTGTCATGCTCACTTTTATGCATCTGCATCGCATAAAACTTACTCTCTTCCATCATCTCCTCTTCTATTACAAAATGGTCTTCTATATCATATAACACTACTGCAAAAAGCTCATCAATTTTGAGCATATCTTTTGCGACTACTGCATCATAAAAGTTATTCATTAACTCAAGTTCTTCTTCGTGCAACATATTCATCACAGCGTTTGAAACTAATTGTACGTCACTGATTTTCATAAACATATCTTCTTCTCCTTAATGAGGGTTATAAAACAGGATTATATGTCAAGAAAAAAACTATGCACTTGATAAATGTCAAGTTAAAAAAGAGTACAATAATTCACTTTGAAACAGGGCAAATTATGCAAACTCTAGAAACAATCAAAAAAATACCTCTTTTTGAATCTTTGGAAAAAGAGCAAATTGAAACACTTGCCTCACTTGCAAGTATCGTCAATTTTAAAGAGGGAGAGGGACTCTTTACTCAAGGAGATATCTGTGAAAACATTCTCATACTCATAGATGGTGTTGTGAGTATTTATAAACATACAGACAAAGGAGATGAAGTAGTTATCGGTTATTTTCATCGTTACGCACTCTTAGCTGAAGCCGCTACGCTCAGACACTCACCACTTCCCTCTTCTGCACGTTTTCATACAGATGGAGCCATACTTCGCATCCCGCTAAATGAGTTTGAAAAATTCTTATTACTCTCTCCTAAACTCTCCTATGCCATCATTCTCTCCCTGTTAGAAAAGGTGGACTTACTCCAACAAAACATTCACTTCAACCTTGCATCTAATGCTAAAGAGAAGGTTCTCAACTTCTACGCTAAGAACTCTAAACTCGCACAAGATTTAAAACGTTACGAAATTGCTTCTATACTTGGAGTTACTCCAGAAACACTCTCACGTATGACAAAACAACTTATAAAAGAGGGACGTTTAATCCAGAGTAACCGTTCCATAAAGGCACTGTAAAGTATTAGTTTTGATATTTATCAAGAAATAATATCTTGCGAATAGATTACAATATAGACAAAGGAGTACATCATGGGAATAATATATGCAGAACAAGTAGAGTATATGAGTTTAGACTCTATGCAAGAGACACACGAAAACGAGATAGCACTTATAAATGAAATAGATAAAATAGCGACGCTCGTCTCAATGAAAAAAGCTTCATATGAAGAACTTGAAATAAAACTAGATGAGTATATTGCACATGTTAAAGAGCACTTTAGTAAAGAAGAGGAGCTCATGGAGAAGTATGATTTTCCACATGCGGAGATGCATGAAATGGCACATCAGATGTTCTTAGCAGACCTTGCATACGCTACAAGACAATGGAAAAGTTACAATGATATAAATAAAATAGTCACTTTCGTACGTAAAACACCTGAATGGATTGTGATGCATGTCAACTCTGTTGATGCACCAACAGCAGATTACATTGTACGAAAAATAGAACACCTTAAAAATTCATAGTTTTAACAAAGCTTAGGCAAGCCAAAGATGTTCTTTCTCCCATTCATTACACCAGGTTTGTATTTTCTCTGCCGGCATAGGTCGTGCGATACCATAACCTTGTAATAAATTACATCCTAAGGCAAGCAGCTTTTCACCATGCTTATATGTTTCAACACCCTCAGCTATAACTTCTAAATCAAATGACGATGCTAATCCTACAATCCCTTCAAGAATTGCGAGATCATCACTATCATCAAGCATATCACGTACAAAACTTTGGTCAATTTTAAGTGTTGAAATAGGTAACTTTTTAAGATAAGTAAGTGATGAGTAACCCGTTCCAAAGTCATCCAATGCAAACCTAATACCCATCTCTTTACACTCTTGAATAATTTGTAATGCCAAATAAATATCTTCCAGAGCACTTGTTTCAAGTATTTCTATTTCTAAGAGTGATGTATCAAAATTTTCATGTTTGGAAAGAACTTTACGTAAGGAATCGGTAAAGTCTCCCTGTAGTAACTGTTTTGCTCCGACATTGACACTTACCGGCAAATGAAGACCTATGCTCTTCCAAATCTTTGCTTGAGCAATTGCCTCATTTAAAACCCAATTACCAATTTCAATACACAAAGAATGGTTTTCAACTGTCGGCAGAAATGTAGCCGGAGTCAATATGCCTTTTTGAGGATGATTCCAACGAATAAGTGCCTCAACACCGGTAACAGAACCTGTCAGTATGTTTACTTTTGGTTGATAGTAAAGTACAAATTCATTCTTACCTAAAGCTTCATGTATATGCTCAAGCTGTTCGTTTTGACTTCTTAAATAAAGGTTCTGTTCGGAGTCAAAGATATAGTAACGGTTTTTACCTGTCTGTTTTGCTTCGTACATGGCTTGGTCTGCCTGTCGTATTAGCTGGTCAGCATCAACTTCTTCGGTTTGTGGATAAAAAGTCATGCCAAGACTTGCTGAAACATGCAATTTTTTTTCTTCAAAAATCATCTCACTACTTGCTGCACCTAAGAGTCTTGTAACAATTAATAGAGCATCCGAGGCATCATCAATTTCTGAGAGGATAGCAACAAACTCATCTCCTCCCAAACGTGAGAGTGTATCTTCTGCACGTAAGGCTTTTTTCATTTCCTGTGAAAGTTTTATGAGTAACTTATCTCCAGTAGAGTGTCCATAAAGGTCATTTATCTCTTTAAAGCCATCTAAGTCTAGATAGATAACTGCTATCATCTTTTTACTTCTCTTGGTACCCACCATTGCTTGGCGAAGTCTATCACTGTTAAGCACACGATTAGGTAAGCCTGTTAATACATCATAATGTGCTATATGAGTCAGCTGTTTTTCATGCTCTTTGTAGGCTGTAATATCTGAAAAGATTGCTATGTAATGCTCAATATCTCCCTTTGAATCATTAATGGAACTAATAGTAAGCATCTCTGCATACACTTTTCCTGATTTAGTTCTATTCCATAACTCTCCACTCCAATAGCCCTTTTCAATAAGACTGTTCCACATCTTTTCGTAGAACTCTTTACTTTGAATCTTAGCATTTAAAATATTTGGATTCTTACCAATAACGTCACCTTTTTCATACCCTGTTATACTAGTAAAAGCGTTATTGACATCTACGATGACACCATTAGAGTCAGTTATCATAATTCCTTCATGTGCATACCTGAAAACACTTGCAGCAAGATGAATCTGCCGCTCCGCATTTTTCCGTTCTGTAATATCCTGAACAGTTCCAATCATATTCGTAGGTCTACCATCTGCATCAAGGATAAGTTTCCCTAAACCATGTAACCATCGAATACTATTATCGTTTTTACGAACTATTCTATACTCTCTGTCAAACTTTTTTTTCTCTCCAAACACTTCATCTCTAAAATAATCAGCCATACCCTGACGATCATCTTCATAAATTAAACTCACCCAGCCATCTAAAGAACATACATATGCTTCATCAATGCCAAAAATTTCTCTGAGTGTATCAGAAGCTCTCCAATACATAGTTTGCATATCTAAATCATAACTCCCTATGCCCGCATTACTTTGTGATTGGCGTAAAAACCTTTCACTATCTTCTAATTCACTTAATATTTTATGTTCATAAGTTATGTCATCATACACACCTAATATACCTATAATCTCCTCATTTTCTGAATCAATTAAAGGAACCTTTGAAGTACGCAACCATATCTCTTTGCCTTCTGGCGTTGTTTGTGGCTCTTCATATCCAAGTCTTGGTTTACCAGAATTAATAACTGCAAAATCATCTTCACGGTACAAGTTCGCTTCATCTCTCCATGTCATTTCAAAATCATTTTTGCCAAGCATATCTTTATAGCTTTCAAAGCCAGCATCTTTAGCAAAAAGGTCATTACAACCTAAATAATGGAGATCTTTATCTTTCCAAAAAACTCTCATAGGAACAGTATTGATTATCTGATGAATGAGGTTTGCAGATTTGAGAAGTTCTTTTTGTGCATCAAGAAGCTTCTCTCGTTCTTGAAGCATTTGACTCTGTCGAATTACGGCTATAATGATAACTATAGTACTACCAAAATAAACAAGTTCCTCTACTAAAACTGTCACATCTAAAAACGTGTTAATAAACACAATAACACCCATTGTCAAAATAACACTCACAAGTGGCAAAAGACGTAAAAAACCCTCGCAGAACTTATAACATCTCTCTTGTGGGCGATACTTTAATTTCCAATTTGATGCACTCAATCCCGCAAACAAAATAGATATTGAAAAAGAGACATTAAGCAAAGAACCATCACTTGTTAACCCATCGAGTGCCAATGAGTTCCAGCTCATCCAACAAGACGCAGTAACAATTAATGAGAGTAAAAAAATTATAAGATTAGCACTCATCTCTATACGCAGTGTCACTATCATTAGTACTAAAAAAATTATGGGAATAATTAAAGAGACAGGATAACTCACAAGAAGAAACATTGAAAGAAGGTCAATATCTGTTCCCCGTGGTAAGTATGAAATAAGCGTTATAGTGAGTGCCACAATGCTTAGTAAAAGCAAATCAAGAAAAAAAACAGGTAACATAATACGTTCTCTCTCTTTGTACAACTCATTGAACAGTGCCGCTGTAATCAAAGGTCCAAGCCAGATGTAAAATGCATCAGAAGGCGCAGGAAAGACTTGACTAGCAAGAAGTGTCTCTATATCCCATACAAATTGCCCAAATCCATAAGCAGAAAATGCAATCAAAAAAAGAAGTGCAGTTTTTTTTGAGTCTGCAGAAGCAGTTTTATAACCAAAATAAGTTAGAAGTGCTGCTGACCAAGTACCAAAACTCCAGTGTATATTATCCAAGAGATACTGATATTGTGCGCTTTGAGATATATTCATAATAAGGATGGTAGAAAATATCCCTAAAAGAGCAAATACAAATACTCTTTTACTCTTTTTTGAAAGCTGATTAAAGTAACTCAAAAAATCACTCATGTATCACCTTTTTTTATAGTTGTAACTTATACTACTTTAAATATGCTTTATTTTACTTTTCTTCATTCTTTCAAATTATAATCAAAGGAGATGAAACAAGTCGTACTAAAGGCAAAAAAAATGAACTCTCACAAGCGATACTCAACCTCATCAATAATGCTAAAGAGGCTTTTATAAAAAGAAAAATTCAAAATGGAGTTATAAACATCAGCATTACTGAAAATGAAATTTGTATAGAAGATAATGCAAGAGGGGTTGATACTAAAATACGTGAGAAACTTTTTGAAAACTATGTAAGTACTAAAACAAGTGGAGGTGGTATAGGACTTTCTATGTCTAAACTCATCATTCAAAAACACTTTGGTGCAAAACTGCTCTATACTCCAGTAGAGAAAGGATCTCTATTTTGTATATGTTTCACACCACAGGAAAAAAAGAAAAATTAAGCGAAAATATCTGCTTTGTCTGGGTTTTTTTCTTGGTATTTTACGATGTAAGAACACTGTGCTACAGCTTTTTTACCAGCTTTTTCTATTTCACCAAGGACATCTTCTAAAAGCATTTTTGCAAGACCTTTTCCTGCAAGTGCATCTGGAACTATAGTATGAGTCAGGTGCATCTCTCCGTTTTGATCGTCATAAGTAATATACGCGATGTAGCCATCAATATGATATTCGTATTTGCACTCATCTGCGTTGTGAATTAATTCGTGAGCCATTTTTCATCCTTCAAATTTTTTGTGCAATTTTACCATTATTGACTTAGAAGAGACAACTTATGAAGCAGAAAATCGCTCTCTAAAGGCTTTTGCTCCATCCTTGCTTGACTCTATATTGTCTGAATTATTTTTAAAACTAAAACGGAGTTTACTCTGTTCAATTGTTTCTATCTCTTTTATCTCATTTATGTTGATAAGATAAGAGCGGTGAATTCTAACAAACCCAAAACTCTCAAGCTTCTCATACAAATCAGAAATTTTTTGCGCATAGTATGAAAAACCTTTTGCAGAACGTATCATGACCTCGGAGAGATCTGCCTTTACATAGTGAATCTCCTCAGGTTTTAAAAGCAGATAGCTATCACCAAATTTACTCAACACTCTAAAGTCTTCAGGCGGAACTTTTTGTACACTTGATACTCTTTCAATAGCCTTGGACAACTGCTCTTGAGAATAAGGTTTTATCAAATAAGCAATCGCACCTACATCAAAAGCCTTTAGTGCATGCTCTTCGTACGCTGTTTGGTAGATAATACTCATCATAGGCGAGATATACTTCAACTCATATCCAAGTTCAAGCCCACTTACACGAGGCATATTTATATCTAAAAACGCCAAATCAAAATGCTCTTGTTTACATAAAGCTACTGCTTGTGTAGCGTCACTCGCTTCTCTTACATCAACATGTCCAAGAACACCCAACATTCTTTTTAGTCTTGCTCTTGCAAGCTCTTCATCATCAACAATTAGTACTTTCACAACACTCTCCTAGTAAAATTGAAAAAGTGGGTTCATGCTCATCAAGCACTACTATATCACCTTTACATAAAAGCTCTAAACGCTGTTTTAGGTTTGAGAGTCCGACTCCAAACTTTCTTTTCGTCATTGGTTCTCCATCATTGCGTATATCAATTTTTCTCTCTTCTTTTTGAAACTCTATAAAAATATTTAGGACACTATTTGAACTTAAAAAACCATGTTTTATCGCATTTTCAACCAAAAGTTGCAGAGAAAACTTCGGTATATGCCATGATGGAATATCTTCATCTATATGTAAAACAATTTTCCCTGAAAAACGGATGTTTTCCAAGTCAACGTAATCTTTTACATTACGTATCTCATCACGAAGAGAGAGAAGTGCTGTTTCATTCATTGTATTACGCAAAAAGGTTGAAACTTTTAAAACAGCCATCTCAGCCTTCTCTGGATTATGATGTATAAGCTCGGCAATGGAGTTGAGTGCGTTAAACAAAAAATGCGGATTTAGTTGTGTCTCTAAAGAACGTAAACGAGACTCAACATATGCACTGTCAATAAGCTCTTTTTCGTTTCTCATTTTTACAAACCTGTAGAGAAGCGCACCAACAATGTAAGTTAAAATCCCTATAGCACAAGCAACTATAAAAAGTGTATCGACAAATGCCCAGATAAGTTCTATACCTAAAAGTTTTGCCGTAACCACACCTAAAATAGTCCCCAAAAATCCTGAAAGAAAAGAAAAAAGCATAGAGAGCGGAAGCCAGTAAATCTCGCGAAGATTTGGTAAGACATAGCGATTCATATTTGAGATAAACATGAGTGAAAAGAGTGTTATATCAAATCCAAGCACAAAACCAAAAATAGCCCCATCAACCAAAGAGAGTTCAAAGAGCGCATACCCTAAAGTTGAAAGCAGAGTACCAAAAATAATACCTATGAGTAAAATGTAAAGCCAATCTCTTACTTTAATATGCAGTGCTATGTTATACATCTAAAAGCCTCATTAAATTTTTCACTCCAAGCATCACACCTGGCCACCCTTGTGCAGCATAAACACTATCACCAACATTATAAAGTCCCTCTATTGGAGTGTCGTTCGATGGTAACTTTGGCAAAAAGTTTTTCATAGTTATAGCATTTCCTCCCAGTTGCGAACGGTTAATATATCTTTGAAAGGTTCTTGGAGTTGCACTAAAGGTCTGTACTATTTCATCTTTTTCTATACCTAAGTGATTGATTATTGTATCTAAAAGCAACTCTTGAAGCTCTTTTTTTTGCGTTTTGTAAAGAACTTTGTCCTGCCACCAACGTAGGTCAGTATGTATGGAAGCTGTTATACTGTAGTGTCCTTCTGGTGCGAGAACTTTATCCTTTTTATCCGAAAAAGAGACAAAGAGTGCATTTGAGAGCGTATGTGTAAAACGCTCATCTTGAATAATCTGATAATGGTGTTCAAACTCTTTTTTACTCCTAATCGTCATGTAAAGCATAAAGGAGCTTTGGTAGTTGTTGAGGTGTTCATACGAGTTATAGTAACTCTGTATATCTCTGTTTTGAAAAAGTTTTGCACTCTCGTAAACAGTGGAGTTTAGAATAAGTTTCTCAGCATAAAACACTCCCTCTTTGGTTTGCAATTCAAAATGTTTTTCATCTCGCTTAATGGAGAGAATTTCACTCTCTCTTTTAAGATTTTTTATGCCACATGTCATAGTATCAAAGAGATGACTCATACCACCTACGACATAGTGGTTTTCATTAAAGGTATACCCCAAGGAAAGTGCAGCAGTTAAAAAGTTTATCTCTCGTAAAGGTGCCTGTGCGACAATGAGAACTTGTGACTCTAAAAACTGTCTATACTCTTCATCCATAACTCCGAAAAACTTCTCTATAAAAGATTGGGCATTTTGAAATAAATAGGGTGCGAAAGAGACTCCAAGCGGTATAAAACTTGCCAATGAACATAATTTTTTGAAAAAGTTTCTATTTGAGTAAAAGTGTCCGTAACGTTTATAAAAATCCTCATTAATTCTGTAGACAAGTTCCCAAAATTCTCTATTTTTTGTGTGTGGATAGTTCTTCTGTACAAGCTCTAAAAAAGCATTTAAATCCTTATATCGTGGAGTTACTTTGCCATTTTGCAAAACCACAATAGTCGGGTCAGTCTCAATAAGTTCAGGAGTAAAACCAATAGTGTCAAAAACCTCTTTTACAATAAAATTTTCCTGATACCCTGCAAGAGTAGTTGCTCCGGTATTGTACGCATATCCTCTGTGCGTAAAGGTGGAACTGCACCCTCCAAGATAAGGCTCTTTTTCAAACAATATGACATTTTTTCCTTTTGCATTCAAAAGTGCTGCACTTGCCGCACCGCCAACTCCTGAACCAACTACTGCATACTCAAACATTAGCTTACTTTCATCTCTTCATACATATTTGTAAGACATTTCACAAACTCAGGGTGTGCATTTGGTGCCTTTGCCACTCTATACTCTTCAAATCCAAACGCTTCGGCAAGCTCTCTATACTCAAGCTCAAGTTCAAATTCAGTCTCTGAATTATCTACCGTAAAAGCCACAGGAACAATAATGACTTTTTTCTTTGTCAAAGATTGTAATTTATCATCCAGATAAGGACGAATCCACTCCAGAGGTCCTAAACGTGACTGATATGCAAGGTGTGTTTTATGAAAACAGATTTCTTCTTTTACAAGCATTTTACGGAGTTCAAAAACATTTTGACGAATATGTTTTTGATAGCTGTCTCCCTTGTCTATTATCTTTTGTGGTAATCCATGTGCTGAAAATATAAGTTCAAAATCCTCTGCACTCTCTTGCTCTAAAGCCTCTTTTATTCTCTCTATGATAGCTTTGTTATAGTAAGTGTCACGATAGTAAGACTCTATAGTTTTCACACGTGCTTTTATACGTAACTCATCCATAGCACTATACAAGTCATCATAACTTGATAGTGTAGTGGTACTTGAGTAATGAGGATAAAGAGGAATAGCGTAAAACTCATCAACATCGCGAAGCTCTTCTAAAACATCTTTCGCAAAAGGGGGTGTATATCGCATAACCATATGCACACTTGCATCAGTAATAGTGCTCTTTAACTGCTCGATAAGCTCTTGTGTATAAGCAACTATAGGAGATTTTCCACCAAGTACTGCATAGTTTTGCTTCGCCTCTTCCTTACGTTTAAAAGTAATGAGCTTAGCAATCAAAGAGCGAATCTGTTTAGGAGCGGCAATTATGCGTTTGTCATTGAACATATTGTTTAAAAACATCGTAACCTCATCAAGGTTATTAGGTCCGCCCATATTCATTAGTAAAACTGCACGTTTCATCTCTATCCCTATTTTTTCTTTTATTTTATAAAAGAAGGGATTAGGTTTGTAGTGAGTATTTGTCGTTTCGTTATTTATAAGAGGTGATGTTCTAAAGAGTCTCTTATGTTTGGATACAAAAACGTATATCCAGAATCCATCAATGCTTTTGGGTAGACCTCTTTGGAGTCTGTAATCACGCTCGCTCCCTCTCCATACATCAACTTTAAAACAAACTCAGGTAGAGGCAGAAGAGTCGGTCTGTGCAAAACACTCCCTAAAATAGTTGTAAACTCCGCATTTGTGAGTGGAAACGGAGTCGTAGCGTTAAAAGTACCTGTCAGTCTCTTTTCACATAAAAATGCATAGATGTTTACAAGGTCATCGACATCTATCCAACTCATTTTCATCTCTCCACTTCCTATTTTACCGCCAACACCCATTTTAAAAGGCAAAAGCATCTCTTTAAGAGCGCCTCCATCAGATGAGAGTACAACGCCAAAACGTACAATGGCAGTAGGCTTTTCACACTTGAGTGCTTCACTCTCCCACTCTTTAGTCAAGCTTGCTAAAAAATCACTGCCATACTCTGTATAACTCTCATCATACACCCCATCACTTGGATAAGCACCAATGGCAGAAGTAGATATAAAATAACTGACGTCACTTTTATTTATGGCTGAGACAAGCTTATTTGTACTTTGCACTCTACTCAAAAGTAGTATTTTTTTATACTCATCACTCCAGCGTTTTATAATGGGAGCACCGGCAAGATTAAAAACAACATCGACACCTTGGAGTTTTTGTACTATCTGCTCCTCGGTATCATTTCGCTCTATCACTACATAATCAAAAAACAGTTTTTTTAAATGCGAAGCGACAAAGCCACTTGCACCATTTAGAGCTACTCTCATAACACACCTCCATATAGATGTATTATAAGATATTTTAATGCTGTTTCATAGGTATTTTTTGTAGGTTTAGTGACTTAGATCTAAATATCTGTCTCTGAAACGACCCTGTTACGTCCACTGTTTTTTGCCATATAGAGTGCTTTGTCCGCTCTCTCTATAGCCTCTAACATTCCCTCTTTACGACGCACTTCACTCACACCGAAACTAGCCGTTACATCTTTTACAAAAGTAAACTCAAGCTCTTTTATGTTTTTGCGAATTTTCTCCGCTATTAAAAGTGCCTGCTTTAAATCCGCCGTAGGCAAAAGAGCCACAAACTCCTCTCCACCCCATCTGCACACTATGTCAATGTTACGTAGAGTCATAGAGAGTGTATGTGCTACTGCAACAAGTACATCATCACCTCTGTTATGTCCATAACTGTCATTAATAACTTTAAAATGGTCAATATCAATGAGTAAAAGACTTAATGGACTCTCTCGAGAGAGCATATTTTTATATGCCAAATTGAAAAGTTCACCAAACTTTGAACGGTTATATAAGCCTGTTAAAGTATCAACAGATGCTTTTTTCTCGTACTCATTTGCTTTATCTTCAAGTGTAGAGTTTATACTGTTAAGCTCTTCATGGTACTCTTTTATCAGCCTAGCCCAACGCGAGTATGTTAAAGAGATAAGCTCTTTTTGGGTAATCACACCCTCTAATCTGCCTTTAGCGTCCACAACAACAGCACGTTTAAACTTGTTTATACGCATAAAGTCAAGTGCTTCTTTAATAGATGCGCTTTTAGAAATGGTTTCAACAGGTGTAGACATATAGTGTTCGATACTTCTTGAAAGGTCTAACTTCTCTTTTACAAGTCGCATAACGTCTTTTGTCGTAATAATACCTATGGGTTTTGCATCTTCAACAACTATAGCGTTATCAAAAGACTGCATTGCAATATCTTGAAAAAGTTCTGCGGTACTGATATCTTTACTAATCCACTTCATACGTTTTCCAAGCTTTAAAAAGTCTTGAAGCTTGTAGTTTTCCATAAGTGTCTCAGGATCTATATTATTTGTAATATCTGTATGCGTGACTATACCGCAGAGCTGTTCATCTTCATCAACAACAGCCATCTGCTCACATTCCGTTGGTCTATCGACAATATCCAAAACATCAAGTACATTTTTATTTCTATGAATTGAGGGAACTTTACGTAAAGTAAGTGTGTTGAGAGGTTTTTGCACATCCAGACCGCTAGCACTCATTTTCAGTAAGTCGGCAGCTCCAAATACAAAATACTCCCCTTCATGTGGCACTAAAGCCGTTCTATGCTGGCTCTCGAAAATACTCTCCACCGCTACTGAGATTGTATCCGTCATGTTAACAGTAACAACATCTTTTGTAGCTATATCTCTTATAGTTGGAAACTTCATGTGAAAAGAACTCCTTTGCTATATAATCCTTAATTATAGAACAAATTACTTGAATAGATACTTTAAACCCTTTTCACTCTTTAATTATAGTAATGACAAGCTCTCCAACTTCAAAACCAAACTTTTTCATTTTAGAGTGATTTATAATGACTCCATCCTCTTGAAGGTGCAACCAATCACGAACATCTATGTCAATCGTTCCATCACCATAAGGTACTCGCATTGTATAATCTATCATCACCGTATTACCATTGGCAATCATAGGAGCTTCTCCTACTATGTCTCCTGCTGTGCCTATAAATTTTTTCGCTTCTGCAGTTGGCTGCAGTTTCCAGACTCTGTGTTGTTTTTCCCCATCATTATAAACAAAATGCTCATCAAGAGTGCCTATGCCATCCGCATCCCAACTTCCAAATAAGTCCCCTTTAAAACTTCGAATAATTTTGCCGCTTGAGTCTTTAACTACTCCGTACGCTTTAAGCTTGCCACTAAAATACTTTTGAGGTATAAACTCCGGTGTCGTGGCATTAAAATCCTCTATCTGCATAGAGGAACACCCAAGTAAAAAAAGTCCTATACACAATGAGAGAACTGTCTTCATGCTACTAGTCCACGATTAAGATAGATATTTTGATCTCGTGAAAAAACCATCTGCACCAAGCCAATGTTACGTGTCAAAAATGCTGCTTCACAGTAGTTTAGGTACATTTTCCACATACGAATGAAGTACTCATCAAAACCCAACTCCTTCACTTTTTCAAGTTTGGCACTGAAGTTTTCATCCCATAAACGCAGTGTTTTTGCATAATCTTCTGCAAACTCCTCCATATGAAGCAAATTAAGCCTTGTATGTTGACGCGTTACTTCCAAAACCTTGCTGACACTTGGGAGATGCCCACCCGGAAATATATACTTTTGTATAAAATCCGTACTCTTTGCATACGCCTCATATCGCTGATCCGGAATGGTAATTACCTGCATCGCCAATACCCCGCTTGGTTTAAGCAGAGACTCACACTTTTTAAAAAATACATCAAAATACTCTGCACCCACAGCTTCAAACATCTCAATGGAGATAATTGCATCGAAACTTCCCTCTAAGTCACGATAATCTTTGAGTAAAATATCTATCTGTTCTTCAACATCTGCAACTCTAAAACGCTCATGACAGAGTGCTTTTTGCTCTTTTGAGAGTGTTACTGTAGTGACATCGCAGCCCATTTTTGCCAAATGAATCGCCATTGCTCCCCAGCCCGAACCAATCTCTAAAACCTTTGCTCCCTCCTTAATACGAAGTTTATGAGCTAAATGCTCTATTTTTCGTCTTTGTGCACTATGCAAATCTTCATTTTCATGTCTGAAAATTGCACCTGAGTACATCATAGTCTCATCTAGCATTAACTCAAAAAACTCATTTGAAAGGTCATAATGTTGCGCTATGTTTTTACGTGCACGCGTTTTAGAGTTTTTTCGTAAAAGATGTTTTACTCTATTGGATATACCAAAAAAATTAGAGAGTTTGACTCCACTCCCATCATCACTTTTAACTCCAAGTTTATGTGAGTTTAGAAGTGCCAGTTTTATAAGTTCTGTGAGATTTGAAGTCTCAAAATCCCCATCCATATAACTCTCAGCAAAGCCAATATCTCCATAAAGTGCCAAACGTTTAAAAAAATCTGCCGAATGGATTTTCAAACTCACTTGCGGAGTTCCTCCATCACCATATTTTGCCTCTCTTTTATCAGGATACATTACATGCAGGCTTCCCTGTTCTATTTTCGAGAGGTAATTCTCTCCCATCTTCATCCATAAACGTTTCATATTAAAACCTCCTCAGTTGATCTTGCGGGATTGGTGAAGTAAAACGCAAACCCTTTATATACAGTTTAAAACTCTGATAAAGAGTACGCGTAACTACTCGATATGTTAAAAAAAGATGTCTGAAAAAGAGTGTGCGAATACTCTTAGAGCTAAACTCATGAGCTTGTGTATCGAGTCTGGCTATGAGTTTTTTTTCATTATCTTCAAACAGGGTAATGGAGAGTTTGAGTTCTTCTCGTGTGTACTCTAAAACAAACTTATACAAACCGTCACGTTTTAAAAAGGGTGAGACATACATATCTTTAAAAACACTTCCACTATATGTTTTCTCATTTGATGATGTGAGCTTTACCGGATAAACTATACGCCCACCGTTATAATTATGTACCTCAACTAACATCTCTGTAGGTTTATTTTCTTCATTAAAAAGTACCAAAATGCTAATTGGATTAAAAACGAAGTTAAACATTCTAGGCAGTGTCAAAAAACGCATAGAAGCAACACTCTCTTTAGGTATAGAAAACTGTTCCAAAAGTGCATCTACATTTTCCCTAAAATCCTCACTACGTCCAAAATGATCTTTTGCCTTAAATGTAAAAAAAGAGGATTTGAGAGTGGATAGTTTCTCTACATCAATATCAAGCAGAAAAAAGGGATAGCTAAAGGCGTGCTCTTTTGGAGTAAATCGCTTATGATAGACACTCCCCTCATATATAAGATGGCTCATAATTCACATCCAAACTCTTTGGCTATCTCATTGGCACTCCATAGCCCATCTTCATGAAAACCGTAACGCCAGTAAGCACCTGCAAAATATGTATTGTTTTTCCCACTTATTTCACAGCGTCTCTTCTGAGCAGCAATCGCCTCAGCATTAAACTGCGGATGCTCGTAAGATATGCGCTCTATAACCTCTTCTAAGGAGTCTATCTCATTGAGTGAGACAAAATACTCTTTTGCAGCATCTAAATTTTGCAGACGATTTATCCAGTATGAAAGCGTAACACTATCATCTCGTACTCCATGCTTATAGTTCCAAGCTGCGTAAATATTTTTATTTGGATAGAGCGCTTTTGTATCGTTGTGTAAAAGCGCATCATTCGCTTTATATGCAAAAGCACTGAGTATCTCTTTTTCATCTTCACTTGCATCCGCTAAAAGCTCGAGCGTTTGCGGAGCATGAGAGGCAAAAATAACCTTGTCGTAAAAAACTTCTCTTTTATTTGCAAAAGAGAGAACAACTCCGTTTTCTTGACGTTTGACACTCTGTATCTCTGCATTGAGCACAATTTTTCCAGATATATGCGCCTTTATTTTGTTTACATAATTTACAGAGCCATTACTAACTGTAAGCCATTGATGCTGTGTACTTACGCCCAAAAGTCCATGATTTTTAAAAAACTGTAAAAAAGTACGCGCTGGAAAAGCGTGCATCTCATCACTCGGTGTAGACCAAATCGCCGCTCCCATAGGTAAAATATAACGCTCTTGAAATGTTTCGCCAAAATCTAAAAGATACTCTCCAAGCGTTTTATCCAAATCACTCGAATTACTCTCTACATCTCTATTTGCTTTTTTGTTAAAACGAATAATGTCAAATATCATTTTATAGTGAGCTGCTGAAAAAAGATTTCTTTTTTGAAAAAAGAGTCCGCCAAGAGTCTGTGCATTGTAAGCCACATCACTCTTTTTATCCCAAAAGCCAAAACTCATATCTGAATTTTCTATCTTTACATCAAGAGTTTTAAAAAGCTTTGTAAGTAGTGGATAGGTCTCATAGTTAAAAACCAAAAAGCCAGTATCTACACCAAACTTTTTTCCATTTTCTACTATCTGTGTTGTACGAGCATGTCCACCTAAACGTGACTCTTTTTCATAAATATCAACTTCATGCTTCTTACTGAGCAAATAAGCTGCCCCTAAACCACTTATACCTGCTCCAATTACTGCTATCTTCATCTGTATCTCCCATCTACATCTTGCGGTGTGTAAATCAATCTCTTTATATCAAAGCCCTGCGAGAGATAAGTTACTATCTCAGAGAGTTTCTCTTTAGGCATGGTTGGTCTGCGTGACATTATCCAGACTTGTTCAAACTCCTGGTCTGCCACTACTGCATAGTCGTAATTGCTCTGTAAATAGTAGACATTGTATTTTTTTGAAAATATCCAATAATAGGTCATTGTAATAGAGGACATATTTGTCCCCTTTGTAGGTTCTGCACTTCCAGTGTACTCTATGAGTTCACCGCCGATTTTATCTTCAAAACAACGGTTAAAAACCTCATATTCGAGTGAATCTACAAGTTTATACTCAACACTAGAAGCTACGCAACGCTCCTGATAAGTATTGTGTGTACGTGCAATTTCATACCACAAGCCACTAAACTTTTGAGGGTTTACATAAGTGACAGGTTGCAGAGTTTCTCCAAACAACAGTACTACCAATATGTTCACAGTAATTACAAATTTCATAAGGACATTTTATGAAACTTCCCACTCTTTTCGTAGCGCTCTTTTGTCACTTCATCATATATTTGCGTTAGTTTCTTTATAGAAACGCAGAATGTAAAGTGCGCCTAATTTCAAACAAACGGGTATAGCTGCATAAATAAGCGAAAGCAGTAGAAGTGAATCTTGTGTAGGTGCTGAGACATCAAACTCAAAAAGTCCCAAAAGACCAAAGCTGACTCCAACACCTAGTGCTAAAGAGAGTTTTACAAGCATTGCAAAAAAACCAAACAGTGTACCTCCCATCTCTCTTGGAGCGTTTAAACTGTTCTGCGCTACATCCGCTTGCATTGAAACGGGAAGTGCCATATCAGCGCCAAGACTCATCCCACTAATTATGGTAATTATAAAAAAAGCGACTACATCGCCCTCTTGTAAAAAAGGGACAAAACTAAAAGCACTCAGAGCCAAAAGCATGGAGAGAGACCAAGCAGTTTTTTTGGAAGTTTTAAGCGCTACACTATTCCAAAACCATAATGCAACTACTCCACTTGTAAAATAACTCAAAAGAAGTACTCCAGAGAGCTCTTTAGCTTGTAAAACTAGCTCCACGTAGAGTAAAAAAAGCGTAGCAGGTATAGCGTTGGCAAGAGAATTCAGTAAAAATGCACTAAAAAGCTCTTTAGAGTGGCGAAGCTCCCTACCAAAGAGTAAAAGCGTCTCTTTAAAGGAACGAAAATGATTCTGGATGCGCTGAGAACTTACACTTAAAAAAAAGAGTACAAGTGTTATTGGCAGAGCAATACAGAGTGCCGTAAAAAGAACTAAGAGTGCTGCTTGTGGATTATCTGCAACTTCAAAGACAAAAGGGAGTAAGAGTGCAACGAGCACACCTAAGACATTAAAAAATTCTCTTGCAGTTGCAAAGTGCGTATTTTGCTCATAAGTTTTTCCTAAATCAGCCCCCATTGCATAGTAAGGTACACTCACCAAACTCCAAGCAAAATAGACCAGTACCGAGAAAGCCAAAAGCCATAAATACCCTGCTTCATCTTGTGGATGTGTTAAAAAATAAAAACTCAGGACTAAAAGCACTCCCCCAAAAAGCATAAACACTTTTCTAGGAAAATAAGCATCACTCCAGTAACCTATAAGTGGATCTAGTAGCATATCAAAGAGTCTAGCAACTAAAAGTGTCAAACCTACGCCAAAAAGTCCAAGTCCTACATCTTGAGCATAAAAAGTTGGTAGATACACATATAAAGGAAGTCCTAAAAGAGCAAGAGAAAATGCAGGTAAAGCATAGAGAATATACTCTTTCATACTAGCACTCCTAACTCTCTATCTTTCGCTTTATAAAACGTAAAAGAGTGCCTAAAAGAGGTATCTTTTCATAAACATGAGTCGCTGCATCCCAGTAGTCTATGTGCGAGGACACCTTTGCACTTGCTGTAAAGGTTACACGTGAAATACCCGTAAATGACTCCTCTTTACTCCCTTTTGTAAGTGCATAATGAAAATGCCATCGTATATATGCCACATCTTCATTACTTAAAACCTCATCAATAATAAAACGGGGGTTATAGAGTTTTGCATACATATTTGTAAAAACATTCTCTATAGCTTCAATCCCCTTTACACTCTGAAAGGGATCACTAAACTCTGAGTTTGTATCAAAAAAAATTGCATATTGTGCTCTTGGAGTATCAGGTGTTAGCTTCTCGTAAAAACGTGCATAGGCTTCTGCTGTTAACTGTGTTCTCATTTGAGTAACCTTTGTGTTATAGAAAAGCTCCAAGAGTATGGCATCATCTGTAAAAGTCTTAAAAATCGGCTCAGCATCCATGGAAAACGTATCTCAAATCTTTGCGGTTTTTGTAAGCCTTTATAGATACTGTGTGTTGCTTCTTTTGGAGAGAGAAGTTGAGGCATAGTAAATTCGTTTTTCTCTGTCAAACGTGTTTTTACAAAGCCGTGGTTAATAACCTGCAGGTATATACCTTTTGATTTAAGTTCAGGATACATTGACTCACAGAAGTTCAGCAATGCTGCTTTAGGTGCAGAGTAGGCTCCTCCGTAAGGAAGACCAAAATAACTTGAAACACTCGCATTAAAAACCAAATGTCCTCTACCTTGCTTTTCAAAATGAGAAACAACTTCCAATGCAACTCTTACAGCACCCACATAGTTAATCTCATTCATCCTCTCCCACTCCTGTATATCAGAGTCCCAAATACTTGTATTTTCATAAACCGCTGCGTTATACATGCATATATCTAAACCTCCAAAAGCTTCAAAAGCCCTATGCACAGCCAAGCTTACACTTTCACTCTCTCTAACATCAACGCTTTGTAAAATTACCCGCTCTCTATACTGTATTTTAAGTGCTTGAAGATTCTCTGATGCAGCAGTATCTCGTGAGCTGAGAATAAGCTTGTGCCCTTTAAGTAAAAGAAGTTTTGCTAAAGCAAAGCCGATACCGCTACTTGCTCCGATAAGCCAGACTCGTAAAGGCATACTTTAGTCTCTCTCTACTCTTTTAGGACTTTGCGATATAGTTTCATAATATCCACGACCTAAAAAGAGTGTTGGTAAAACATCTTTACTCTCTTTGTTATGAATACAAAGAACGTCTGCTATAAAAATATCATGATCACCAAAATTTACTATCTCTACTACTCTGCACTCATAAATCATATATGCCTCTTCAATGAGTGTACTCTTAATAGCATCAGCTTTCTTAGGAGTTAAGCCTGTGAGTGCAAATTTATCTCCGCCATGTTGTGAACCTGCTTTCTCCATAGCTTCAAAATAACTGTAATCCATAAAGTTTATAGAGAAGTGCCCTAGAGCGTGTACTAAGTCATAACTCTCATTTTCGGGACGAATAGCAACTGCATAACGAAAAGGTGCCTTTGAAACTGGCATATGCCAAGACATAGGCATAAAGTTGTTTCCACAAGCTAGTAATGCAGTTAGCCTTGGTTGTGAATGACACTGCGAATTTAAAATTTTTGTTGTTGTAAACATCTACTGCTCCTCAAATATTTCTGTATTGTAAAAAGATTTAAAAAGTTTTCGTATGCTTATTTTGTTCGTTTATTACTCTTTATATACTATGAAGCTATAAATTATGACTATGAAGTGTAATTACTTTAGGGCATAATGTAAAAAGATTTTTCAAGAGGGAGTTGTTGTGCAAGAGATTAAAAAACACTTTTATCAAGCCATACTTATCTCTGTCTTTACAGTTATAGCAGGCTTTGCATTTAAAATATTTTTGGCAGACATAATTGCAAAAGAGACACTTACACTCTACTACACAGCTATAGACATTTTCTCTTTTTCTTTACTTATTCTCATAGGTTTTCGCTCCTCAATGGTTGTAGCCTATGCAAAAACAAAAAAAGATGAGAGTATTATAAATATTTTTCGCTATTTCGTTATGGGACTTGTTATGTTCTCATGGGCTTTGGTACTGCCCTATTTAAAACATCGTGTGGGGATTGAAATTCACTATTGGTATCTTGTTTTTACTATCATTTCTATGAGTCTCTACGCCTATCTGACCAACCAAATTGCTATGTACAGACTCTACTCCCTAATGAAACGCTCTACTTTTCTAGAACCAATCTTAGGGGCAATCTGGTTTTTCATTGCCTACTACATTGCCCACACTTCTGACCTAAAGTCTCTTTTTATTATGACTATTATGAGCTACTTAGGACTCTCGGTATACATCTGGACACAAAAACGCAAAGAGATTGTCGAACCAAAAATCAAAGAAGTGGAGATGGACTCAGACACCAAAGCCTTTTTAAAAAATGCGGTACTCTCAACTGTGGAGTTTGGTTCAGGAATAGTAATGATATATACAGCCGTCTTTTTTTTAATGCACTACTACTCCATAGAAGAGCTTGGAGATTTTCAGGTAGTTACAAAACCTGTGCTGATGTATATGATTACACTGTTTGTCTTTCCCGTATTTCGTTTTTTACTTCCAGAGTTATCTAAACACCATGCAAATAGAGACATAAAAGCGATTACACACCTGCAACATTGGTTTTATAAATTTTCATTTCTTATAAGCGGTTCTTTTGTTTTACTGATGATTTTTTATAGTGAAAAATTCGTCTCTTTGGCATTTAAGCCAGAGTATCATGGAGCCTATCTCTACCTCACACATCTGAGTTTCTTTTTTATCTTCATCATGCTTAATGCATTTCAGCTCTCTTTGATAAAAGCCTCAGGAGCTTTTGCAAAAGCACTCATTATTCGTGTAAGCGGTATAGGTTTTTTTATAGCAACCTTCTACCTTACACGTTTACTCTACTCTGAGAGTTCAGTCTCGGTGGTGTTTGGACTTGTAGTGGCGTACATGGGGATGTATATATTTTCATTTGTAGAAGTGCGCAAGATAATGCGCTCTTTAAAATCTCTTACGTAAGGGTGTTACGTAAGACTACTCTATAAACTCTATGACCTCATCTGCATCTCTACGCAGTTGTTGTGGTTGTGGGTTTATTCTGTAACCAAACGGAAGTAGCATAGCGACTTGAAACTTTGTAGTATCAAGACCAAGTAGCTCTTCGAGTGGCTCTTTTTCAAACCCTTCAATAGGACAAGAGTCTATGCCAAGTGTTGCCGCGCAAGTCATCATGTTTGCACTTGCAATGTAAGTCTGTCTTGCACTCCAAGCGTAAATGTTTTCATCTGAGTTCAGTACACCTGCAAGATGTCCCGCATAAATCTCCATGTACTTCTCAAGAGCCTCTTGTGGTAACTCTCTTCTTGCAAAACGTTTGTAAACCTCTCCAGACTCAGGCTTTAAACTCTCGATGCCAGCAAGAACAATGACAAGATGAGAACAGCTTGTAATCTGTACCTGATCCCAACACAAAGGGCGAATCTTTGCTTTTAGCTCTTCGTTTGTCACTACTAAAAACTTCCACGCTTCCATACCAAATGAGCTTGGAGACTTACGTGCCGCTTCTAAGATTGTCTCCATGTCAGAAACATCTACCTTTTTACTCTCATCAAAAACCTTACACGCATGGCGAAAATCCATCGCTTCCATAAAACTCTTTTCCATACCGTCTCCTCTATTTATTTTTTTGATTTTATCTAATTTAGTGCAAACAGTCTTTACGATTTAAGAGAAGTTTTGATTTTTAATTGTTGCACAGTTTGTGGAACAGAGTTAGAGTGTGCTTTCTATAGTTGTTACAAAAGTAAGTCTTAATTGAACAGGTTTTTTAACAGCTTTTTCTGCTTCAAAGATAAGAGATTGTTAAATTTAAAAGAGCCTACTTTATTAAATTGACATTAATCTAATTAATGATTACAATCTATTAACCTCAAAAACAACAGGTGTACTTATGTTTAAATTTTTTATTATAACTATTCTGTGTATTCCAATTACATATTTATTTGCATCTGATATACGAATAAAGGCTGAAAAGCAAGAGGATATTACAAATTTAAAATTTATGATTAAGAACCGTATGGAACGAAATATTGAAATCTTCAAAGCAAGAGTGTATACAGAAGGTTCATGTTCTAATTATTATCAAATAGAAACTTTTACAAAAGAAAGTAAATCTGACTATGTAAAAATGATTAAAGTTTATCGTGATAATAATTTATTTTCAACAATAGTCACTTCTCCAAATATCAGTCGAAACCCTATATTTTCATATAAATTAAAACTAGAAAAAGAGTTACCATTTTCTGTTATTTACATGACAAACAAGGATAAATCAGAATTACACAGCACTTCAAAATCATACAAACAATCTAAGGAGTCTTACGACTATGCATTAGATACAAAAAAAATACATAAACAGTATAATTCAAATAATGCAATATCATCCAAGGATATTACAATAATTCTTCCACCATCTATATTCAATCGAACGGTGATTCCTCTTACAGTGAAGTCTAATATAAAATTGTATTCTTTTGCTGTTTTTTCTGATAGAACACAAACACCTTTAATTATATATGTAAAAAATGAAAAAGCTTCCTATATTGATTTTTCTTTCAAATTTGAAATATTAGATAATACTACCTTCGATTACAATATTACAGTTGTTGGGAAAGATGAAAATGGTACATTGCATAAAAGTGTTGTTAAATCAAAACTGTCTCGCGAAGGTGATTGTTGTGGATGTGTATAGGAGAAAGATGCTTTTGAGCATTTTCATAACTATTATGCTTTCATATCAATGGCTAGTGATGTATTAAAAAAATTCAAAGTGAAAAAAACATTTTAATGTAGGCAAGTATATAGTTACTAAACCAGTTCTTTTTGGAGTTTTATAACTGCACTATTAGTGCTAACGACCTGAAATAATAGTTTCAACATAAACAAGACGATTGATGTCATCAATACATCTTGAGTAAAAGTCAAGGGTGTTCTTGGCAGATGATTAAATAGACTTCCTAACCTTACGTAAGGGTTCTGCATTTGGTTTGCCAAAGAGATACCCTTGTACATAATCAACCCCAATATCCTCAACAGCCCTTAGCTCCTCTTGTGTCTCAACACCCTCAGCAAGTACTGCAATGTCATTCTCTTTTGCAAGTGTGTAGAGTGCTTTGTAGGTGGATTGTTTAATGCTCTCTTTGTCTATGTTTTGTATGATGTTTCTGTCAACCTTAATGATGTCAGGGTGAATATCTACGAGCATATTTAAAGAGGAGTAGCCCTCTCCAACATCATCAAGTGCTATGGAAAAGCCCTCTTTTTTGTAAAAGTCTAAAATCTTTATGAGATGCTTTTTATCACGCACCGACTCAGTTTCAACTACTTCAAATATAATGTTTTTCGGGTCAAACTCGAGCTGTTTTGCCCACTTTACTGTTGAGCGTAGACAAAACTCTGGGTCGTAAATGGAAGTAGGCAAGAAGTTAATAAACACCTTTTGTCTTACCTTTTTTACCGCAGCAGTTTTAAGTGCTGACTCACGACACATTCTGTCAAGTTTAAAGTTCAAGTCATTTCTCTCAGACTTGCTAAAAAGTTCATCTGGAAACATCAAATCACCATTCTCCTTAACTCCACGGATGAGTGCTTCATACCCATAGATGCTTCTGTCACTCGCTTGGATAATGGGCTGAAAGTAGGAGGTAAGTGAGCAGTTGTTTACTATGTCAAAAAAACTGCCATCATCTATGAGATTTAGATAGCGTTGGAGTGTTTTGGCTGCTAAAATGGACTGAAAGTTAAAGCTCTCACCCTCATACTGCACGTAAAGGCGTATGGCTTCACGCTCTAATGGAGTAAAGGCTCTACTGATTTGATGAAAGTTTTCAACGAAAAATCGCTTCACACTTCTAAGCTTTATGTAACTAACACCATTGTTCTCGTGTGTTTCATAGCCCATAGCACTAATAAACTCAAGCCCTTTTAATACAAGCTCATCAACTTCACTCATCCAGTAGAGCTTTGCACTCGCTTCTTCAAGAGTAAAAACTTCACTACATTTTACACACTGCATTAAAACTCCTTTTTAAGGAGTATTGTAAAAAGAATGGAGTCTTTTTTGTAGAGAGTTTTTGTCAGTTCATAAACACTCTTTTATACTAAAGGCTCTCTATGTTCTAAAAATGTTCAACTCATCATCAAGTTCTTTGCTACTTTGAGAAAGTGAATCAATAGTTGCAACAATCTTTTTAATATCTTCAAAACTTTGAGCCGCTAAATCTTCTATACCATGAATAGTTGCAACAAGTTTTTTGAGTTTTTCAATATTTTTTGCAAACTCTAAAGATGATTTTCCTGAGAGTTCCGCTGATTCCCCAACCATATTAATAGTTGCGTTTAACATAGAACTCATCTCCATAGACTCACTGCTAAGTTCATTAATATTTTTAGCATTTTGATTCATACTGTCACTTGTATCATTTATAGACTGTACAACCACGTTAACACTTCCATGTATCTCTGTAAGTGATTTTTGTGTTCTCTCTGCAAGCTTTCTAACTTCATCTGCAACAACCGCAAAACCACGACCGTGTTCGCCCGCACGAGCCGCTTCTATGGCAGCGTTTAGTGCAAGAAGGTTTGTTTGGTCTGCGATGTCTGAGATAACAGTAAGAATACTTTTTATCTCCTCTGCAGAGTGTGTAAGCTCTGTCAGTTTTTCAGACATAGTATTCTCAACGGAAGCTGTCTGCTCAACACTCTGAGCAAAATAGTTTATCTTATCTCCAATTTCCTGAAGATTATTATTTGCCTCATCAAGACGCTCTTTTGCATTACGCATATCTTGGTCTGTCTGTGTAATCTCCTCTTGCATCACATTGCTATCTCGTGTAATATCAGCAATAGCACTATGCTGTTTTGTTGAGCTGACGTTTATAGAGTTTGTAAGTGTCTTAACGGTTTGAGTAATGCGTGTAGTCTCTCCAGAAGCACTTTTTGCAGTGTTTATAATGCCTCGCAATGAAGCCATAAATTGAGAGAAAGCTCCACACTGTACAGAATCAGA
The DNA here is from genome assembly GCA_016938175.1 of Campylobacterales bacterium. Classification (GTDB taxonomy): domain Bacteria; phylum Campylobacterota; class Campylobacteria; order Campylobacterales; family Sulfurimonadaceae; genus Sulfurimonas. Next base: position 31,641 of record JAFGVE010000032.1, read on the forward strand.
CTTCATCTCAAAAGCGAGATTTTTTGTTATCGTAATCTCATTGAGCGTCTGGATTACCTGCATAGACTCCAAATACTGTTTTGTAATCATATAGACAATATAGATAAGTACCACAGCTTCTACGATAACAAAAGCGGCATGTAGAAATGCAATATCCCAACCACAGCCATAGTTAAAAACAATAATTTTTACTCCGCCTATAGCAGCATCGCTAAGCTGTAAATAGGTAAAAAGCAGGTGGTGTATAGCGATAGTAACTGCACTTGCGAGTATGGGCATAATATCTTTGTAAACGGACATAAAAGCTAAAACAACAAAAATATGGAAGTGCATCTCTATGCGCCCCAAATGCTGTTGAATCATAATAATCGGAAAGCCCATAATTAAAACACCAATCATTATACGGGAGATAGATTCACCCTTAAAGAAGTAGTATGTAAGATACGCAAGCCCCGTAATCAGACCCCCTCCGACAATCCCGAGCATATAAGTGTCATAAGTAACTGAGGTAACAAAAGATACAACAAGCCAATTAAGGACAAATATAAACATAAAGCCCTTGTCTGCATTTTTTGCCTCATCTTTGAGGTTTTCACGAGTAATAGACGAGAGTCCACCATAGTTGCCAAATAAAACCGCTAAGTTCATTCTAATTCCTTTTGTATATCCGATATAATAGTTTCTGCTTCAAAAGGACGAGTAAAGTACATCGCCTTGAGAATAAATTCATTTTTTTTAACCTGTTTTACGAGGTAAAGATAGCCTGTATGATATAAATCTCCGCCTTCAATCAAAGGGTCACTGCTGTATGCACGTAACTCTCCCATCAAAGCCAAAGTCTCTTTTCTTGGTAATTGTACTGCCTGAAAATCTTCGTGAAAAAATTGTGCGAACTCTTTTGCACCAACTCCCTCTTTAGAAATATTGATGAAATAAAAAGCAACATCTTCTCGTTTTGGTAAAATGTTAAAAATATTTGCAGACTCTTTTAAAGAAGGGATACATATAGTTTGACAACCAACATATCCTAAATAGAGCAGAAGCACTCTCTCATTCTCTTTAACTTCAAATGGCAGAGTCACTGTATCATTTAATAAAACTCTACCCTGCTTATGTCCGCTGAGCATCCCCAAAGGGAGTCCAAGAAGAAACAACAGAAGAAAAGCCAAAAAAAGAAAAAGTGCTTTTTTCACTTTAATTTTCATAAAATTATAATACTACTTTTTTCACTAAAATATTATTAATTTTGTTTTTGTTTTTCTGCATATTTTTTAAACATTTTCTTGCCAACTTGTGATTGCCTTTTTTATACAATTTTGTCACATAAAGGATAGGAAAATGAACGACTTACAAGAACTCCATAATTTTATAAAACATATGGACTCGGTCAAACTCTCTAAAGAGAAACTTGATGAGCTTAGCCGTAACTGGGATACGCTCTCATTATTAAGTCAGCTTGGTGAAGCTGGTATGAATATGAACAAAATCAAAGGGGACTTTGTTACCCTTTCTAATGAACTTATCAACTATTTTGGTCGAGAAATGCTACAAAAAACTGTTTCTGAAATGAGCTCAAAAGCGCAAGTTTCAGTAGATATAGTTATACGTAACCTTTTTGAAAGAACTGCAGATATAGGCTTTTTAGCAACAGATGAAGCTATACGCGATTTTTTAAGAAAAAACCCTACGATTTACTCTGATGGTTACCATGATAATTTAACTGAACTCAAAAAAAGATTTGTTGAATATGCAAAAAAATACAGTGTCTATTTTGATATAGTACTTATGAATCCACAGGGAAATATTCTTGCATCTATAGAAGACAATGAGGTAAGTAAATCACATGACCCACTTTTACAAGAGGTTGCATATACAAGTCAAGAGTATGTAGAAACGTACAGACACCATGACTTTTTACCTCACCATGATAAAAGCCTTGTTTACTCATATAGAGTTACAAAATCTGATAGCTCTGATGAGCTCCTTGGTGTCTTATGTCTCTGTTTTAAATTTGAAGATGAGATGGATGGTATTTTTGCGAACCTTATCAACCCTAAAACAAAAGAGTGTTTAACGCTTCTTGATGAACGAGGAGAAGTTATAGCTACGAGTGATAAGTATCACATTCCAATTGGAGCAAAATTACCGAGTGTTTTTAATGCTCCTTATGAAGTGGTGACGTTTGGAGGAAGAGATTATCTTGCAAAGAGTGCGAAAACAAATGGTTACCAAGGCTTTTTTGGTTTAGGCTGGCAAGGGCACATTATGGTTCCACTCGAGCATGCTTTTTACTCTATAGATGAAGAAGAGTTTGCTATAACACAACAACTTCTCTTAGCCATTTTACAGCATAGTGATCTTTTTGCAGAGAGTCTAAAAGCAATTCCTCTGCAAGCAGAAGAGATACAACACAATCTTAACCGTGCTATCTGGAACGGAAACGTAAAACAGAACAACTCGGGAAATGAAAATAAACAGTTTTCAAAAGCATTACTCCAAGAGATTCGTAAAACAGGTGCACAAACAAAGCACATTATTGCTGACTCTATGGCAAAACTCACTAAAACAATGGTACTGAGTGATGGTGTATTTTTAGCAGATTTGATTCTTGACATAATGGATAGAAACCTTTATGAAAGAGCAAATGACTGTAGATGGTGGGCACTCACTCCTGATTTTCGCTCTCTTCTCTCTATGGAACAGGTAACTCCGAGTGCTTCACAGAGAATGAGTGAAATTCTTGCACACATCAACTCTCTGTATACGGTTTATACAAACCTCTTTATTTATGACGTACATGGAAAAATAGTTGCAGTATCACAAAAGTCTGCTGAGTATCTCTTAGGTACAAAACTCTCAGCAAAATGGGTACAAGAGTCTCTTAGCCTAACAAACACTTCTAAATACTGTGTCTCTGATTTTACAAAATCTTCTCTCTACGAGAATAGACATACGTATATTTACAATGCAGCTATTCGCTCTCAAGAGAGTGAAGATGTTGTTGTTGGAGGAATAGGCATTGTTTTTGATTCCGAGTTACAGTTTGCACAGATGATAGAAGAGTCGCTTCCAAAGAACAAACACTCTTTAGATAAAGACACGCTATTTTGTGTACTCACAACCAAAGAGCAAAATATCATCGCCTCAAACCATTCAAAACTCTCTGTTGGCGAGCATTTTGAAATAGACCCAAAATTCTACTCACTTAAAAATGGTGAATCCTTAAGTGAAATTATTGAGTATCAAGGTGATTACTATGCATTGGGTGTGAAGTGTTCTAAAGGGTATAGAGAGTATAAAAGTCCTCAGGATGATTACCAAAACTGTGTCTACAGTTTTGTATTTTCTTACATTAGTAATGTTGCACAAACAGCTATTAGTATGGAAGAAGAGGAGAGTGCAGATATACTTCAAGATGACATTTCAGGTGTTGCAGAAGCGAACTCTGTAGAAGTTGCAAGCTTTATGATTGGTTCAAAATGGCTTGGTGTACGTACTGAAGAGGTGGTGGAAGCTATGAGCATTTCTGCTTTAAACAGTACTATTACCATGGAAGAAGGACACCACTTTAAGGGAACAATGATGTACAAAGACTCTATGATATCTGTTATAGATATCCAAAAATTTGTACAGGAAAAACACTCTCAGGCGTATGAAGAGATTATTGTCTTAAAATTTGGAGAAAAAGGCTTTATAGGTATTCTTGTTAACTCACTTGATGCCATACCTTCTGTTAAAAAAGAGAATATAAAAACTCTTGATGAGTATGTCATAGGAAACGGTACACTTGTTACAAGTATGGTATTTCCGCCAAAAGACTCACCATCTCAAGAAGTACTGAGTCTCTTAAATATCCAAAAAATTCAAGAGAACCTTGTCGCTCCAAACCTCACACATATGAATAAACGCTAAAGCAGTTTTTCAATATCGCTCTCTATCTCCTCAGGGGATGTAGAGGGTGCATAACGTTTAAGAACTTTTCCATCTCTATCTACAAGAAACTTTGTAAAGTTCCATTTTATAGCATTTGTCAATGTACCTGGAGCTTCATTCTTCAAATACACATAAAGAGGCTCTGTTTTAGAACCATTTACACTTATCTTTGCAAACATATCAAAGCTGATACCAAAATTACTACTACAAAAAAGTTTTATCTCTTCTTCTGTTCCAGGCTCTTGCGATAAAAACTGATTACATGGAAAGCCGAGAATTTTGAGACCCTTTTCTCCGTACTTTTCATGGAGTTTTTGTAAACCTCTATACTGATTTACATAGTGACACTTACTCGCTACGTTTACTATAAGCATCACTTTGCCTCTATACTCTTCAAGTGAGACCTCTTTACCATCTATATTTCTTACATTAAAATCATAAATGCTCATTTTCTCATCTGCTCCAAGAGTAAAAATGAATAGTAAAAGTAGTACTAAATATTTCATCTCTCCTCCTCTAAAAATTTTTTTGTAACACTCTGTCGATATAAAAAGAGTTTTTCTAGCTCGTATTGTACAAAAAACTCTAAAAGTCTGCCAACAATACCAAAAGGCATAGTATACTCAACTCTATCTATGAGCTCTGTTTTTGTTTCTGATATAGCTACAAACTGATGGCTGTGTCTCCATGACTTAAATGGAGAAACAAGTGCAATATCTACTAGCAAATGAGGTCTTTGCATAGTTTGAATTTGTACTTTCCAAAGAATGGGAATGAAGTTTTTGATGATTTTCAGCGAAAAAATATCGCCCTCTTTTGCAACAAACCCCTGATTTACAATTTCTATACCGATATTTGGAGGAGTAAGTTTGAGCAGGTTTTGTGTGTCCGTATGAAAATCGTATAGTTTTTCAACACTACACCCTACAACTGTTGTACTTGTAAAAGTTCCCATAACTCATCTCCTTATATTTTCAATTTTATACAAAACAAAAAACAATTAGTAGGAGAGATTTGTCACTTTATCTCTCACAACTTTTAGATGACAGGTTATAGCTACTTTCAACTAAGTTTTCTCATTAAATATGAACTATGTTCAAAAGTAGCTACAGTTGAAAAGTAACCTCTATTTCCAGATGCTTTTATACTGAGTATCATCTAAAGTCACAACATCAAGTTCAGCTAAAAAATCTGCAAGCTCTCTCCATCTCTCAGCATCAGCTTTTATATCTTTTTGCAGTCTTGGAATAGTATCTTCGATGATTTTATCCATTAAAGAAGTTTTCTCTTCTTGTGTATATTCATAATATATACGTGTTGCATCTACAGGATTGTTTTGTATATAAGTAACCATTTCATTTGTTACTTCCATAAACTTACACATCGCATCCCCTTTTTTACTCAGCGTTGCAGATGTAGTCATAAACTCTAAGGCCGAAAAATTCGGATATGGTGACTCAAACTGGTCAATGAAAAGATTTTCAAACCCTTCCATTTCAGCCTCTACACCCTCAAAATTGTAAAAACAGAGCCATGCACCATCAAAACTCTCATCATTTTTCATGTTGTTTATGTGCCAGAAGTCAGTTTCAACGAACTCAACATTTTCTCTGTCAATTACAAATCCGTTTTTCTCAGCATAACGCTTGATAATCTCAAAACCGATTTTGTTTGTTACAGGGTTTGAAGCTGGAGTAGTTATCTTTATTTTGCCATTTGCTTTGAGCTTTTCTACTCTATCAGCACGTATCATAACACCACCGCGTGTTTCAAAAAAACAACCTAGAGACTTTATGCCATCAAAGTAATGCTCATAGAGGTGGAGCGGTTCATTTGTGTGAATATCAATCTTACCAGCTTTTAAATCTTCAAAACCGTCATAATGCTCATCTGGCTGAATAATCTCCACATCCAAACCCGCCTCTTTATATTTACCTGTAGCAATACCAGCTACCATTGGAAGGTGGTCAGGATTTAAAAACCACTCTAAAGATACTTTTATATTTGTCATATTTTCTCCTTATGAAAAGTGAGAAATTATAACTGTGTTACGTAAGTATTCGTAGGGCTAAAATGTCGTTTTATATTCCGATGATGATATTTGTAGGCTCTATGACAGCATAAACCACACTTCCAATGGCTATGCCTTTTGCATCTTCAAGACTCTCCATAGATACAAGCTCTCTCTCATTTGTTTTGGAATCTAAAGAGAGTGTAAGTTCAACCTGCGACTCATTACTCTGCATCTCTACTACCTTAGCCTCTATAATATTTACATCTTTGCTCTCTTTGGGGCGATCTTTATAAACTTTTACATCACTAGACTTTACTATGGCGTAAGCCTTCTCTCCAACACTGAGGTTTAAAGAGTTCATAGACTTGGCAGTAATGATAGAGTGAAGTCTTTTCTCCTCACTGAGTTGAAGCTCTATTTGAGCATAAACATTGTCATAAGATATTTTTTTAATCTCGCATAGAAGTTGATTTCTCGCACTTGTTGTTAAAAAGAGACGATTGAGAATTTTGGCTAAGTGTTCAGGGGAGTCTGAGGCTTCAGAGAAGCGCTCTATAAATTCACGGTGTAGTGCTTCAAGCCTCTCATAAGTCTCTATAATCTCATAGGCATAAGGAGTAAGCTTTGTCCCTCCTCCACCTTTTCCACCTGTTTGGCGCTCGAGTAGTGGCTCCCCGGCGAGTTCATTCATAGAGTTTAACCGCTCCCAAGCAGCTTTATAGCTCATCTTCATCTCTTTAGCAGCTGCGTTCATTGAACCTGTTGATGCTATGCGTTTGAGAAGCTCTATGCGTCCTGCACCCAAGAAGCTTTTGTTATCTTTTTCCAGCCAAAAACGTCCGTTTACTTTTATCACAATCTCTACTCCTAAGCCAAAAACATTCTATAAAAGCATCATAACATGAAACAACTAAGAGATGCTAAAGTAAAATTTCATTATATTTTCAAAAACATAACGATAAGCGATATACCTCATGAACTATTTACAAGAAGACACTCATAACTTTGATATGACAACATATGCCCTTGGCATTAGTGAACAAGAGGGGAAAATCTCTTTTGCTCCCAAACAAAAAATGATACTCTCAGGAGTAAAAGAAGTGAAAAAAATTCTTCTTGAGCTCTCACTTGAATACACCCTTTACAAAACAGATGGTGACCTTGTCCATGCCGGAGAGCTCATACTCGAGTCTTGGGGAGATGCTGCTGCACTCCATAAAGCATGGAAAGCCTCACAAAATCTTTTAGAGTACATGAGTGGTATAGCAAGTTATACAGATGCTATGCTCAAAGCAGCACAAGAGAAACAGCCTCACATTTCTCTTGCAACAACAAGAAAACATTTTCCTGGTACTAAAAGCCTTGTACTCCAAGCAGTTCTAGCAGGTGGTGGCGTGCTACACAGACTTGGTACTTATGACTCCATACTTATTTTTGCACAACACAGAGCGTTTTTTGACTCCAAAGAAGCCTTACGTAATGAGTTTGTAAAACTCAAAAATCGTTTTGCAGAGAAGAAGGTTGTTGTGGAAGTTGAGAGTTATAAAGAGGCTAGAGAGTTTGCAAATATGGGTGCAGATGTTTTACAGTGTGAACGTATGAGTTGTAAGAGCTTACGTAAGAGTGTTGCACTCAAGGAGAAGTTCCCACATTTAAGAGTCATGGCAACAGGAGGCATCAGTTTAGAAAACGTAGCTGGGTATGCAGAGTGTGGAGTCGATGTCATAGTCACCTCAGCACCTTACCATGCAAAACCACTCGATGTAAAAGTTACTATAGTTAAAACTTAATAGAGAGGTAAAAACTAAGCTCGAAGTTTTTTCCATCCCCTAAATATTTGTTGTCTGTATATATTACGTAAGGGGGTTTTGTTGTGGTCTCGTAGTCACTTCTTGGAAGCCACTCATGGTAGATCCAGTGAATAAACTTTAAAAGATCGCCATCATAGCCTTTGAGGTCAAACTTGGCATAGACTCCCTCGGAGATGGTAAACTTTGGCAAACGTGCATCATCAAATTTTCCCTTATCATTTACTTTGACACAGGCAACGTACTGACACTCCTCAACAGGGGTAATGGCAGGATTGTCATGAAAGAGCGCGATGTGCTCATACTCTTTTATCTCGTTGGTATATATCCACGCTTGAAGCTTTTGCCACACTTGTTTGATTTTAGAGTCATACCCTCTATGGCGAATGTAGTAGCTCTTCATAGCTGGCATCTTGACTATGCTTGGCTCTATGGCTTCAAAGTTTGCATGAGGATCTTTCATGGTAAAAGATTTTGCAAGGAGTTTTTGCGAGTACTCTTTATACCCTCCGTTTCTCCACTCTTTTGGCGTCATAGAGAAACGCTCTTTAAATACACGAATGAAAGAGGTTTGTGAGGAGTACCCACATGAAGAGGCTATCTCTGTAATGGTTGAGTACTTATTTGTCAGCAGTAGATTCGATGCTTTTTGTAAGCGAATAGCCTTTATGCTCTCATAGATGTTTCTGTCAAATATCTCTTTAAAGAGCTTGTGCATGTAAAACTTACTCACTCCAAAGTCTTGGGCGAGTTCATCCATGTTAATGTCTGTATCTATGTTCGAGTAGATGTAGAACATTATGTCATTGGCTATTTTTATCTTTTTGTCGAGTGTTTCGCGTCTCATAAGGGTACTATACCAAAAAAAACTATTTTTTACAACAACTTATAAACATAAATAGAACAAAAATAGATAATTAACTACACAAAAATGATAAAGAGTTACTGCCTAGAAGATACTACAATGCTACGTAACTTTTGAGAAGGAACTCCAAATGAAAACAATTAAAAAAGTACTTATCGCTAACAGAGGTGAGATAGCACTGAGAATTATTAGAGCTTGTAAAGAGCTTGAGATTAAAAGCGTTGTCGTTTTTTCTGAAGCAGACGTCAATGGCGTTTGGGTTAGAAAAGCTGATGAGTGTTATCCTATTATGGGAAACCCTGTAGAGGCATATCTTAACTTTGAGCCTATACTCTCACTTGCTAAAAAAGCCGAGTGTGATGCTATTCACCCAGGGTACGGATTTTTATCTGAGAGTGCAGAGTTTGCACGTGCTTGTACGGAAGCAGGACTTATATTTATAGGACCAAGTGCAGACCATATTGAACTCTTTGGAGACAAAATGGCTTCTAAAGTTGCTATGAAAAAAATTGGTGTTCCAGTTCTCGAAGGTACAGATACTCCTATTACAGACCTTGCAGAAGGTGAAAAAATCGCTAAAGAGATAGGTTTTCCTGTAATTATCAAAGCCGCGTTTGGCGGTGGCGGTCGTGGTATGCGTATCGTTAAGGCTGCCAAAGAGTTTGGCAAAATGTTTGAAGCTGCAACAAACGAATCTATGAAGTACTTTGGAAAAGGCGATGTATTTATAGAGAAGTATGTTGAAAATCCTCGTCACATTGAGGTGCAAATTATCGCAGACAGCTTTGGAAACGTAGTACATCTTGGTGAACGTGACTGCTCTATTCAACGTCGCCACCAAAAAGTTATTGAGATTGCTCCATCTCCAAGACTCTCACCTGAGGCGAGAAAAGAGCTTTTTAGAATCTCTACAAAAGCAATTACTCGTCTTGGATACGAGAGTGTTGGAACAGTTGAATATCTCCTTGATGAAGATGACAACATCTACTTCATAGAGATGAATACTCGTGTGCAAGTTGAGCACCCCGTAACTGAAGTTATCTCAGGTGTTGACATTATTCAAAGAATGATTGAAATTGCTGCGGGTGACAAACTAAAGTATTTACAAGAAGAGATAAAATTCCGTGGATATGCAATAGAGTTTAGAATTAACTCTGAAAATCCTCAAAACAACTTTATGCCATCTTCGGGAACTGTAACTAACTACCTTACACCAGGTGGTCCAGGTGTAAGAATTGACTCAAGCCTTTATGAAGGTTATGAGACACCGACAAGTTACGACTCAATGATAGGTAAGCTCATAGTCTCAGCTCTTGATTGGGAGGGAACAGTTCGTAAAGCGACTCGCGCACTCGATGAGTACAACATCGAAGGTCTGCATACAAACATCCCGCTTCACCGTCAAATAGTACGAGATATTGACTTTAAAGAGGGGAAATTCAACACTGGTTATTTAGATAAAAAGATGGATGCTTTTAATCTCAGTGCCTCTTCTGCCATCCAAGAAGAGGAGAAAAAAATCTCGTTTATAAGTGCTATGATTCAAAAAATCAAAGCAAACAAACTCGTGACACGAAGTTAACTTACTCCTTATTTTGTTTCACACTCAAAAGAGTTATTCTGCTGCAACAGAGTAGCTCTTGCCATAAGTTTACTCCAACTATTTACTTACTCCTTCATTTACAAAAGGCTCTCTATAACTGCACATTTAAGAGCCTTTTTACTCATGTGGCGTCCAAATAAGCTTACGACTATCATACCCCAGTGACGACATTTTTGTTAGTATCATATCCAGAGTAGTTTGTGGCAATTTTTTTGTTCTTGAGAGTATCCAAAAGTACTCACGTGAGGGCTCACCTATGACTGCATACTCATAATTATCTCCAAGCATGAGAATCTGATAATCTCCATAAAAAGGACGGAAAAAACTCACTTTTAGTTTTGAAAAACTACTGTCGGTACTATAAGCAACTCCATGAGCTGTTGTTAGCTCACCTTCCTTGTTACAGCTATTAAGCACATCTATCTGCTCATCTTCTCTAAGAGTATATGTTGCAGTTACATTGGAACAGCCCTCTTCAAAAAAGTGTTCATATCGTGCTATCTCGTACCATGTTCCAAGATAACGTTGCACATCTACCTCTGCTACAGTTGGCAGTGGCGGATAACTCTTTGCACATCCAGCAAGCACCAAAATCAGTATAAACGTAGTGACATATTTCATTCTTTTCTCCCTAAAACAGATAACGAATTCTAAAATTAACCCCAAAAGATGGATTTATAGTGTAGTAGTCTTGCTCTTGCCCACTACTGTCATAAATAATAAAGTTACGTTTGATAGAGTAAAGCAAATCTGCTTCCAATCGAAAACTATCACTGAGTTCATGTGCAAGCCCGAAATTTCCCATATAGTCCTCTGCTTCAATATATCCTGACGCCTCTATAACACTTTTTGAAGATAGTTTGATAACTGATTGTGAAAATATCATCCCCGCTCGAAGTAGTGTTTTCTCATTTATAAAATACCCCATATAAGCACGTGGAAAACCCAGTATAAGTTGAAATCCATCTGTTTTTCTTGCTCTATAACTGTAACTCATAACCGGAAGTCCCAAGGTTGTCACTGGATGGTAGTTTGCAAAAGCACCTAATTGTATAGAGTGGTTTTCATTGATTTTATACGAAGCAAAGCTAAAAATTCCAGCCCCATACGAATCATCCAACTCTTTTTCAAAAGTGCTGCGTACAGATAAAGAGGTAAGCCAAAACCACTCCTTATTTATGATATAAGGAATATTTACATTCGCACGAATACTGTGCATATGTTCAATTGGCATAGAAGAGCCATCTCCAAATGGTAGGGCATTAACACCACTCCAGTCAAACTTCCAATTTGTATACGAGATACCGCCTATAGCATTGTTCATTCTAAGCATATTTTTTGCAACTGCAACAGAACCATCTGAATTGCCAACACCAGCATCACTCAAATAAGCACTCTCAAAAGAGACTTTGGGCTCTATCATACGCTCAAGCACATCTTTTTTCTCTCGAACTTCCTCTTGTGCCAAAACAACACTCCAGATAAAACAGAGTGTCAAAATAACTCTAAACATCTCTATACTCCCCATATTTAAAACTCTCTACAGCTATCTTCGCTGCTTTTTTATGTTCAACAATCGGTTTAGGATAAGCAGTTATATCCGCACCTAGTAGATAACTCTCATCATGAATATATTTTGCATCTATATCTCGTAGTTCAGGTATATATTTTTTAATATACTGCGCATCTTTATCAAATTTTTTACTCTGCAGATAAGGATTGAAGATACGAAAATATGGTTGAGGATCTATTCCTGTTCCTGCACTCCACTGCCATGACAAAATATTTGAAGCTGCATCAAAATCAAATAGATGCTGTGCAAAAAATGCCTCACCCCACTGCCAAGGGAGCAGTAAATCTTTTGTAAAAAATGAAGCAACTATCATTCTCACACGATTGTGCATATTACCCGTTTGTAAAAGTTCTCTTATACCTGCATCAACTATTGGAACTCCTGTTTCTGCTTTACAAATACGTAAGAACTTCTCCTCATTTGCGATACCGTTAAAATTTCCTTTATAGTTACTAAACGCTAAATATGGAAAGTGAAAGAGTAAATATGCATAAAAGTCACGAAAAATAAGTTGGCGAATGTAGGCATCTCCTGCTTTGCTCTCTTTTGCACGCCTATAAAGGTCACGTATGCTGAGCACACCAAAACGTAAGGCTACACTCACATTTGAAGTTGCAGATTCATTTATAAAATCTCGTTTTTCTGCATACGATGCGATGTTAGTAAAAAAAGTATCCAGTTCTTCTAAGTGCAAATCACATTCAATTTTGCTTTTTTCAAAGCCCATACTCTCTAAACTCAGGTTTACATCATAATTAAACTTATAAAGTGTCTGCCCAACTCTTTGATATTCTTCCGTAATACCCTTGGTCTCTATATACGCTAAACAAGCTTTGTAATACGGTGTAAAAACCAAGTAGGGAGTACCATCTTTTTTGAGAATTTCTTTGGGCTTAAAGAGATAAGTATCATTAAGATAGCGAAAATGGATACGCTGAGAAATCTCTCTATCACGCTCTTTTGCATACTCATCATAATCTCCAGACGCCACCACCTCATCAAAATTTTCCAAAGGCAATGTATCAAATACATCTTTAGGCGTGGAGTAAAATATTTTTAAATCCAAACCCATGTTTTGAAGTCTGTTCTTTAACTCGTTTACAAGTGAAAAAAGAAGTGTTACACGAGCATCATTTTGTGGAAGTTTGTCTAAAATATTTTTATCGAAAATAAAAATTGGAAGGACTTCTCCTTCCAATGAAAGTAGAGGATTATCATATACTCTAAGGTCCCGTCGAAACCATAAAATTCGCCTCATTTAAGGCTCTCAAGACTTGAACGTAATGCCAACTCTTTTGGATATGGTTCTAAAAATTTCTGTTCCAAAAGATACTCTACTTTATACTTTACCGCATAAAGTTTGAGAGTAGAGAGTGGAACAATAACAGGGACAATTTTTGCAGCACAGTCATCTATCTGCTCATGAAGTAATGCCTTCTCTTCTTTTGAGAGAAATTTCTTTAAAAATCCTGCCATGTGTTCTAAAACATTACGTGTTTTTCCAATAGAGCTTTTTTTTGCAATTGCTGTTTTATAGAGTAGTTCATACTCATTTAAAAGCTCATGAAATGGCTTTTGTTCATGGTTCCCAACAAGTTGTCCAAGTTCCCTATAGATACGCTCATCTTTTGATTGAAGCATAAACTTATGTACTCTGTGAAAATCGACAAGTTTCCCTATACTTGCTTCTTCTTTAAACTGTTCAAATGCATCATATGCAAAAAGTTGCATAATAAAGTTCTCTCTCAGCCACGCATCACAGAGTCTCCCCTCTTCTTCCATCGGCAAAAGTGGGTAGGCTTCTTTACACATTTTTGCAAAAACTCCATCACTTTTACCAGATGCATAACCATTGTCAAGATAGGTCTTTGCACTGCCCAATCCGCAACTTGGACTCTTAGCTTTAAAGATAATTCCACCAATCTTATGAGCAAATATCGCTTCAAACTCTTCTGTTACACTCTCTTGAAGAGTATCTGTCAAATCTTCGCCAGTTTTATTAGAGATAACACGTTCACCTTCATTACTTTCCACTAAACGTATAGAAGGTCTAGGGGAGCCAAAAGCCATATCTTCAGGACAAAAAGAGATATAATCTGCATATTCGCTCAACTCATCCATAACAAAAGCATCACGTTTATGTCCTGCATCAAAGCGAACACGCTGCCCTAACAAACAACCCGATACGGCCACTAGCATTATTATCTCCCAAGCTTCTCTAAAAGATGCATTACATTAGATTTTATATCACCTTCATATACAGCACTTACAACAGATATCATGTCAGGTTTTTCCAACACAAGCGTATCTACATTATCGATCGAAATTCCACCTATAACACATACAGGAATCTTTACAGCCGCTTTGGCTTTTTGAATAACACTTAAAGAGACTATACCTGAATGCGGTTTTGTTGGTGATGGGAAAAAAGAACCAAATGCGACATACGAAGCGCCTTCTGCTTCTGCTTCAAGTGCTTTACGAACACTTCCATAGCATGAAACACCTATAATGCCTTTTGTAAATATTTTTCTTGCCTCTGCAATTGGCATATCATCTTTTCCAATATGTAGACCATCCGCACCTATCTCCTCTGCTAACTGTGGTCTATCATCAATGATAAAAGGTACTTTATATTCACTGCAAAGTTTTTGTAATGCTATACAAATCTCTTTAACCTCTGCATCACTTTTTGTTTTGTTCCTGTACTGTAAAATATCTATACCGGCTTCAAGAGAAGTCTTCACCTGTTCTATGACACTCTCATCTGGTGTTAATACTTCATCTGTTATGGCATACAGTAAAGGGGTCTCTTTTAACAACATAAACCGCCCTCCTTATGACTTACAGGTCCAGCACCATTGCCAAGGTTGGGTGCATTTTTTATTGCATTGTATATAAAACTTTTGGCAATTTTGATTGCCTCATGCAGAGAATTTCCAAGAGCAAGATTAGCGGCGATAGCGCTTGAGTACGAACAACCTGTTCCGTGTAGGTTTGTACTCTCTAACATCTGTGACTCAAAACGAGTAATCTCACCATTTTCAAAGAGTTCATCATAACTCTTTTTAGTCCCATTTTCCACTACAATCTTATGTTTTACTAAAACAGCACAGGGTGTATTAAAGACTGCCTCTTTAAATTTGGCTTCATTTTCTCGAGAACCAAAAAGCTGTTGTGATTCATACATATTTGGGGTAATAACAGTTGCGTATTTAAAAAGTTTTTTCATTGCTTCAACTGCATCATCTTGTAAAAGAGGCGAGCCAACTTTAGATATAAAAACAGGATCAAATACTATAGGAATCTGAAGTCCTTGAAGTATATTTCCTACTGCCTCTATAATCTCTTTTGAATAAAGCATCCCTACTTTAACTGCCGCAACATCAAAGTCTTCAAAAACAGCCTCTATCTGCTCTTTAATAAAGCTAACAGGTATCTCCTGAATACTACGCACTCCAGTTGTATTTTGAGCAGTTAATACCGTGATAGCTGAAGCTCCAAAAACTCCAAAAGCCTCAAAAGTTTTTAAGTCAGCTTGAATTCCAGCACCACCGCTAGAATCTGAACCTGCTATAGTTAAAACAACCTGCATTCCATTTCTCCTGAATTTATTGATGTAAGAGTATAGTAAATCTTCATCTCTTTTCATAGTCGTTATTTGTCTTTTTATATTTTTTTTTCGCAGTTAATCTTCCATTTTAAACATATAGTTAACTCTTTTAGCTAAAATAACAAGCTAACTACAACGAGGATTGCCCTAAATGATAATTTACAAAACTCTACTTGCACTCTCTTTTGGAATTGCACTTTTTATGAGTGGCTGTTCAAAAGATATAGAAGAGTACAACAAGCCTGCTGCCTACTGGTACGCGAAAATAGTAGAGTCTGTTTCAGAAGGAAATCTAGATAAGGCCGACAACTACTACTCTTCGCTTCAAGGTGAGCATATCAGTTCTCCTTTACTTCCAGAAGCAACTATGATACTTGCAATTGCACATATGCACTTTGAAGAATACCTGCTCACAGAACACTTCTTAAATGAGTATGTAAAACGTTACGCTAACGAAAATGAAAAAGAGTTTGCAGAGTTTTTAAAAATTAAAGCAAAATATATGGCACTACCAAACCCTAGACGCGACCAAGTACTCATTAATGAAGCCATTAGCGAAGGTGCAAAATTTAAACAAAACTATCCTAATTCAATGTACTACTCTCTTGTAGATACAATGAGTACAAACCTTTATATGGCAGAAGCAGCACTCAACGAGACTATAGCCTCTCTTTACGACAGAGTGGATAAACCAAAGAGTGCGGCATACTATCGTGCTATAAAGCCTCAACCATGGATAGAGTGGTATGAAGTAGACCGTGCAAACACTCCATGGTATAAGGAGTGGTTTGAAGGTGATGGGACTGCAAGCTGGTACGGTTTCTTAATTCCAGATACACAGAGTGTTGTCTCTCGTAATTCGGTTGTGGATAATGAGACCAATCAAACAAATTTACAAAATGAAAACTAATTAAAGGAAAATAATCAACTATGAAACTAAGCAACTATGGCGAATTTCCTGCAGACATTCCGGTAATTGGAGAGGATGAACTCTTCTTATACCCTTTTATGATATCTCCTCTTTTTTTAAGTGATGAGAGTAATATACAAGCTGCTACTAAAGCGATTGAAGAGAACTCTTTAGTTATCGTATGCCCTACAAAAGCTTCACATGAGGGTAAACGTGACTTCGAGTCACTTTATGATGCAGGAGTGGTAGGCTCAATTATGCGTAAAGTAGCACTTCCAGATGGAAGAGTGAAGGTACTTTTTCAAGGCCTTGCACGTGCAAAATCTCTTTACGAAGTCTCAACATCTCCACTTATAGCACGTGTTGATGTAATAGAATCAACTGAAGTAAACACTCTAAAAATAGATGCCATTATGGAAGTTCTCAGAGAAAAAGTAAGAACACTCTCAAGTGTGAGTAACTACTTTCCACCAGACTTACTTAAAACGATAGAAGAAAATCATGATGCTAACCGCATTATTGATTTAATCTGTTCGACTGTAAAACTCAAAAAAGAACAAGCATACAAACTCTTCATTGAGACAGATACAGAGAAACGCTTTTTAGACCTCATTGACTTTTTAATAGATGAGATAGAAGCTAATAAATTACAAAAAGAGATTCGCTCAAAAGTACATACTCATATAGAGAAAGTGAACAAAGAGTACTTCTTAAAAGAGCAGCTAAAACAGATTCAAAAAGAGCTTGGTACTGATACGTCAAGAGATGAAGAGTTAGAAGAGTATAGAAAAAAACTAGAAGCTAAAAAAGACAAAATGGGTGAAGATGCGTATAAAGAGATTAAAAAGCAACTAGAACGCTACTCACGTATGCATCCAGACTCTTCAGATTCGTCTATGACACAAACGTATCTTGACTGGGTTTTAGATATTCCTTATGGAGAATTTTCTAAAAAATCACTCCATATTCAAAGTGTTGAAGAGCAGTTAAATGCTGACCACTTCTCTTTGGAAAAACCAAAAAAACGTATTGTTGAATACTTTGCAGTAAAAGAACTACTTGAGTTACGTGGTATAAACCAAAAAAAGAGTGCAGGTGCAATTTTATGTTTTTCAGGACCTCCAGGTGTTGGCAAAACTTCACTTGCAAACTCTATTGCTACAGCACTCAAGCGTCCACTCATTCGTATAGCACTTGGTGGTCTTGAAGATGTAAATGAGTTAAGAGGTCATAGACGTACTTATGTTGGTGCTATGCCTGGTCGTATAACACAAGGGCTTATAGATGCAAAAAAAATGAATCCCGTAATTGTTTTAGATGAGATTGACAAAATCTCTCGTTCACAAAGAGGTGATCCAACGGCTGCTATGCTTGAAATTTTAGATCCAGAACAAAATAGTGAATTTAGAGACTACTACCTTAACTTCAATCTTGATTTAAGTAACGTAATCTTTATTGCCACAGCAAATGATGTTGGACGTATCCCAGCACCACTCAGAGATAGAATGGAGTTTATAACACTCAGTTCATATACACCTCAAGAGAAGTATGAGATAGCAAAACGCTACCTTATACCTCAAGAGCTCAAAAAGCACGGGCTTAAAAAGAGCGAATTAAGTATCTCGAAACCTGCACTCAAAGAACTAATTCACAGCTACACAAGAGAAGCTGGAGTGCGTAACTTACGTCGTAGAATTGCTGAGATGAGTAGAAAAGCAGCGAAAGATATTCTTCTCAATAAAGGAGAAGAAAAAATCACTATAACACTTAAAAACCTCAAAGAGTTCTTCGATAAGAGTGTCTTTGAAATAGAAAAAACAGACAAAATTCCTGTTATTGGTGTTGTAAATGGTTTAGCCTGGACAGCTGTCGGAGGTGATCTTTTAAAACTAGAGAGTATTCGTATTAAAGGGAAAGGCTCATTTCAACTCACAGGAAGTCTTGGTGATGTTATGAAAGAGTCTGCACGTATTGCTATGAGCGTCGTTAAAACTCTTATTGACACAAATAAGCTACCGATAAACTCTGAAGACATACCTATCTCATTTAAAGAGAAAGAAGAGGGAATTAAACTAGATGCAAGTGAAGTGTATAAACGCTATGACCTTCACATTCACGTACCTGATGGAGCAACACCAAAAGATGGGCCAAGTGCAGGTATCGCAATGGTTACTGTCATATCTTCAATTTTAAGCTCTAAAAAAATTCGCTCTGATGTTGCAATGACTGGAGAGGTTTCACTGAGTGGAGACGTTCTACCAATTGGCGGCTTAAAAGAGAAGCTCATTGCTGCGCATAAAGCAGGAATGATAAAAGTACTTATACCTGCAAAAAATTATGATAGAGACTTAGAAGATATTCCTCAAGAAGTTCGTGATGCTATGGAAATTGTTGGAGTAAAAAGAGTAGAAGAAGTTCTCAAACATGCACTTATATAAAGTGCATGAAATCAAACGATAACGGTAGCAATTTTTGCTAGAAGATCCTCATTACGAATAGGTTTCATTAAAAAACCATTTGCTCCACACTCAAGAGCTTCGACTTTTTTAGTCTCATCTGTCGTTAAAACGATTATAGGTAACTGACGTAGATTGTCATCGGCTCTGACAACTTTTAACATATCAATTCCACCCATAATAGGCATAATAATATCTAAAAGTATTAAATCTATATCATTACGTGCTTTAAGTTCTCCAATGGCATCAGAACCATTTTTAGCTTCAACAACTTCTTTAACCTTGCCACTTTTCATCAGCATCGATTTAAGTAGCTTTAAATTTATCATATCATCATCAACTGCTAATACTACTAAGTCTGTTCTTGCCATTTTCTAGTTTCCTTATATGAATTTTTGAATAACCAATCTTAAAAGATCTTTGTTTATTATATTTTTAATACTCTCTTGCACAAACTCTTTGTCTATCTCATCCTCTTGTGATGAAGTCTCTACAATTGAAATCAGTGCACTTGCCAGGTCAGTTTTATCACTTCGCTCTTTTACTAATCTAGAGAGTTCTGCAAGGCTAACACCTCTACAACCTCTGTCAAAAAGAACGACTTTATATGAACCACTTTCAAGCATACTATAAAGTTCATTCGTAGTATCTGCAACATGGAAAGAGTAACCTAATGATACAAGAAGTTTCATGAAAAGTTTTGCTTCAAATGGACTCTTTTTAGCCAATAAAATATCTGCGTCATACTGCACTTGCTCTTCTTCAGTAGTAGCAGCTTCTTCTTCATAAACTTCTTCGAGGGTCTCTTCTACAACCATATCATCAAAGTCTTCTACAAACTCATCTTCACTACTCTGAATATCAGTAACAGTAAATTCTTCTGCTAATTCTGGCTCTAAGTACTCATCCTGAGTAGTTTCTTCTACAACTTCTTGAGCTTCAACAAGTGGCGTTCTCTTTGATGTATCATTACTGTCTACAATAAAATCAGCCAAAAAGTGATTCAATAAAGATACAATTTCAGCACGTATTAGAGGTTTCGTCGTGTACTCATCAAGTCCTGCAGCTAAAAATCTTTCTCTATCACCCTTTAGTGCATTTGCTGTAAGTGCTAAAATAGGAACATGAGGCTGATTAAATTCTTCTTCATATTCAAGTATCTCTTTTGTCGCTTCCATACCATCTAAGAAAGGCATTTGAATATCCATAAAGATTAAATCAAAATTGCCATCTTTACGTTTTTGGAAAGCTTCAAGTCCATTTGAAGCAATACTAATAGTTAGCCCTAAGTCCTCTAAAGTACGTTTAATGAGTTTTTGATTAATAATATTATCTTCAGCTACAAGTACATTTGCATTAAACTTAGATGTTTCTGCATTGAATTTTTTACGATTTATTTTCTTCGCTTTTTTAGCACTAAAATTTTCATTATGATAATTTTCTAGAGCCTGTCTCAGTTTTGAGTTATTAAGAGGTTCATAAATCGTTTTAAATGTGTCAAGTTCTAAGGAATCTATTTTCTTCATAAAATATGATTTTGTCAAAAGAATCATCTCTTGAGGCAGATTACTATATGCTTTTAAAGACTCTTCATCTGCATAGTCATAATCTACGATAACTAAATCATAGCTTACCTGTCTCTGTAACGTTTCAAGCTCTTCCATATCTTTAAACGAAGTATAGCTTACACCATAAAAATCTAAATACTCACGTAAATATGTCTCTTGTCGTTTTGTCTTATGTGCAGACTGCATGACAAGAGCATTTATGCTCGAATAAGTTCCTGCTACACTCTCATTGAGTGTTTCTACTTCTTCAAAGTCAAGTGTAAAGAAGAATGTTGTTCCTTCACCTGGCTCTGAGTTAAGATCCAACTGTCCACCCATAAGTTCTATAAAACGTGCAGAAATTGTAAGTCCCAGACCTGTACCACCATACTTACGAGTAATTGAAGTATCGGCTTGTGAGAAAGCATCAAAAATTCTTGCTTTTTGCTCACTTGTTACACCAATACCACTATCTTGTACTTCGAAGCGTACGCGTGTTACACCCTCTTCTTCAGAGTCAAGCTTTCTAATGTCAACATTAATAGCACCTGAACTACTTGTAAATTTAACAGCATTTGAAAGAAGATTAATAATAACTTCTTTAATTTTCGTAGGGTCACCTTTAATTGGGAACTCTAATGCTGGATCAATATAACATCCAAGGTCAATATGTTTTTCACTAGCACGTACTGCATATACATCAACTGCACTTTCAAACTCTTCAACTGGATTAAAGACGATATCTTCAATCTCAAGTTTATTACTCTCAATTTTAGAAAGGTCAAGAATATTATTAATAATCTCAAGTAGATTTTCAGAAGATTTTTCAATAATCTCAACAAACTCATTTTGCTCATCTTCAAGACCTGTATCTTTAAGAAGCTCTGTAAATCCAACAATACCATTAAGAGGTGTACGAATCTCATGTGACATATTTGCCAAGAACATAGATTTAGCCTCACTCGCCTCTTGTGCAGCCTCTTTATCCTGACGTGTCTGTTCAATAATTCTTTCAAGTAAATCATAAGCTTGTGCTGTACCAACTGCTGTATGTAAGTTGATATCAACGCTTTCTTCACCTTCATTTGTATCTTCTGCAACCCTTTTTAAAACTTCTTCGAGGTTTTTAATATTTTGTGCAATCTCATTTGAAAGTAAGAAACCAAGAATAGCAAGAATAATAGAAACTAACCATACAGTCAGCGTAATTGTAAGAACTTGTAGAGCTTCTGCTTTTACCTTCACGGCTCTATCATCCATTGCTGTTAATATTAAATCTTCAGCTTCTGAAAGCATATTTGTTTTTTCAGAAATCATAGTAAACCAAATACCAGAGCTTGTCTCATATTCACCACTAGATGCCGCTGTTAAGATTCCCGTTCTCTCAGTGTTAATATCTCCAAAAAGCTCAGCTGCATCTTCATTTTTAAAGATTTCATCAAGTTTTACTTTAAGCTCCTGATCTTTTAGAGCATCGTAACCTATTGCATCCGCTTTTGCTATTAAAGAAATCCAAGTATTAATCTCTTCTGCTTCAAGCTCAGTCGAACGTGCTATTGCAAATGAAATATAGTCTCTCTCAGCTGCTGTAAACTCATTTGCACGAACCATTGTGATATATATAGAAGCATAAGCATTAATCTCTGGATCAACCTGATTTAAGGTAATCTCTTCAAGATTTTTAATTCCTGCGGCTTGTGTTTTTCCATAAACATCTTTATATACAGTCTCAAAGTTTGTATTGTGTTCATCAACAAGCTTTCTTGTTTTTTTAATTTCTGCCACAAGTGCCGTAAGTGTATTGAGTGCGTTACATGTCTTACAGTTAGCAACCCCATTTTTATGATTGTGAAGAACATCCTTACTTTCAACATGTGCAATGTAAGCTTTCTCTTTCTCATCAACAACTGTTCTCTGTTTTACCAATGAACGTAAAGTATTTGGCGAAGAGTTACCCAAGTACATAACGGTCATACCACGCTCACGAGATATATTATTTACAAGGTCATTTAACTGTCTATTTTCAGAAAGTCTATCTTGTAAAATTTGTGCCGCTTTGTAATTCTCGTATGAGTCATAAAGAAAGTAACTCGTAATAGAGAAAAGGATAACGATTGGGAAAAGACTGATTAGCCTAAGTCTGTTTTTTAAACCTAATTGCATAATTTACGCCCCTGCCTTAGAAATTTGTGAAATAACACCTTGTATTGTATCAGCTGCAATATGTAAAGCTTCGCTATCTTGTGAATGCATAAGTGTTGCAAGCTCATCAGAAAAACCTGTAACTCTCATATTTTCACTCATTCCTTCAAGTTTTAAAGCCTCATGCTTACAGCTATCAAAATCACCTGTATCAATAGCAGACTTTATCTCTGAAAGAAGAGTGTTACTCTCATGAATATAATCTTCAAATAGTTCATTAAAAGTATCTATGTCTATACCGATATCAGCTGCACTTGCTTCTTTAGAGTATATAGGTGCTGATAAGTCTTCAAATTCAGGAGCTTCGTCAATATCTAAAGCAATTTCATCTTCTACACTAATATCCGTATCTATATCAAGTAAATCAAGATCATCCATATCTACAGCAATTTCATCATCAAGTGTTGTTGTATCTACATCTTCTGCAACAAAATCGTCGTCTGCTAACTCTGGCATATCTATTTTTTGTGGTACTTGAGAATCTTCTACATCTAAAAGGTCACTATATAAATCCTCTTCGTCACTCTCATTAGCTGGCTCAGGTTTTTCTTGAATCTCTTCAACTGGCTCTACTATTGGAACCTCAGGCTCACTTTTCGGAACTACTACAGGTTCTTCTCCCGCAAGCTTTGCTATGATTTTATAAAATATATTAAGATTTTTTTCAATAATATTCACATCATCTGAAGTATTTACAACAGCAAGCACCTCAAATGCATCTTCAATTCTTAAGTTGGCTGCTACACCTTTTAGTTTATGTGAAAGGATTTTTACTTGATCTAGTTCAGATGAATCAAGTGCTCCATAAATATCATCTTTAAACTCTTTTGCCTGTGCAATAAAATCTTGAATAAACTCTTCAATTAAATCAAGAGGAAGCCCAAGTTCATCTGACGCAACCTGCGGGTCATACACATAACCATTATCGAATGTCTCATCTGCAGTTTCTGAAGTTGTCTGCATTGTACTCACTGGTACTTCTACTTCTTCATCGAGTGTTAAATCTCCAACGTCTAACATATCATCAAGACTATCTTCAACAGATAACTTTTCTGAAACATCAGATGTCTCTTCTTCCAGCATCACTTCATCAAGACTCTCTTCAGCATCAAAATCCACTTCTAATGGTGCTTCATACGGGTCTATAGTCACTGTAGAGATTTCAGGTTCACTCTCCTCTGGAATATCAAACGTGTCTATAACAGGTGCAGTAACTGCGGCAGGAATATCTTTAATAACAGGACGAGCAACAATATCTGCAGAAACATCATCCGTTTCACTTTTTGTTAACTCTCTTAAATTATTCAAATATACGATGTAACCATTAGCAGAAGTATTGTCTGTTAAAAATACCTTCTCAATTGTAACTTTAGCTCTAAAGTTTTTGTTATTTACGTTTATGATGACCTTTGATTCTTCTGTAGAGTCTGCACAAGTAATAAAATCAATCCAATGTACGTGTTTAAAGTTATGAATAAAACCAGGTGTTTTAACGAAAAGATCTGCAAAATCACTCACTTCTGAACGTAGACCTGAAAGGTTGCTAAAGCCTAATGTTTTTAAATCTTTTTCATCAATCCCTATAAACTCTTTTTTTGCATTATATAGTAACATTAGTGCCCCTTACTCTTTGTCTTGCATCATTTTTTTATAAAGTTCGTCATTCTCTTGTATATCTTTTCGAGAAGCTATTTTACGAGCGGCAATGTAACCAGTAATTTCTCCACTCTCATCATCAGATTTTATAGGAAGAATTTCTGTTTCAACCCAATAGAAACGACCATCTTTTCGAAGGTTTTTAACAAGCCCATTCCAAGCTTGTCCACCCTTTATTGTCTCCCACATCTTGGAGAATACGCCACTCGGCATTTCTGGGTGTCGAACAATACTATGCGGCTGACCAATTAATTCATCAACTTTATAGCCAGATACCTCACAGAATTTTCGATTTGCATATGTAATTACACCGTTAGCATCAGTTTGACTAACAATTACACCGTCACTAAATATGTACTCTTCATCTACTGGAATCACGTCATTCATTCAAAAACCTTATATTTATCTAAGTATAATTGTCACAAATATATCATAATCAAATGAAAATAAAACTTATTTGTAAATTTTTTTAATTGTTTTAGCATCTTTTAGATTTAAAACGCTTGATATATCCTCAATACTGAGCTTTTTCAACTCTTCAAATGTGCCATAGTGTGCGAGTAGTTTTTTAATCTTGGCAAGAGATATCCCTTTTTGTTCTAAAAGTAAACTCTCTTGATCACGTTTGAGCTTTGTTTTTTTATGAAAATTTATTGCACTTCGATGTGCTTCATCTCTTAAATTTTGTACCCACTGCAATCGCTTGTCACTCTCTTGTAAACGAAAAACATCATCTTTAGTATAAATAATATCTTTAGCTTTTCCTTTAGCCCGATGTGCTTTTGCATCTATCTTCTCTTTAGATATAGCAATAACTTCCAAGAAAACTCCACTTGACTCCAATATTTCAAGAGCCAATTTCAAGAGTGTAGCACCCCCATCCAAAATCCATAAATCAGGAGGAGAGTTCTTTGTAAAACTATTGACTCTTCGTGAGAGTGTCTCTCGCATCTGTGCATATTCATCTTTACCTTCAAGATGATATGTTCTGTAAGAGCTTTTGTCAAACTTCCCCTCATTCCAAACAATCATAGCTCCAACTGTTGCTTCTCCCGCCATATGTGAGTTATCAAATACTTCAACCCTTTTAGGCAATACCTCTAAAGAACAGAGCTTCTGTATCTCTTGTAAAAGTGGAAAAGAGTTTTTCGCATCATTTTTCAAAAGTTCATGTGCATTCAAATTAGCCAACTCTATAAGTTTCTTTCTCTCACCCCTTTTTGGCGACGAAATATGTGCTTTTTTTTCAAATAGTTGTGTTAAATGTGATGCAATAAGGTCTATATCTTCAAATTCATGAGCAACCAAAATTGGCGCCACAATTGGAGGCTTCTCGTCTTTATAATAATCCACAAGTGTTCTAGAGTAAGCTTCATTAAGATCAAACTCATCTTCTATATTGATATAATCGTGTGAAGAGGAGACAATTTTTCCAAAACGCATAAAAATTCTCACTACAACCGCTCGCTTACTAGCTGCTACAATTGTAAAAATATCATATATAGCGTCACTTGCAAAATCTATATCACTTTGAATTTGAGAACGTCCAATCTTTTCCATCGCGTCTCGCATTTCAGCTGCTTCCTCAAAACGTAACTCTTCAGCATAAAACTCCATCTTATCTTGTAATCTTTTTAAAAGCAGACTCTTGTTTTTAATAAGTGACACTGCCAAAGAGACTTCTTCTTGATAAAGCTCTTTTGATACGGGAAGTTCACAAGGTCCAAGGCATTTATCAATCTGATAATATAAACAGAGCTTTTTTCCACCTAAACACGATTTTTTTTGTACGAGTTTACAGATATCGTAGAGTGCATTCAAGATATTGCGCGCACCAACGGAGTATGGACCATAATAATCAATATGATTACTTTTAATTACTCTTCGTGTTATATCAAAACGTGGGTATGCAACAGAGTTATCTATGTATATATATGGATAGGTTTTATCATCTCTTAGAAGTATGTTGTACTTTGGATTGAGCTGCTTGATAAGTGAGTTTTCTAAGATGAGTGCATCATGTTCAGAATTCACCACTATATAATTAAGTGATTCTGTCTGTTCGAGCATCTTGACAATTCTTATTGATAATTTGTAATTTGGAGCTAATGAAGGTGTAAAACTCCAATAACTTTTCACTCTATTTGCAAGATTTTTCGCTTTTCCTATATATAACAATCTACCAGATTTATCAAAATACTGGTAAATGCCAGGAGAAGTCGGTAGTTGCTGGATGGTGTTTAATAGTTGCACTGTTTTTCTTTAATAATAGTTTGTATCTCTTCAGCAAGTTTCTGTAGCTTTTCGTCTTGCATTTCAATTTTAAGCCCACCACTTGCACGTTCATAATAAGAGAGCTTATGAGCCGTGGTTGTATAGGGTTGAAATTGATGCTGTGGTCTATGGTCTACCTTGACAATCACATCTTCAATTTGCTCATCTATACACTCAAGAAGCATTTCATTTTTTTGAATCATGTTACCATTTAAAATCATTTTAATAGTATTTATAATATTATCTTTGTCATATTTATTAAGCGTAGACGATATAACAAAGTGTAATTTTGCGTCTCTTATATACCCGTATTTAATGCTTTTTTGGATACTTGGTAACATAACAGATTTTAGTTTTTGCACACACTTATGTTGTAAAATTTTCTTATATTGAGGTTTATATTGGATAGATTCAAGAATTTGGGTGGCATTTTTCATGCTTTAATTATAGCAATCTTTTTGTTAAGCCTAAATGCTTGCGGATATAAAGCACCTCCCTACTACATAGAAGATACGCCTGTAGCTGATGAAAATGTAGAGTTTATTCTACAAGACAACTCAGAGCAAAATAAATTACAAAACGATCACAACACAAGTAGTACAGACTAAATGATAAAATATGACGTTATAATTATTGGTGCAGGAGTTGCCGGACTCTATGCAGCCATGAAACTTCCTAAAGAAAAAAAAGTTCTTATGATTAACAAGCGTGAGACTTTTAAATGCAACAGCTTTTATGCACAAGGTGGTGTCGCGCTTGCTCGTGATGAAGCTGATATTCCTTTCCATATCCAAGATACACTCAACGCAGGTGATGGTCTTTGTTCAAGAGAAGCTGTAGATGTCCTCAGTAACAACTCACGTGCAGTTATTGATGACATTATCGCAAACGGTTTTGAGTTTGACAAAGATGAAGATGGTAATCTTCTCTATACAAAAGAGGCGGCACACTCTTGTGAAAGAATACTTCATGCAGGTGGAGATGCTACAGGACGCTATCTTCACTACTTCTTACTTCAACAAAACGATCATTCATTACTTAGTGATGCACGTGTCGTTGACTTACTCATAGAAAATGGTGTTTGTTACGGTGTGACCGTTCTTGACCACAGAGAAAAGCGAAATATATACGCAAAAGACATAATCATTGCCAGTGGAGGACTTGGCTCCCTATTTGCATACCATACAAATGCTCCATGTATTAGTGCAGATATGCAGGGACTCTGTATTATGAAGGGCATAGAGCTTGAGAACATGGAGATGAACCAGTTTCATCCAACAGTATTTGTCAAAAGTGAGAACGCACAAAAAATGCTTTTAACTGAGGCACTTCGTGGTGAAGGTGCAACTATAGAAGATGAAAATGGAAGAAGATTTCTCTTTGACTATGATGAACGTGGAGAGCTTGCTTCGCGCGATATTGTAAGTAAAGCTATTTACGATTACAGTAAAAAAACAGGTTCAAAAGTCTACCTTTCATGTGCAAACTTTGAATACACCTACTTTATGCACCGTTTTCCAAATATTTTTCAAAACTTGCAATCTCTTGGATACAATGTACCAAAGCAACGTGTACCAATCTCGCCAGCTTTTCATTATGCAATTGGAGGAATTAAAAGTGATCTCAATGGTCGTGTTCCAAGTGTCAAAAATCTTTATGCAATTGGAGAAGTAGCTTCAACTAGGGTTCATGGTGCAAATCGACTTGCTTCTAACTCCCTGTTAGAAGGTCTTGTATTTGCAAAACGTGCAGTCGATACAATTCTCTCAGACTACGAAGAGAAGGACTTCATTCAATTTGATGTGAATGAAGAGGTTATGAGTCTCAAAGATGACAAGGCCAAAAAAAATCTACTTCGCGAAATAATGTGGGAAAAAGTCTCTATTGTGAAAACAGAGAAAGGGTTAAATGAGGCTTTAGAGCAAATTAATGCTCTTTTAAAAGAAAATATAGGTAAACTACTCAAATTCCGTTTACTAACTGCACGAGAGATAGTTCTTGCTTCCTTAGCGAGAAAAGAGTCTGTTGGTGTACATACAATAATAAAGGAGAGTTAATGGAACACAGTTCGGTAATCCAAGCCGTAGAACATGCGGCAACAGATGTAAACTTAGCAACAACATGGGTTGGATGGGTAAGTTTAGCAGTTTTTATCATAGCATACTATTTTATTGCTACAGAGGATAAATACGAGGTAAACAAAGCGAAACCTGCACTATTTGCAGGAACATTTATGTTTATGCTTATTGGTATCTATCATGCTATCAATGGTATGGATCCGACTGCTCTTCATGATGAGCTTGAAACACTTATTCTGGAAATTGCAGAGATATTCTTCTTCTTGCTTGTTGCTATGACATTTATTGAAACACTTATTGAACGTGGTGTTTTTGATCTTATGAAATACAAACTCGTCTCAAAAGGCTATACGTACAAAAAACTTTTTTGGTTAACTGGTCTTTTAGCATTCTTTATCTCTCCAGTTGCAGACAATCTTACAACAGCACTTATTCTATCAACTGTTCTTTTCACAATTGATAAGAAAAATCTCGCATTTTTGGTTCCTGGTGCAATTAACATTGTTGTAGCAGCAAACGCAGGTGGTGCGTGGTCACCATTTGGAGACATTACTACTCTCATGGCTTGGACAGCAGGTAAGGGTGAATTTTTAGACTTTTTATTCCTCTTCCCAGCTTCTATCCTTGGTTGGTTAGTAACTGCTTTCTTACTAAGCATGTCAGTTCCAAAAGGACAACCACCATTTGATGCTTCATCTGAGCAGAAACCTGTTGTTGCAGACGGTGGTATGGTTGTTGCATATCTCGGTGCAGCAACAATTACTATGGCTGTTCTTGGACACCAATTTTTCCACTTCCCAGCTATGTGGGGTATGATGTTTGGTATGGCAATTCTGAAACTTTATTCTGTGCAACTTACAAAAGCTGGTAAAAACAGTTTTAATATTTACGTAAATATGCAAAAAGTAGAAAATGACACTCTTCTTTTCTTCTTCGGTATACTTTCAGCTGTTGGTGCCCTACACTTCTTAGGTTTCTTACACTACATTCACAATCTTTATGAGTCATTTGGACCAACTGTTTCAAACATCGGTGTTGGTTTCCTCTCAGCTATTGTAGACAACGTACCAGTTATGAGTGCAATCTTAAAATCTTCTCCAGAAATGGGACTTGATCAGTGGCTTCTTGTAACTCTTACAGCAGGTATTGGTGGAAGTCTTATCTCTTTTGGTTCTGCAGCCGGTGTAGGAGTTATGGGTAGACTTCATGGAATCTACACTTTTGGTTCACACATGAAACATGCGTGGACTATTCTTATTGGATATATCGTTTCTATAGTAATTTGGTATCTCCAGTTTGAAATTTTAGGTCTCTACTAAAACTTTCTTTTAAGGTCTCTTCTCCAAGAGACCTGTTCCTCATTTTCAAAACTTTCGTAAATCAAAAATTAATTTTGTTTTTGGTATCCTTTTGTCACTAAATTACTTTACCTCTTTTAAAGGCATCAATATGACAAATGTTAGCATTATTGTTTTAGATTTTGGCTCTCAATACACACAACTTATAGCACGTCGTCTTCGCGAAGATAAAATTTACTGTGAAATCCTTCCTTACCATACAAGCGTTGAAGATATAAAGGCAAAAAACCCTAAAGGTGTTATTTTAAGTGGTGGACCATCTTCTGTTTACAACAAAGATGCCTATGAAGTAGACAAAGGTGTTTATTCTATGGGAATTCCAGTTCTTGGTATCTGTTATGGTATGCAAAGAATTGCCGTAGATTTTGGAGGTAGCGTTATTCGTTCTTCACACCACGAATATGGTAAAGCTGAACTAAAAATTGAGACAGACTCTCCACTGCTTGCAGATTGTGATGATGGCCGCATTGTTTGGATGAGTCACTCTGATAAAGTCGATGTTCTTCCGGAAGGATTTACTCCAATCGCTACAAGTGCGAACTCTCCATATGCAGCTATCGCTAATGAAGAAAAACGTGTATATGCAATGCAATATCACCCTGAAGTACAGCATTCAGAAGAAGGCTACCTGATGTTACGTAACTTTGCAAAAAACATTTGTGGTGTTACAGAGAAGTGGAAAATGGAGCACTTCTTAAAAGAGCAAATTAAACTTATCCGTGAAAAAGTAGGTACTGGAAAAGTACTTTGTGGTTTAAGCGGTGGTGTTGATAGCTCTGTTGTAGCGGCAATGCTTTATGAAGCAATTGGGGATCAACTTATTCCTGTATTTGTAGATAATGGACTCCTAAGAAAAGGCGAAAGAGAACAAGTTGAAGATATTTTCAAAGTTAACCTCAAAGCACCACTCGTTGTTGCAGATGCTAGAGAAATCTTTTTAAGTCGTCTTGCAGGTATAAGTGATCCTGAGCAAAAACGTAAAATTATTGGACATACATTTATAGAAGTTTTTGAAGCAGAAGCAAAAAAACATGATGGTATCAAATTTTTAGCACAAGGTACTCTTTACCCAGACGTTATAGAATCTATTTCTGTAAATGGTCCCTCAGAAGTTATTAAATCACATCACAATGTTGGTGGACTACCTGATTGGATGGACTTTGAACTCATAGAACCACTTCGTGAACTCTTTAAAGATGAAGTACGTAAAATAGGTTTAGAGCTTGGTCTTCCAGAGTCTATGATCAACCGTCACCCATTCCCTGGACCAGGACTTGCGATTCGTATTATGGGTGATGTCAATGTTCCTGATTTAGACCTTCTTCGTGAAGCAGATGTAATCTTGCTCGATGAATTAAAAGCAAGCGGTTACTACGCAAAAACGTGGCAAGCATTTGCCGTTTTATTAAACGTAAAATCTGTAGGTGTAATGGGCGATAATAGAACTTATGACAATACTGTTTGTATTCGTGTTGTTGAAGCTGTTGATGGTATGACTGCAACATTTGCACACCTGCCACACGACCTTTTAGAGAGAATCTCTCGTCGTATTATCAATGAAGTAGATGGCATTAACCGTGTCGTTTATGACATCTCATCAAAACCACCTGCAACTATTGAATGGGAGTAAGCCTCTAGGCTTATTCTTATGAAAGCACCTGCATATCTCTTTTCTCTTTCAGAACATCCTGATACAATAAATATTCCATCATTAAGTATTAAATTTTTTCAACCAGATATTATATTTGAGAAGTATGATTATCTCATTTTAACATCTAAACAGGCTGTAGAAGCACTACAGCAATATAATTCAGAACTCTATTCTCATAAAAAAGCACTCTGCATTTCAAAAAAAACGGCAGAAGCATTTAGAGAAATAGGTGGTACAACCTTAGAAGTTGCAAATGGCTATGGTACGAATCTCTCAGATTCAATTATAAACTATCCAAAAGAGACAAAGTGGCTCTATCTCAGAGCAACAATAGTAGCTTCAAACTTTTCCGAAATAACACGTCAAAAAGGCTACAGTATAGAAGAAAAAATAGTTTATGAAAGTAGCTGCTCACAAGAGATACAAAACTGTTTAGTAGAAACAGATGCGACACTTATTTTCACCTCTCCTTCTAGTGTCGAGTGCTTTTTAAAACACCATAAAATACTCCCTTCAAATCATGTTGTAGTTATTGGAAGGACAACTGCAAAAGCGCTTCCTTTGGGGACTTTATACAAAATTGCAAAAGAGAATACAATCGACTCCTGTGTGCAAACTTATTTAGCAAGTTACTAATAGTCAAAAGATTTATTGTATAATTGTATATACTAGTCTGAATAGCACGTGTCAACGCGTATATGAGGGTTCTACATATTCAAGTTGTGAACAACTAGGGTTCTTGTGTGCAGACGTCTTCGCTTGAGATGAGTGAAAACTATCGAGAAGATGTTACCTAAGAGAGCTTTGGCTTCACCCAAATTCGGCTTTTAGAACCGAACCAATTGCATGACGACTATTCGGGCTACTCCTCACTTATAAAATTAAATCAAGTAAGATTTTTGTATAATCTCCATCTATAATTTAACAACTCTATTTTCTATCCTTGGAGCAACACATGAAAATTTTAATTTTAGGTAGCGGTGGACGTGAATACTCTATTGCGAGAGCTATAAGCAATGAGGCCGTAAACCATAAACTTTACTTTCAACCGGGAAATGGTGCAACAAGCGAACTAGGAACAAATCTCAACATCAAAGACTACAATGAACTAGCAGACTTTGCAATAACACAAGGTATTGAACTAACTATCGTAGGACCTGAAGCTCCATTAGTTGACGGTGTAGTTGATATCTTTAAAGCAAAAGGACTAACAATTTTTGGCCCATCAAAAGAAGCTGCACAGCTTGAAGGTTCAAAAGTTTATATGAAAAACTTTCTTGCAAAATATAACATTCCAACAGCACGCTATATTGAAACGGATTCAATTGAAGATGCATTTAAATTTACAGACACACTTCCAACACCCATAGTCGTTAAAGCTGACGGACTCTGTGCAGGTAAAGGAGTTATTATTGCACAGTCTCATGATGAAGCAAAAATTGCTATTTCTGAGATGCTAAGTGGTAAATCATTTGGTGATGCTGGGAAAAAAGTAATTGTTGAAGAGTTTTTAGATGGCTATGAACTCTCAATGTTTGCTGTTTGTGATGGCAAAGACTACATCTTACTTCCAGCTGCACAAGACCATAAACGTCTTCTTGACAACGATCAAGGACCAAATACTGGCGGTATGGGTGCATACGCTCCAACACCACTTGTTGATGAAACACTCTACCAAAAAGTAAAAGAGAGAATTATTCGTCCCACTTTAGATGGTATGCAAGCCGAAGGTGCTCCATTTGAAGGTGTACTCTTCATCGGAATTATGGTAGTAAATGGTGAACCTATCACTTTAGAGTTTAATGTTCGTTTTGGTGACCCAGAATGTGAAATACTTATACCTCTTATGACCTCAAGCGTAAGCGACATGTTTTTAAAAGCCTCAACAAACAGACTCTCAGAAATTAGTGTAGAGTTCTCAAAGCTTTTTGCAGTTGGTGTAGTGATGGCAAGTGAGAACTACCCTTACTCAAGCTCGACACCAGCAGAAATTATTGTAGATGAAGTACATCATACAGAAATTGCAGAGTATACACATATCTCATTTGCAGGTGTGAGCGAAGAAGATGGCAAACTCTATGCAAATGGTGGACGTGTTTTAGTTTGTGTTGGACTTGGAGAGACAATTAAACAAGCACGTGACAGAGCTTATATGCGTTGTGGACAAGTACACTTTGCAGGCAAAAAACTTAGAACAGACATTGCTTACCAAGCACTATAGGAAAAAAATTGAACCCAGAGATTGAAGAGATTCTTCATAGAGAAGAGATTACCTTAGCATCTATTTCCAAAAGATCTATTGCATTTTTTATAGATGAAATGCTTCTCTCTTTTATTCTCATTATTGCCTTATGGGACTCTTTTATAAATGCACAAACGCTTGAAGCGCTCATCAGTGTGACAAATAGTTTTGTCATTGAATACATCATAATGAAAATAGTTTATCAAACATTTTTTCTTACCCAATACGGTGCCACTT
Source organism: Campylobacterales bacterium (assembly GCA_016938175.1). Lineage (GTDB taxonomy): Bacteria > Campylobacterota > Campylobacteria > Campylobacterales > Sulfurimonadaceae > Sulfurimonas. The sequence goes on from JAFGVE010000032.1 coordinate 65,661, forward strand.
TGGGAAAAATTGCAATGAAAATAAGAGTTATTGAAATAAGAACATTAAAAAATCCGACTCTTGCTTCTTCACTTAACAGAGCTATTTTTCGTGTTATCAGTGAAATGCTTTTTTACCTCGGTTTCATATGGGCATTTTTTGAGCCTTCTCGCCAGGGTTGGCATGACAAAACTGCAAAAACACTGGTTGTAAATGCTTAAACTTGCTCTTTTATCCTTACTTTTATCACTTAGCCTCTTAGCAAGTGACAAGGTAAAGATATATGCTTCTGCAATGGAGAGTGAAGGTAATATAGTCTACGCAAACAAAGGCATTACAGTTATTTACCAAGACTACGTTTTAACTGCACAAAGAGCACGCTATGATAAAGATAGTGGAGACTTGGAACTTTATGAAAATATCCGTGTAAATAAAGGAGGCAACTTTAAGATTCTTGGAAAATATGCCAAACTTAATATTGCAAAAAAAGAGCGTCTCTTTGAACCATTTTACATGATAGATAAAGATTCGGAGTTATGGCTTAGTGCTGATAAAGGTGAAACGAAATCTGAGGATATAGAAATTTCATCAGGAACACTCAGTGGATGTAATCCAATGGATCCTATCTGGACACTTGATTTCTCCTCTTCTGATTACAATACAGACTCAAAATGGATGAATGTTTATAATGCACGTCTTTATATTGGAGATATTCCCATTCTTTATACTCCTTATTTTGGATACTCTTTAGATACAAGTAGACGAACAGGTCTTCTTATGCCACAACTTGGGCTTTCCGATGATGAAGGGATTTATTATGAACAACCCATATATATTGCTGAGCAAAACTGGTGGGACTTAGAACTAAGGCCACAGCTAAGAACACAACGTGGTGAAGGGATATACTCCACATTTCGATTTGTGGATTCAAAAACTTCACGAGGTGAGATTACAACAGGATATTTTAAAGAGAAAAAAGAGTTTTTTTTAGAAAATAGTCTGCAAAATGATTCTCACTATGGATACAATATAGAATATGACAATAGTGATTTTATTAACCAATGGTTTGGAACAGATTTAAGTGGACAATCTGGGATGTATGCTGACATTAACCATATGAATGACGTAGACTACATTAACCTCAGTTCAAATGATACTGAAAACCAAAATACAGCGACACAAGTTCTTTCACGTATAAACCTGTTTTACAATACAGATAATTTTTATGTGGGAACATATTTTAAATACTATCAAGATTTAACACTCTCAAATAATGACAATACACTTCAGCAATTACCTACACTACACCTACACAGCTATCTTGATACACTTCTTCAAGATCATCTTTTATATGCCTTAGATGTTCAATCTAACAATATTCAAAGAAATATTAATACTAGTGTTGTACAAACAGATATAAACTTGCCAATAACTTTACAAACTCCTCTCTTTGATGAATATCTCAATTTAGCATATAAAGCAAATTTATATATGCAGCACTCTACGTTTAGAGGAACAGAAGAGTTACAAACCAATATTAACTACAGAGATGGCTACTACGCACGTAACTCACATACACTTGCTCTCTCAACACAACTTACAAAAGCGTATGAAACTTTTAGCCACGTTATAGGTTTAAATTTAAGCTATAACCGAGCCGGAAGCGATACTAAAAATGGTTTTTACGAAGACTACGTAGATATGAATAGTTCTGAACAAGAACTTTATAGCTTTTATCAAATATCAGATATTGTAGATGCACTACAAATTGACTTTTCGCAATACCTTTATGACACAAAAGCTAATGAAATTCTTTATCACAGGCTCTCTCAAAATATAGCCTATGCAGAAAATGGTGACCAGCTTGGAGAGCTTGAAAATGAATTAGAGTATAAGTTGACAGACTATCTCTCTTTTTATAATGATATGTTCTTTAATTATGATGAACTACGTTTTTCAAAAATTTTCAACTCTCTTACTTTTAATCATTATGGACTTAACCTTACTGCCTCACACCTTTATAAAGATACTTTTGATAAAACAGCTACAGGTATAGACCGTTACACTAGCTATCTCACTTCATCAATTGGCTATACTTACAACAAGCACTACTCTTATTCTGCTGTGTACAATTATGACTTGGAAGCACAACAGAAAAAAAATATGAGTATTGGTTTTATGTATAAAAAACGTTGTTGGGATTTTGGATTACGATATAGTGAGAACAGGCGTCCTATCTTAACAAACACTGGAACGCCAGACTATATTGATGATAGATATGTTTACTTGACTATTGTTTTAAAACCTCTCATGCAGTCAAATAATGCTTCATCATTTATATCTTATAGATTACCTCAAGAGTAACACAGGAGAGAAGTTATGAAAAAATATAAACATATACTTGCAAACCGTCAAGACGCAGCTACGAAACTAATAGATGTTATTCCGATGAATAAACTCAAAGAAGAGCGTTGGGTAAGTGTAGCTGTATCCAAAGGTGGTCTCGCACTTGGTTCTCTTATAGCTGCAAAATACAACACACCTCTTGAAGCTCTTTTTATGGCTCCTATCATGGCACCTAATAATCCAGAGTGTGAGATAGCACGTGTGAGTGAAACGCAAGAAATAGTTATTAATGAAAATTTAGTCAGCTCTTTTGAGATTAAATACGATTATATTTACGGGGAAGCTCATAGAAAGCATGAAGAGGATATACTTAGCTATATTTATCAGTATAGAAAAGGAAGACCTTTTCCATCTATGAAACAACAGGTTGTTTTACTTATTGATGACGGAAGTGAAACTGGAAGCCGTTTTATGACAGCGCTAAAAAGTGTTCTAGCACAAAAACCAAAAGCTGTTTATATAGCTGTATCCGTCTTGCCTACGGATGTTCTTGAGCTTTTAGAGCCTTTTGTTGATGACATCTATTTTCTTTACGATATAGATGATTTTGTAGAGACAAACCTCTACTTTGAAAACCTAGAAAAAATAGAAGATGAAAAAATAGAATTACTACTAGAGGAAAATAAATGAAATACGATGTTAGTTTAGAGTTAAAAAATAGAGAAGAATCTTACTCTTTTGGAGATGTAGCAAAACAAGCAAATGGAAGTGCTTGGATTAAATCCGGGAAAACAGTCATACTTGCTACAGTCGTCATAGATGAAACAGAGGTAGTAAAAGATGATTTTCTTCCACTAACTGTTCAATATATCGAAAAAACATATGCTGCAGGAAAGATTCCAGGAGGTTTTTTTAAACGTGAGACAAAGCCAAGTGACTTTGAAACACTTACATCTAGAATAGTAGACAGAAGCTTAAGACCACTCTTTCCAAAAGGTTTTGGGCACCCTACTCAAATAACAATTATGACTTTCTCTGCTGATAATGAATCAGACTTGCAACTACTCGCACTTAATGCAGCTTCAGCAGCTCTTTTTACTTCAGATATAGATATCAATACTTCGGTAAGCGCTATTAGAGTTGCTAAAGTTGATGGCGAACTCGTACTCAACCCAACTCTCTCAGAGCTTAATAATTCTACACTAGACCTTTACCTCTCTGGAACAAAAGAGGATCTTCTCATGATAGAGATGCGCACTTTTGGAACTAACGATGTCGAAATCTCAGAGATGATTGTAGACCCAATGCTTGATCCAACGATGACAGGAGCAATGATTACAAAACACAATGCTAATGCTATGAGTGAAGATGAACTCATTAAAGTTTTTGAAACTGCACAAAGTGAACTCTTTAGTGCAAACGTAGAGTATGAAAAAGCCTTTACTCCACTGAAAAAAGATGTAAAAAAACTTGACCTAAAAGCACATACAATTAATGAAGAGATGGTTGAATATATTCGTGACAATCATATCCCTGATATTAAAAATGCAATGAATCAAATGGCAAAATCAGAACGCTCAACAGCTCTGCGAGAGTTGCGTAAAATGATTCTTGCAACTAAAGACGAATGGGCGGATGTTGAACATGAAGTTGAACTTAAAGACGCTATAGAGAAAGTAAAAAAAGAACAAGTACGCGCACAAATACTTCATGATAAAATCCGTGCTGATGGACGCGCACTCAATGAAGTGCGTCCTATTACTATTGACACAAATATACTGCCAAATGCGCATTCATCTTGTCTCTTTACACGTGGACAGACACAAGCTCTTGTTGTACTCACGCTTGGGGGTCCAAAAGATGCACAGATGTTCGAATCTTTAACTGACAGCGAAACGCAAAATGAAAATTTTATGGTCCACTATAACTTTCCAGGATTCTCAGTTGGAGAAGCATCACCAATTATGGGAACTAAACGTCGTGAACTTGGCCATGGAAACCTTGCTAAACGTGCACTGGAACCTATTGTTGCTTTGGATGGAGAAACAATTCGTCTTGTTTCTGAAATTCTTGAGTCTAATGGTTCTTCATCTATGGCAACTGTGTGTGGTGGTTATATGGCACTCAAAGCTGCTGATGTACAAACAAGTGATACAATCGCTGGGATTGCAATGGGAATGGTTAGTGAAGGTGCAGAGTATGCAATTCTCTCAGACATAATGGGTCTTGAAGATCATGATGGCGATATGGACTTTAAAGTTACTGGTTCAAAAGAGGGTATTACCGCTATGCAAATGGACATAAAACTTGGTGGAATCTCTCTTAATGTTTTAAAAGAAGCTCTTTACCAAGCAAAAGAAGGACGATCCCATATTATTGATATTATGTTAGAAGCAGAAAAGTCTATAGAATTTAATGATGGAGTTCTTCCAAGCAGTGATATTTTTCATATAGATCCAAGTTTCATTGGAGAAATTATTGGTCAAGCGGGAAAAACCATTCGTGAGATGATAGAGAGATTTGAAGTTGCTATAGACATAGACAAAAAAGATGGAAAAGTTAAAATTACTGGTAAAAATAAATCAGGTGTAAAGGGTGCAAAAGAGCATATTCACTCCATTGTAAACACACCAAAAGTTGAAAAAATTGATTATCAAGTAGGAGAAACTTATGAAGGCATTGTCAAACGTATAGTTGACTTTGGTGCATTCATAGAACTTCCAGATGGCACAGATGGACTTTTACATATTTCAAAAATATCTGATGAGAGAGTTGAAAAAGTAAGTGATGTGCTGAGTGAAGGTGATAAAATAATGGTTGAAATTTTGGAATTTAAAGGGAACAAAATCTCTTTAGGCAAAGCATAAGGGTATATTTAGTTTAAATTCCATATAATTTCGCTATCAATTTTTAGTAGGGAAATCTTTGCATTTATGTAAGGGTTGCTTCATTTTTAATGAGGTTACGCTATCCGAACGACATTGTAATAATCACAAGGAAAACACTATGAAAAAAATTCTTTTCGTATTAGTAGCTCTTACAGCTGCTGCGTTTGGTGCTGAAGAAGCAGTAGTAAACGAAACTCTTAAAGCATACTCAATGATCGCTGCTGGTCTTGGTCTTGGTCTTGCTGCACTTGGTGGAGCTATCGGTATGGGTCATACTGCTGCTGCAACAATCGCTGGTACTGCTCGTAACCCAGGTTTAGGTGCTAAACTTATGACTACAATGTTCATCGCTCTTGCAATGATCGAAGCACAAGTTATTTATGCACTA
>JAFGVE010000003.1 GCA_016938175.1 Campylobacterales bacterium
GCGACCCCTAAAGGATTTGAACCTCTGTTCCTACCATGAAGTGATAGTGTCCTTGGCCACTAGACGAAAGGGTCACTGTACTTTCATTTGTTAACGAAAGGTTTTTGTCATTGAAATGGCGCGGTTGACGAGACTCGAACTCGCGACCCCCTGCGTGACAGGCAGGTATTCTAACCAACTGAACTACAACCGCATTATGTGTTTTAAATGGTGGGCACTACTGGACTCGAACCAGTGACATCTACCTTGTAAGGGTAGCGCTCTACCAACTGAGCTAAGCGCCCATCTAAAACAAAATTTTATGGTGTCCTGTGATGGATTCGAACCATCGGCCACATCATTAAAAGTGACGTGCTCTACCAGCTGAGCTAACAAGACATTTTCTCTTATCGTTTAAGAGGTCGAAATTATAGACAAATAGACTTTAGATGTCAAGATATTTTTTGAGAAATTTAAAAAAATGTCTCTTTATCTATAAGTAGGAGCATTTTAATAGCATATAGAGCACTCTGCTGCTGTATATAGTTTCTATCTCCAAAAAAGAACAGATGTTCTTCTTTGCTTATTGTTGCGCTGCGAACACTGATATAAACAGTGCCAACAGGCTTCTCTGCCGTCCCACCAGTATCTCCTGCAATTCCACTTACTGCTATGGCATAATCTGCACTGCTAACATTAATGACACCTTCACTCATCTCTCTAACACAAGTACTACTTACAGCACCTTCTTGTTGAAGTATTTCATGAGATACAGCCAACCAGTTCTCTTTTAGTGCATTAGAATAGGTCACCAATGAACCATCAAGAATCTTAGAGGCACCATTTTCTTTTGTTAAAAAGTAACTCAGTAGACCACCTGTGCAACTTTCAGCAAAGCTCAATTTTTTTGCATTTTTTTCGAGTCTATCAATTATATAAAGCATAATATTTGCAGAAGCAATCAATCTGTTACTTAAAAGTTTTTTTGCCGCAGCTATAAAGTTTGATATCTCTCCATATCTGTTACTCTCTATATCAAGTCGTATCCACCCTTCAACAAGTTTTGTACTTGTAAAACTCACTTCATAAGTTTGTGCAATCGGAGTTAAAATACTCTTTACACTCTGTTCATCCTCTTCAAAAACATGTATAGTTGCTTTTACCACACTTTTTTGCATGAGTAGCTGTGGCATTTTTTGTCCCTCATCAATCTGTATAACATTGACTATAGAACTTTTATACTCTAAGAGATAAGAAGCCTCTTCAAACAAGGAAGCTTTTTGTGGTATAAGCATACCCTCTTTTAGAACTTGGTTATCTCCTGTAACAGTACAGAGTAATTTTCCAATAGTTGCAAAATTACTTTTATGTCCAATAATGATTATTTTACTCTCTTGATGTAGCTCATTTTGCAAATACAGAAAAAGAGAATTATCACTCTCTGTAAAATAAGTGACAGAGTGTACAAAATCATTTTCTTTCTCGATTTGTCTTAAAATATACTCTTTAAGAGAGCGATTGTAAACGAACTTACTTCCTATAAAAATAGTGTGCAGTTTCATGGAGAGAGGAACCTTAAAAGTAGGATATTAAATGCTTACATTATATCACTTTATAAGCTTTTAAACACATAAAAGATACAATCCACAACTTTTAAAACAAATTTGAGGCAAAGATGGACTACAAAGAGACACTACTTTTACCAACAACTGGGTTTGCAATGAGAGGTAATCTCGTTACTAACGAGCCGCTCCGTTACGAAGCTTGGGACAAAGCAAATATTTACAAAAAGATGAAAGATAACCGTAAGGATGCAGAGAGTTTTACACTGCATGATGGACCTCCTTATGCGAATGGAAATATCCACATCGGACACGCTCTTAATAAAATCCTCAAAGATATCATTGTAAAGCACAACTATTTTAATGGAAAATCTGTACGTTTTACTCCGGGATGGGACTGTCATGGTCTACCAATTGAACAACAAGTTGAGAAAAAACTTGGTGGTAAACAGAAAAAAGAGCAACTCGAAACTCATGAAATTCGTAAACTCTGCCGTGAACACGCTACAAAGTTTGTAAACATCCAAAGGGATGAGTTTAAAACTCTCGGTATTCTTGCTGATTGGGACAAACCGTATGTCACTATGGACTACAAATTTGAAGCAAATATCTATCGTACACTCTGTTCAGTTGCTAAAAAAGGTTTACTCATTGAAAGAAGTAAACCAGTATTTTGGTCATGGGCTGAGAGAACAGCACTTGCAGAAGCAGAAGTTGAATATGAAGATAAAGAGTCTCACTCTATCTATATAGCTTTTGAACTGAGTGATGCAGTAAAAGAAAAACTTGGAATTACTACAAAAGCTGCTCCAGTTATCTGGACAACAACACCATGGACTATACCCGCTAACACAGGTATTTCACTCAATCCTAACGAAGAGTATGTACTCACAGAGAGTGGATATATTGTTGCCAAAGAGCGCTATGAAGCACTTATAGCTGAAGAGGTGATTTCAGGTGCGATTAGTAAGACATTCAATGCCAAACAGTTTGAAAATGCTGTAGCAATTAATCCACTTAATGGTCGTGAATCTCGCATTATTTTAGGTGAACATGTACTTATGGACAGTGGTACTGGATGTGTTCATACTGCTCCAGGACACGGTGAGGATGACTACCGTATTGGGCTGGTATATGACCTTGAAGTTATCATGCCTGTTGATGAAACAGGATGTTATGACAACACAATTGTTCGCGACAAGCTCATTCCAAATGCTGAAGATTTCTTGGGACGTCACATTTTTAAAGCAAATGATGATTTAATAGAGATGATGGGTGATGCAGTTTTAAAAGTGTCAAAATTCACTCACTCGTATCCTCACTGTTGGAGAAGTCATACTCCACTTATCTTTAGAGCAACGAAACAGTGGTTTATATCTGTAGATGCACAACCTGAAAGTGAAGAAAAAACGCTTAGAGATATCGCACTCAGTGAGGTTGAAAAGACTCTTTTTGTTCCTGAAACAGGACGTAAAAGACTTAACTCAATGGTTGCGAACCGTCCTGACTGGTGTATTTCTCGTCAACGTGACTGGGGTGTGCCTATAGCATTCTTTAGAGTAAAAGCTACTGGGGAAGTTATTTTTGATGAAAAAGTTTTAAACTATGTAGCTATGATTTTTGAAATGCAAGGAAGTGATGCTTGGTACTCTATGCCAATTGAAATGCTTCTTTACCCAGGTTCAGGATATAAACCTGAAGAGCTTGAAAAAGTAAATGACATTCTTGACGTTTGGTTTGACTCTGGTTCTACATGGAATTCTGTACTAAAATCTCGTAACTATGATGCTGGAAAATACCAAGCAGACCTTTATGTAGAGGGAAGTGACCAGCACCGTGGTTGGTTCCAATCATCACTCTTTCTCTCAGCGGCAGTTGAACATAAAGCACCATACAAAGGTGTTTTAACACATGGTTTTACTGTAGATGAGAAAGGTGAAAAGATGTCAAAGTCTAAGGGTAATGTAATTGCTCCAGACAAAGTTTTAAAAGAGTATGGAAGCGAAATCCTACGTCTTTGGGTTGCTTCATCCGATTATCAGGGTGATTTAAAAATCTCACAAGGGATTCTAAAGCAGATTGGAGAAAACTATAGAAAACTCCGTAATACGTTTAGAATTATGCTTGCAAATATTAATGATTTAGAGAAGCTTACACCATATGAAGAGATGGGTGAACTTGATAAATGGATACTCTCTGTTGCATCAAAAGTGTTTGCGGATGTACACAAATCATTCAGTAACTATAACTTCGTACATGGAATGAGTACACTTAACAATTTTATTGCAAATGAACTGAGTGGTATGTACATAGATATGACAAAAGATTCTCTTTATTGTAATGCACAAAACGATCCAAGACGTCAAGCATCACAAAGTGCTATGGCAATGATTACAAAATCTATGCTACTGTTAATGGCACCAATTTTGACATACACTGCAGATGAGATAATTGAACATGCACCAGAAGTAGTCAAAGGTAATGCAGAAACAATTTTTGACTTAATTTATGAAGCACTTCCAGAATGTGAAGCAAGCTTTGATGCAGAGTATATGGACAAAGCACGTGAAGGTTTTGGCGCTGTTGTGGATGGACTCAAAAAAGAAAAAGTGATTAAAAGTACACTTGAACTAGTTCTCTATACAGAGTCAAAAACAGCTTTAGAGATGAATAGTGTTGATGCTGAAGACTGGTTTGTAGTTTCAGGTGTATATGAAGATCAAACCGAAATTGATGCTATTGGAAGCTTCAAAGTAGGTGACGATACTTTCACAATTGCAAAGGCTTCTGCTCATAAATGTCCAAGATGTTGGAAATTCCAAGCAGAACAAGAAGAGAGTACATGTAAACGTTGTGAAGAGGTTGTAGGTGCCTAATTTTACGGAACCTGTTTCTTTAACATTTGTCGCAACTTCTGTTGCGATAATTCTTATCCTTATAGGTATAGGAATTTTTGCTGTCAAAAAATTCAAATAAGAACAATCAATGATAACAATTGTACGTGATATTCATAATGCTGTTCAAAACAGTAGAAACACTATAGAATTTCTTCTTGAAAAAACTACACGCAATTGGCTTGAAGACTATCCAGTAGCTGTAGTTCACCATAAAAGCCGTATTGAAAATGAAAATCAGTTAAAAATTTTAGAAGAGATGAATTTTTTTGACCAAGACGGCTATTCAAGCCAAAATTACTCACTTCAAACTCTAAGAACCCTACAAGAAAAGGCTCCTTATGCAGTTAAAAGTGCTTACTGTATTGCTTTAAAAGAAGAACAAAAAGACAATTTTATATTTCAAGAAAAATTTCAAAAAGACAAATGGAAAAAAGTACAAGACAAAGAACTGAACTTTGAAGCACTTGTGAGTTACTCAAAATTTTCCACAGAAGATACAAGTGTTATGATTGAGACTCAGATTCGAAACATTATGAGAAGCTCTAAAGAGATTCCATCACTCAAGGTAAGTGGTTTTATCTGGATAGTCTCTCTGCCAAAAACAACATATATTGCAGATATACTGCAGCACTATTTTAAGGATAATCATATTTATGTTGAACGTGGAAGAAAAATTACTTTTATTGCTTGGGCAGATAGGCTAGCAGATATTAACATGCGCTACTTTGTTAATACTCCTTAAATCTTCATTTCGCTATAATCACTCTCATTAACATTTTATACAGGAAATAGAGTGATTACATTAAAAGAAGCCCTTACTCTTTCTACAGAAGAACTTAAAAAACTTAAAGAAGAACTCCAAGACAAAATTGCACAAAATCCAGAACTTAATGCCTATATTGATCTAAATAACGTTGGTGAAGGTGTACCTATTGCTATTAAAGATAATATTCAAGTAAAAGACTGGTCTGTAACATCTGGTTCTAATATTCTTCAAGGCTACATTGCACCATACAATGCCACTGTTATTGAGAAGATGCTTTCTGCTGGACTTTCGCCGTTTGGTAGAACAAATATGGACGAATTTGCTATGGGTTCTACTACAGAGTCTAGTTTTTACGGTAAAACTCTTAATCCTATAAATGCAGAACGTGTTCCTGGTGGTAGTTCAGGCGGAAGTGCCGCTGCTGTGGGTGCAGGACTTGCGATTGCAGCTCTTGGAAGTGATACTGGTGGTTCAATTCGCCAACCTGCTGCATACTGCGGAATTGTCGGAATGAAACCAACTTATGGACGTGTTTCACGTTATGGTTTAGGAGCATATGCATCAAGTCTTGATCAAATTGGACCAATGACACAAAACGTAGAAGATGCTGCAATCCTTTACGATATTATCGCTGGTTCAGATCCAAAAGACTCTACAAATGCAGGTATGGATGATAAAGTTACGCCAAACTTAAATGCTGATAGGAAATTAAAAATAGCAGTACTCCCAAAATACCTTAATGATGCAAGTAATGATGTGAAAGAAGCATATGAAAAAGCCATAGAAGCTCTCAAATCAGCTGGACACACTATACTAGAAAAAGAGATGATGGATGCAAAATATGATATCTCTGCATATTACATCACAGCAACTGCGGAAGCTACAACAAACCTTGCTCGCTATGATGGTATTCGCTATGGAAATCGCATTGAGGGAAAAAATCTTGAAGATACATTTATTCAAACAAGAAGCCAAGGCTTTGGTGATGAAGTTAAACGTCGTATTATGCTTGGAAACTTTGTTCTCTCAAGTGGATACTATGAAGCTTACTATGTTAAAGCACAAAGAACTCGTCACATTATTAAAGATGAGTATGCAAAAATCTTTCAGGATGTTGATTTAATTCTCTCTCCAGTAGCTCCAACAGTAGCTCCAAAATTTGGCGAGTTAGCAACACCGATGCAGATGTACTTAAGTGATATTTATACTATTTCTATAAATCTTGCGGGACTGCCTGCCCTTTCACTCCCTGTAATGAAAAGCAGTGAAGGTATGCCAGTTGGACTCCAACTCATTGCAAAAGCATATGACGAACAAACTCTTTTTGACGGTGCACTTTCACTAGAAAAAACACTCGCTTATAAAGCCTAATACCACTCCTCTCTCTCTTGAAGAAAATCTCTTTGAGAGAGCTTACTTTTTACCCTATTAACCTGATTTTAACAAGAAAAAAGATATAATCGCATATTTATCTTATCCACAAGGAACCCCATGAGAATTCGTAAACGTGCACTCACATTTGAAGACGTATTATTAGTACCACAATATTCTGAAGTATTACCGAAAGAGGTCTCTTTAGAGAGTAAACTTACTCGCAATATAACTCTTAAAATTCCTATGGTTTCTGCTGCAATGGATACAGTTACTGAATACCGTGCTGCAATTGCTATGGCAAGACTTGGTGGAATAGGAATTATCCACAAAAATATGGATGTGGAAACACAGTGCCAACAGGTAAAAAAAGTTAAAAAATCAGAAAGTGGGATTATTATAGACCCTGTTTATGTTCACCCAGATGCAACACTCGCTGATGCGGATTCACTCATGAATGAATTTAGAATTTCAGGAGTTCCTGTTGTAGATGGTCACAACAAACTTCTAGGAATCCTTACAAACCGTGATATGCGTTTTGAAAAAAATATGAAAAAGCGTGCAGATGAAGTTATGACTAAAATGCCACTAGTAACTGCTAAAAAAGGCATATCGCTTGATGATGCAGCTGACATCATGCACCAACACAAAATTGAAAAACTACCAATTATAGATGATGAAGGATTCTTAAAAGGTCTTGTAACAATTAAGGACATCAAAAAGCGCATTGAGTATCCAAACTCAAACAAAGATGCTTTTGGTCGACTTGTAGTTGGCGCTGCAATCGGTGTTGGTCAATTTGACAGAGCTAAAGCACTTGTTGATGCAGGTGTTGACGTTCTTGTACTCGATTCTGCTCATGGGCACTCTAAAGGTATTGTAGATACTGTTAAAAAGATAAAAGAGACTATGGAAGTTGACATCATCGCAGGAAATGTTGCAACAAAAGAAGCTGTTGAGGCACTGATTGAAGCTGGTGCTGATGGTGTTAAAGTTGGTATTGGCCCAGGAAGTATCTGTACAACACGTATTGTTGCAGGTGTTGGTGTACCACAAATTTCTGCAATTGATGAGTGTGCACAAGCTGGCCGTAAACATGGTGTACCTATTATTGCAGATGGTGGAATCAAATACTCTGGTGACATTGCAAAAGCACTTGCGGTAGGTGCGAGCTGTATTATGGCTGGTTCACTCCTTGCCGGTACAGAAGAGTCTCCTGGTGAAACTATCATGTTCCAAGGTCGTCAATATAAATCTTACCGTGGAATGGGTTCAATTGGTGCTATGCAAAAAGGATCAAACGATAGATATTTCCAAGAAGGAACAGCAGCAGACAAACTTGTTCCAGAAGGAATTGAAGGACGTGTACCTTTCCGTGGTTCTATAGCAGGTATTGTACACCAAATGATGGGTGGTCTTCGTGCATCAATGGGATACTGCGGTAGTGAAAACATTGAAACATTCTGGGAAAAAGCAGAATTTGTTGAGATTACATCAGCTGGTCTTAAAGAGTCACATGTACACGATGTAATAATTACCCAAGAAGCTCCAAACTACCACGTTTAAGTACCTAATTATGCAAGATGTTCGTTATGCCGGTTTTTGGATTCGAACACTTGCATCTTTTTTAGATACTCTTTTTTTAGCACTTCCGATTGGAATTGTCATTTATTTTCTCAGTGATGGTCAGTGGTTTGACCTTTCTCAATTTCAATACAACCTTCAAATGGCACTCAGTGCAAATCCAAATGCTTTAAAAACTCAACCTCAAACCTCTTTAAAATGGGAACTTCTCTTTGAGTTTTCTATTTTACTAGCAACTATGATTTTTTGGAAAAAGTTTAAAGGTGCCACACCTGGGAAAAAATTTGTCGGTATAAAAGTGGTAGATGCTCTACATCATGAAGATATATCAAATAGACAAGCGATCACTCGTTCACTTGGATATATTATTTCAACCGGAATACTTCTTATAGGCTTTTTAATGGTTGGAATCCGTCAAGATAAACGGGGGCTTCATGACCTATTAGCAGGGACGATAGTAGTTTATGAAAGCTCAAGTGAACGGACTTAAACTTTTAATCTTCTGTTAAAAAGAAACTATCAACACTTATATTTTTAAACGCAGCGTTTAAAGAAGTAAAAAGGTCTGGAAAATCTTGTTCCATTTTAGCCAACATCTCTTTAGTATTGGCCCTTGCATGTGGCATTTTAACATCAAATCGCATTGCAGGACAGGCTTCATCACCTATCGCTTCAATTCCATTATCCACAACAAAAGCACGTAATTGACGCTCACGCATCTGAATTAGTGGGCGAATGACTATAAGTCCATTTTCTGCGGTATAGCGTGGTGCTAAAGAGCGAAGCTGTCCATTATAAATAAAGTTCATAAAAAAGCTCTCCGCAGCATCATCCATATGATGACCAAGTGCCACTTTATTACATCCTAGCTCTTGAGCAACACTATAAAGATATCCACGACGCATACGTGAAAAAAAGCTACAAAAAGAAGAATTTTTTCGTATTTTATCTTTTGCTAAATCATATGTTTGCGTATCTTTAACCACATGTTCAATTCCATGTTCTTTACAATGCTCAGCGAGAGCACTGTAGTTCTCACCCATACCATAAGAGATAGTTACAGCAATAAAATCAAATTTAAAAGGAGCACGACGTTGTTGCTCTTTCATAGCATGAATCATAGTAAGAGAATCTTTTCCACCACTAAGTCCAACTAGGATTTTATCACCCTCTTCTATAAGTTTAAACTCGGCATTTGTTTTCCCAAGTTTTGACATAATTTTTTTAGATAGTTTAATGGACAAGTTTATCTACCATTTTCATAACAAACTCAGCACTAATAACTGCACTCGACTCCATAAATTCATCAAAAGAAAAACTTGCATCCGTATCGGCTGTATCACTAATTGCACGTAAAATAAAAAATGGAATATTTAAGGCATTACAAGCAACTGCAACACTTCCACCTTCCATCTCTAAAGCGTCAGCTTTAAAATTCGAAACTATGGCAGCCTTGACTGCTTCATTATGTACAAATTGATCACCCGTAGCAATAATCCCTTCTTGAACACTTTTACCAAGTTCCATTGCTACTTCTTTTGCGAGTGTAATAAGCTCACTATCTGTTTCAATAAATACAGAACCTCCTGGAACGAATCCCATAGGATGACCAAAAACAGTAATATCTAAATCATGCTGTGCAAGTTTTGTAGCTACAATTAAATCTCCAATCTTAAGCCTTGGATTAATTCCTCCTGCAACACCACTAAAGAGCAAAACTTCACATCCAAAATGTTCTATCATTGTTGCAGCAGTAAGAGTTGAAAACACTTTACCTATTTTTGAATAAGCAACTACAAGTGAAGTACCTTTATAAATAGCTTCATAGTATGTATTACCTGCATACTCTGTGGTTGTATACTCACCTAAATATGTAAGTATTGGCGCTATCTCTTCTGGCATAGCACCCATTATCGCAATTTTTCTCATCTCTCTTCTCTATTTTTATAATGTAAATGTTTCTATTGCTGTTTTATAAAGAGGTAACTTTTTAACTACTTCTCCGCTACTATTAACTATACAGCTACCACCCCAAAAACCAAGTCCATCTTCGAAACCTACCCTATTAACAAAGAGTAGCTCCGCCTTAGACTCAAATGACACCTTTTGAATTATCTTGTACCATTTTTTCTCTATTGTAAGTCCACTATCATTAAAACCCCTTGCCGGAGAGGCGACTAAAGCTATTATTAAATCAGGATTTTCTCTGACTAACTCTTTATGGATACTCTCATGCCATAAATCTTCACAAACAAGCATAGAAACCTTTTTGTCATCTACATAAAAACTTTCAAATACATCGCCCGCTTTAAAATAACGTGCTTCCTCAAACATACCATAATTAGGAAGATGAACTTTTTTATGCATACTCAATAGTCGACCAGTATGAAAGTAGAGTGCTGCATTACGAAAATATGCACCCTCTTTAATAGCAGCACCTATAACAATGTCTATCTCTTTACTTAACTCTTCTAAAGAGACTAATTCATGTAATTCCCATGCATCTTCATGTAATTTATCTTGCAGAGAATAACCATTTAATGATAACTCTGGAAATACAACTAAGTCACTCGTTCCAATGTAACTCTTTACTATCTCAATAACAGTATCGAGATTTGAGCGATTTAGCTTAGGAGCATTTTGAACGAGTGTGACTCTCATTTATGAACAAATCTCAGCTTTTACAGCTTCCAAAGAAGCCATATCAGAGATATTTAGAGTCGTAAGGTCTTTGGCAATTCTTTTATTTAAGCCTTTTAGTGTTGCCCCATTTCCAAACTCAATCGCCATATCAAGATTAGAAGCAACTTTTGCAACTGACTGTTTATATTTTACAGGCATAACGAGTTGGTCTTTTAGGAGCTCTACAGCATCTGCTTTAGTACTATAAGCATCTGTTGTTACATTAGAGATAACAGGCGCAGAAAAATCATCTGAAACCATCTTCTCCATTAACTCCGCTAAGGGCTCTTGTGCTGGTGCTAAAAGAGCACAGTGAGAAGCTACAGACATATCTAATAAGAGTGCACGTTTTGCACCTGCATCTTTAAACATCTGCTCCATTGCAATTAAGTCTGATTTCATTCCTGCTACTACAAGCTGTCCATCTTGATTATAGTTTGCTGGCCAAACTTTTTTTCCAGCCTCTTGAGCTTCTGAACAAACACTTTCCACTGTAGTATCATCTAAACCAACAAGAACCATCATACCGGCTTCAATGCTATCACATGCTTCTTGCATTAAAGCGCCACGTTTATGTACAAGTTCTACTGCATCTACGTAATCAATTGCACCTGCTGCACATAAGGCAGAAAACTCACCTAAAGAGTGCCCCATAAAAAGCTCTGCTTTTGTATCTGGACATGCATCAGTAAAAAGTTTATATGCAATCATCTGTACAAGTAAAATTGCTGGTTGTGTATACGCAGTCTGACCAAGTTTTTCATTCTCTTCAAAGATAAGTGCTTTAAAGTCTACACCAATTCTTTCACCAGCTTTTGCAAACATCTCACGTGCAATCTCACTGTTGTTGTAAAAATCTTGTCCCATACCAACTGCTTGGCTACCCTGTCCTGCAAATATCATTGCAATCTTACTCATTGTTTTTCCTCTTTTTATAAATATTGTTTATTATCAGCTATTTTTTTTCTGAGTGTATTTCTATTTAAGCCCAGTTTATCTGACAATTGTAATTGAGATTTAAATTTTTTGAGTCCTGCTCTTATGAGAGGTACTTCATAAAGGTAAAGAAAATTTCTATAATCACTATTGGATCCAAGTTTATCCTGTAGATAGTTTTGAATAATGTCAATCAACTCTATATCTTTAATATCTTGTAAAAGATAATGAATCATCACCTGACGTTTTAAAGAGAGTGCATTTTGTGTTAAGTCAGGAGTAAACTTATCTAATTTAAATGAGTCATTCTGTCCAAAAAGAGAAGCAGCATCTTGTGTAAACTTTTCTATAAGTAATTCAACATCCTCTAGCCTCTCTTTAAGAGGTGGAATATCAAATTTGATACTAAAAACGTCATCAATATACTCATTAACGAAGGAGTGCTTTGATGTAGCAATAACTCTGATTTCATTGCTGTTTATAGCATCTACTACTCGTTTAACATTTGGAGAGCTGTCAATATTTGTAATTATTATCTCTCTAGTGCTATCTATAGTTGTAAGAAGTTCATCAAAATTTGATGCATCTATAATAGGTGCATCAGGAAGTATAAATGAGGCTAAGCTCTCTTTACCAACACCTACTTCACCCATAATCAGAGCATTAACAGTAAGTGTTTTTAAAAGAGTTGCTGTTTTCTTTGCTTGATAAGAAGCCTCCGAAGCAGTTACAAAACTAGTGGCATCCACAGCCTGTACCACAGCTTCCGCCCTCTGCTGGTTTATTCTCAACTGGAACACCAGTCATCGCTTCTTCAGCAGATGCATCACGGATATTATTAATAGATACAGTAAACATTAAATCTTTACCTGCAAGAGGGTGGTTAAAGTCAATTGTAACTGTCTCTGCACCAATCTCCTTTACAGTAACCTGTACTGTACCACCATCTTCACCTTGTCCATACAGTGTCATACCTAATTCTAAGTCAATTCCAGCAAACTGGTCTGCAGGCACTTCTTGTGTAGCATCAGCATTATACTCACCGTACGCATCAGCTGGTTTTACTAAAACATCAGCCTTTTCACCAATCTCCATATTCACAATTCCGTTTTCTAAACCAGGAATAATTTGACCTTTTCCGAACATGAATACTAATGGAGCACCACCAACATTACTGTCTACAACTTTATCGCCATCTCTTACTTCATACTCGATAGATACGACTTGATTTGTTTGGATTGCCATTTTCTTTCCTTTTTCCTTAAATTATATCGCGATTTTATCATAAAAAACTATTCTTTAGCTGAATAATTCTCTTTATACAACTACTGCAATTTCTCTCTTGCTTTTTGAGCCTCTTTTGAATCAGGATACTTTGAAATAACTGCTTCATAAAATGCATCTGCGTGTGTTTTATCTCCAGTTTTTTCCATTGCAATTGCAGTATGCAACATTAACTGAGGCATGTACGAAGCTTTAGAATAGAGTGAAGAACTTTTTTTAAAATAAGAAATAGCATCAGCATAGTTTTTTCGTTTATAGTTCATCTCACCTATCATATAGTGTGCGTAAGCTGGTTTATAGTTTTTAGTTATCAAATATTCATAATCAGCTATCGCATCTGTATAATACTTTTTATCAAAATTTGCTTTTGCTCTGTTATAAATATCGGCACTACTTACATTACTATTTTTTTCTTCGGATTTAACATTACCCTTAAGCTCTTTTGCTATAAGTGTTTTAAACTCATTAACATCATTTACAAGTGCATTAAATTCATTTTTACTTACATACTCTGTATTAATTTTATCAATTACTTTTGAGAGTTCCGTAGCAGTACTTTTTAACTCACTAATTGCTAGTGTATTTGCCTGAACGAGTTCCCCTATTCTCTTATCGTACTCATCACTTGTTTGAGACGCAAGATTATTTTCATCTTGTACTTTTTGGAGATTTACTTTATTGTTATGTGCTTTTCTACTCAAACTTTCAATAATACTCTGCAATCCATCCAATCTTTCGCGTAATGAGTCTAACTCATTTGCCTGATTATTACTTTTTACAGAAACTTTATTAAGAGTTTTTTTTGTCTCTAATATAACTTTTTCACTTGAAGTAAGTCCATAAGGATTAGGACTGTTAAGATCACCAGCTCCAAACGCAGATGGTTCAGAGCTAATAAGGAGAGTAGGTAAAGCAGTAACTAGTAAAACTAAATAACTGCGGTTCATAAATAAAAACTTATGGAAGTAGTTTAAAGTTTACACGACGATTTTTTGCCCAACAATCTTGTGTTTTGTCAGTACAAACTGGATTACTTTCACCATAACTTACCATTGAAATACGAGATGTATCAATACCTTCAGCTACAAGTGCTTTTTTCACTGCATCAGCACGTTTAAGACCAAGTGCAAAGTTGTACTCATCACTTCCCCACTCATCGCAGTTACCTTCTAATTTTACACTATATGTACTTGCATCATTTTTTCCAAGTGTAGCAGCAGCAGAAATCTTTTCTTGCATAGCCGTATCAATATTGAACTTATCGAATGCAAAATAAACTACAGG
Organism: Campylobacterales bacterium; assembly: GCA_016938175.1. GTDB lineage: Bacteria > Campylobacterota > Campylobacteria > Campylobacterales > Sulfurimonadaceae > Sulfurimonas. The sequence continues at coordinate 14,346 of JAFGVE010000003.1, forward strand.
AAGTTGTGCTTCAACGTCAGCCATACTCATTGTACCTGCTGTAGCATTCGCTTGTGATTCAACCATACTATCTTCTGCAGAAACAGTTTCAGTTTCAACTACTTCAACCTCTTGAGCAACTGGAGCTTCAATCTCTTGAGCTTTTGTATCAACTGCTGGTTCTTTTGAACTACAACCACTAAAAACTAAAAGTGCTGTTACAACACTAGAAAGAACTATACTTTTCATATTTGCATTCCTTGCGTATATTTATTTGAGGATTATACCAGAATAAAAACAATTTACCAGTCCATAGACTGAAGTTTTCCATATTTTAGAGGAAAGAGATAATTTTTATTATGGTTAAGACGAATTATACCTATAGAACTTTGCGATTTATAATTTTTAATAAAAATAATTGCATCTCCATCTTTTGAAAAACGTGGAAATTCATTCACCCCAACTGCTGTTAATCTACGGATAAAGTCAGTTTTTGTCGAGATTAGATGTAAATTAAATGTGTTTGGACTAAAAGCGTTTGAGCTTTCTCTTGCTTTATAAACTATATATTCACCGTGAGCACTACAAGCAGAATTACTTCTGCCATAATAAACACGTTGCTCAACTTCGTTTGTATTGAGTTTTTTTGAAAATATATTTGGATATCCGAGTCTTGATGAAACAAATACGATTGTATTTCTATCCATAAACTGTCCATTGACATCAATACCACCATAAGTGGTCTCTCTTTTATACTTTTTAGTTTCAGTATTATAAGTATATATATCAGGTTGTCCGCTTTTTGCCATTGTAAGAAGTAATGTTTTTCCATCATCACTCACATCTGAACAGACCATCATTCCATCAGAAGAGACAATATCTGTAATTTGTGATTTTCTTATATCAACATGTTTTAAAGTTGGTACAGAAGCGTCAAGAGCAGTATAATAAAATGCATTTTGTGCTCTGTTCGCCCATTTAGGAAATACATTAAAGCCACCATTGATGATAATATGCTGATATGCGAGTGTATAATCCGCAATGACAATTTCACTTTTTTGTGGACCGATAATTCTTGAAAAGATTACTTTTCTTTTCATCCACTCTACAGAAGGTTCACCCATAAATTCATTAACATCATAAGCCATCGCATGTGATACAAACATATAAATATTTTGTTGACTTACCTTATAGCTTTTTGAAAAAACCTCTTCACCTGATTGAAGAAGCTTCATAACTACATTGAGTGCTCTATCATCATCTTCGCTCATACTATAACGTAAAACATAATTCATATCTTTATTTTCAACAAGAACATCCGTATTATTATAATGTGTTACTCTACGATGTCTATCAACATTAAATAAAGAAATAACATTAAGATCTGCAACTAACGATTTAAAAAACTGCATTCTAAATGTTTCATCATAATTAATTGATGCATCTTCTACAGCTATTGAAGGTAAAGAGTCTGCTTTTTTGACAACTTCTATAGTTGCATCACCTGCAAACAAAATGTTTATAAAAAATAGTAAAGAAAAAAATACTTTCATAATAGATTACTCCTTAGATATTAAAATAACAACCGTTCTACTTGATCGATTTTGAGGATTTACAGGAAAAACTACGTTCTTTAGTCTCTCTTTTATTTTATCTGCTTCGCTATTAAGTGCGCTATTTTGTGAATATGACAAAATACGAAAATCTAACATTTTTCCAAGTGCGTTTAACTCTATAAGCGTTTTAACACTATAACCTTGCGAGTTTGCGGGAACGTTGAAATATTGGTAAACAATAGCTTGAATTTTAGCTAAATACTCATTAACTTCATTTGCTTTTGACTCACTCAATTCCTCTTTACTCGCATCACTTTCCTGAGTGTTTTCAGAGTTTTCGTGAATTTTTTTGACATCGTTAGCTTCAACTGTTTTTATCTTTTTTTGTATTTCCAATAGACGCTTTGAATTAACCTTTTTGGTTTCTTGTTTAACTATCTTTTTTGTCCATACATCACTAAATAGATCATTAACATCTATATTTTTACTTTCAGATGTCGTCTGTACAGGAGCTGAGACTGCTTTAGGAGCTTTAGTCGTTTTTGGTTTTGATACAGTTGGTATTTGAATCGAGACTGATACATAATTATCTTTATTTAATGCATAGCTTGCATTCTTTTTTACATCAAAAAGCATAATTACAAAAAGAAGTAAAAATACAAAAAAAAGTGAAAAAGATATAAATCCACTGATATAAAAATAGTTACTATTATTATCCATTTGTAGCTAAAGAAACCTCAGAAAAACCTGCTTGTTTTACAGCTGCTAAAATAGACATTACAACACCGTAATCTAAACTACTATCTGCACTTATCAACACAGTAGCACTCTTATCAAGTTTTGATGAATAAAGTAAAAAGTTATCCATAAAAGCATTTAATAAATATGTATCTTTATTGATCTTTACATTTTTATCTTTATCTATAGATATATGTACCGGAGGTATTTTAGAGAGTTGTTGGGTAGTTGAACCTTGTGGTAACTTAATATTCTCTTCGAAAATAATATTTGGAGCGATTACCATTAAAATAGCCAATAATACGAGCATTACATCCACTAATGGCGTAATATTAAGCTCTGGCTTGTCATCCCAGTCATAAAGCATAATCTATCCTTTACGAGCTAATATGGCATCACTTTGCATTTGAATGTAACTGATTAATTCAAACGATTTTCTTTTTAAAATCTGATGATATGTATATGAAAAGATTGCAACAAATATACCCGCAGCCGTTGCAATAAGGGCATCAGAAACACCTGTTGAAATTACTGACATACTACCCGTAGTCTGCCCAATATGTGTAAAAGTGTCTAGAATAGAGACTACAGTACCAAAAAGTCCTATAAAAGGCGTAGTTGAAGCAAAAATAGAGAGTAAAGAAAGTCCCTTTGTCGCTTCCTTAGTTGCAGCCAACATTCCAAGTGCAAGTACTTCTTTTGAAACAGCATTACTTGATTTAATAAAGTTGTTTAAAAAAGAGTTTTCATTAACTGTTGAAGAGCCCATTAATAATGACTCAAGAGAGTTGCTCTCTTTTTGTAACCAGTTACTTATTGAAAAATAGCGGTAGAAGTAGACCCAGTTAAGTACTATAAAGTATATTGATAATAATATCAATACACCTATAGTTACAGGATGACTCTTAAGATAAAAATCAATTAAATTATTTATCATCTATTAAAGAAGTTTTTGAGCAGCTGACTCAATCTTAGCTGAAACTGCAGCAATTGCAGAACTTGAATCTGCAACATCTGAGATAAGTTTTTTAGCTTCATCAAGTGCAGCAGCGATTTCAGATTCATTATTACCACGAATAGGTGCAGCACCTTCTACTAAAATAATAACTTTCTCTTCGTCAACTTGAACAACACCCCAGTTAATAACGATAGCTTCGACTGATTTATCATCTTTTTCGACATCAACCACACCCGCTTCTAAGAGAGTTGTTAGAGAAGCATGCCCAGCTAAAACACCGAACTCACCCTCTTCACCCGGAAGAACTACACTAAGAGCTTGACCATTGTAAATCATACCGTTAGGAGTTAGGATTTCTAGTTTAAATGTATCCATTACAGTCCTTTAGTAAGCAAATTGCTTATTTGTTTTTCTCGTGTTTAGCAATAGCTTCATCCATACCACCAACCATGTAGAAAGAGTTTTCAGCCATGTGGTCGTAATCACCATTAATAATACCTTTGAAACCAGCAATTGTATCTTCAAGTTTAACATATTTACCAGGCGCACCTGTAAACACTTCTGCAACGAAGAAAGGCTGAGAAAGGAATTTTTCAATTTTACGAGCACGTTCAACAACATTTTTGTCATCTTCACTAAGCTCATCCATACCAAGAATCGCGATGATATCTTGAAGATCTTTATACTTTTGAAGTGTTTGCTGTACTGCACGAGCTACATTGTAGTGCTCTTCACCTAAAATTTGTGGATCAAGTAGTCTTGAAGTTGAATCAAGTGGATCAACCGCAGGATAGATACCTTTTTCAGCAATTTTACGGTTAAGTACTGTCGTTGCATCTAAGTGAGCAAATACAGAAGCTGGAGCCGGGTCAGTTAAATCATCTGCAGGTACATATACAGCTTGAACAGATGTAATTGAACCATTTTTAGTTGATGTAATACGATCTTGAAGAGCACCCATCTCACGAGCAAGAGTTGGTTGGTAA
>JAFGVE010000033.1 GCA_016938175.1 Campylobacterales bacterium
AATAAAGAGTTTGGAAAAATCAATAATAAAAAAATCTACTATTCGCATATTGCACTAATGATGCTTACAGCAATTATTACTAGTTTCTCTTTAAATGTTTTTCTTCAGATCATATTTAATTTTGAATCAGTAATGCAAACAATGCATGTCAAGAATAGTCTACTTAGTCCTACAATAAATAGCATGGTTTTAATACTAGTAACAGTACTTAGTGTTTTTGTATTATTTACAGTTTTTAATGTTGCAATGCGTTCTAATAAAGCAAGAAAACTTCTTGTTAATACTATACCAATCTTATTAATACTAACAATTATTAGAACTATTAATGAAGTATTTGTAGGGAGTACAGAAGAGACACCTCTTGGTTTTATAATTAGTTTTTCAATCATTTTCATAATTATTAGTTATGTTCCTACTTTTTTATTTTATAAAAATAAAAATGTGATAAACACAATTTTTGAAACACGCGATACAAATAGCAAAGTGACTAAAAACACTGAGGAATGATAATTTATAGTTCTAATGCTTCGCTTGGAAACTCATATTTTAGTTGAAATTTATATTGATGTATTTGTTACGAACTAAAAGTATAAAAAGTCATATAACAAATACGAGGATGCCAATAATTTACCCTAGCGGGAAAATTATTTCTTAAGATAAACGTTATGTTAAAAAGGACACCCCATGAAATTTATACTATCAATTTTACTTTCGACTTCATTATCATTTTCTGCCAGTTTTGATTGTTCAAATGCCACGACAACATTAGAAAAAACAATCTGTGAAAATGTGGATTTAAATCAGTTTGATGATATTTTGGGAAAAAAGTTTTTTTCTATCAAAAACCAACTCAATGCGACAGATACAAAACTCTTACAGAATGAACAGAAACAATGGTTAAAGAAAAGAACCTCTATATGTAACAGCAATGATGTTTCATGCCTAGTGAATTTATACGAAGGCCGAATCAATTCCCTACAAAATGAATATGCCAGCAAGCTTCAAAAAAATACACATTTAAATGTTTTGTGCGATCAAATCAAATCTGATTTTGAACAAGCTATTGAAAAATGTGTGTTTGATCAGAACTGTATATCATTGGCATTATCAAAAAGCACTTCTGGACTTAGGAGATATGAACATCCTGAAGTTGCAGTCAATAATTTTGGGTATACAAACATCAAAATTGCTTCAGCAAAAACTAGTGCCAATGGAACAAGCCTAGTTCAATTGGATAAATTTCAAGGGGATAGACACCCTAGATTTCGCGAGAGTAGACTAGTAGACTCTGTCGCTTTATCAGAAGTTCTTTCGCTACCACGTAAGAAACCTTACAAAAGAAGCGACAATGCCAAAGAATTTCAAGAAGTATTAAACAAAGGGCAGAAAGTATCTGACTATATAGCATATCTCTACTATGTATATGGAGTTGGCGATATCGCCGTAATACCTGATTGTGAGATTGAAACTGAGTATGGTGCTATTGATAAATGTGCTAGAGTGAATTCTTTAGATATATTATTGGTTTACAGTAACACAAATACTAAAAAAATTTGTCATTTCGATGCACTTGAAGTAAATCCCCAAATAACAAAAATTGAAAATATTTTTTTATCTTCAGATGTACCTTCTGAAAGACTGGAAGCTTTAAAAAAGATTAACCAATTGTCTCCAGAGAAGCAATATAAATACAACCGCATTGCATTAAATGATCAAGACGCAAATGTAAGATATTATGCGATCATGAAGCTTAGAGGACCTGCAAAAGAAACTATACCATTAATGTTAAACACTATAATTCATGATCCAGTACAAGACAATAGAGATATGGCTTTATTTATTCAATTAAGCCCACCATTTACTCACAACGGCGCAGATCCATGCAAAAACTTTTCTATTATTGAAGAAAATCTTGATTTAGCATTTGAAGCATATGACCGAGTAAGCTATTCTTCAGAATCTCAAACTGCCATGCGTAATCTTCTTGGTTCAGGTTCTCAGTGTTGTACAGCAATGCAAAAAGAAAATGTTGAGAGAATATATAACAAACTTGGATCTCAATTTTGGTCTAAAGATAAAGAGAGATATGAACAATGTTTAAATTTATAATAGCATATGAACATAACAAATCAGAGGAGCAAATGAATCTGTAGAGTAAGCTCTTGGATTCTTTTGGGATGTGCAGAAAGAAACAGAAATTAGCGCTAATGACGGAATTAATTTAATTGCATTCATTAAAGAAAATAAAGTCATTTCATATGTTGAGCATTCAAGAGGTAAAGGTGACTTTTGGAACAGCTTTTAGTAACAGAAATCTTCTTCCAAATAGAGTTGAATTTTTGAACATATGAAGTAGTCAAATTGACTACTCTTTTATAGTTCTATAGATTATATTGCGAGCAACATGAAAGAAGTTTGGTAGCCATATGACTGACTTTCCTTTTTTATCTTTATATCAGAGAATGGCACTTTTACCAAACTTTACTCCTTTTACTTTAGAAGCAATACCTTCTCTGACACGTTCATTAATTAGATCACGTTCAAACTCAGCAATAGCACCAAGTATTGTAAAGAGAAGTCTTCTTGCTGAAAATGATTTCAGTCACTGATCTACTTAAAAAAGTTGCTGTAATAAAAAATAATAAGTGTTGCTGAGGAGAAGCTCTCAGTAGCTAGAAAGCTCCATGAAGAGATCATCGTTGCATGCAAAGAGATACACAACTTTCCCTATAAGCATAGAAAGTCTATATATTGTGATTATCTACAAAATTGATGGAGAAACGATAAAAGTTTTTGCTTTTATAAATCACAATAAGTTTTCAGAATGAACATTGACATAGCTGTACATAAAAGAACACTTTAATGCAAATGAATTAAGTTATACTTATTCTGTAAGAACATTAAATCATTGAATAACCAGCTCCTTGTATTTAATCTTTTTTTCAGTTATGATGCCATCAATGAAATGATACTTATATTTACATCTTTAGACTGCTTTAAGTTGAAGACTTTCTGTTTCCAGTAAAATTCACCTAAAATAAAACTTCGTATTGAATTTCCAAGCACCTTAAATATTTGGTGTATAATTGCCAAAGAGACTAGGAGTCTTTATGAATATTTCGAAACATCTAAGTGAAATAATAAGCGGGGTAGTATATACTCTTATCAGTTTATCGCTCGGATTCATCAGCCTCACCATGATAGGCTCTGCCCTTTATGAAATCTGGACTTCACTACATGAAAAGACACTGCTAGCGAAAGCACTACTAGACGCTGTTGGCTTTATTGTGATTGGAACAGCGGTATTTGACGTTTCCAGATTTTTGCTAGAAGAGGAAGTGCTCAAAATCCATGGTGAGGAAACTAGTTTGAAACAAAGAACCACCTTAATCAAATTTCTCATCATAATTACCATAGCCATTTCGCTAGAAGCTTTAGTATTCATTTTTACCGCAGCAAAACAAGATATTAGCCTGTTGGTTTACCCAACATTTTTACTTTTAACCGCTGTTATGCTGGTAATAGGCTTGGGTTTCTACCAGAAAATGTCCCGAGAAGAGCAGCATTTATAGCCATTAAACCATTGTGTTCTCAATGATTGTATGAAAAACTCATTTAGTCTCTACCTTTTGTTTCACAAACTGTTCAACAAGCAAAAAACGAAAATTTTCACAAAGCTTCAGGACTTTTGAACTAGAATTCGATAAAATCAGTGTACATTAAAATTCTAAAATCAAAACGGACACAACTTATGAGAAAAACGACTCTTTCCCTGAAACTACTAGCACTTAACCTACTCCTTACACTTCCACTTTTAGCTGTAGAGGTAGGAACAACACCTCCAACTCTGACACTTCAAGAGGAGCGAGGTGGTCTTGTAAGTGATGGCTCAGCATGGAGTTCTAGTTCTATTAAAGAAAAGGTTTACGTGATGTTTTATGTAGATCCAGATAAAAAAGGTGTAAATGAGCACTACTCAGCGGCTTTAAAAGAGAAGAACTACCGAGAAAAAGGTGCTTTTGGAAGCATAGCAATCATTAACCTTGCTGCAACTTGGAAACCCAACTTTGTCATAGAGTCTATTTTAGAGTCAAAACAAAAAGAGTTTCCAAACACTATCTACGTCAAAGACAAAGCAAGTGTCTTAGTCAATGAGTGGGAGTTAGAAGATGACGCTTCAAACATTCTCATCTTTGACAAGGGTGGTAAACTTCTTTTTTATAAATCAGGTGCAATGAATGAAGCAGATATACTGACTTCATTTAGACTCATCGAGGAAAATCTTTAGATGAATGAAGAAAATACAATTTTAGGACTGAGTATAAAAGACCTCTTTACGGGTAAAATGCTGAAATACTCTCTTTTGCCTTTCTTTCTAAGTCTTCTAATACTCTATGTGCTCTTTTTTGTGGTTGCAGGCATTGGGCTTGATTCACTAGGTAGCATGCATGTACAGACAGAGCAAGTAAGCTATGTTGATGGTATTGAACATACAGATAGTTTTCAAGCACAACTTGAAGGGAGTGCAATGATTCAATTTTTGATGAGTCATGCACTTACTTCTTGGATAGCAACTTTTCTTGTTTATACCATAGGTACTTTTCTAACACTCTATTTTTCAATTTTTGTGGCACTCATTATTATAGGTTTTATGACACCGTTTATACTCAAAGAGATACAAGCAAGACACTACAACGATATCGAGATGCAAGGCTATTCAAACATATTTGAAGGAATATTTTTAACACTCAAATGGGCTTTTCTCATGCTTCTTATGTTTGTTCTTCTCTTTCCGCTCTATTTTATTCCAGTTATCAACATTGTGGCATTCAATCTGCCTCTATACTACTTCTTTCATAAGATGCTTATTTACGACATCAGTTCTAATATCTCTACAAGAGATGAAGCAATGAAAATAAAATTTTTTCATGCAAAAACACTACGTTTAAAGACTGTAGCTCTCTACCTACTCTCGCTGATTCCATTCGTCATATTTTTTGCGAGTGTATTTTATGTCATATACCTTGGACACTCTTATTTTATAGAGACTAGAAAGCTACGTACAGAGGTATAATCCTTGAAACAAACCCTAACAAGTAAATTTACCTTTTTTTACTGGATGAGTTTTATAATGGTCGTCTTCCCTTTTTACTTTTTTGGAACACTCTATACAAAAAATATTCTTGAAACAACAGAGCATGAAAAAGTACAGTTAATGGTCTCAACACTTGAACCGACAATAGCACTGAATCTCTCGTTTAATCAACACTTAGAAGTAGAAAAAATTCTTCAAACAATGCTCAAAGAGAAAAATATTGTCTCAGTCTCCATAAGCTCAAAGACACTCAATAAAAAACTCACTAAAGAGTACAACGATAAGATGGGTCTTCATACCTTTAAAGCCTCCATATCCGACCCATTTAAGGCAAAAGAGATTGCAAAACTCCAAATTGTTCACTCTTTTGAGTATGTCAACAGGCTCTATGAACGTATTAATAAAATATTACTTATGATTTTTGCTTTTGCACTTTTCATTTTTTTAATCTTTTATATAGCAATGAAGAGAGAGTTAGATGCACTCAAAGTTATCGCAAACGCTTTTCAAGCATACTCTAAAACAAGTAAAATGTCTCCTATTGTAGTTGAGAGTAACACCAGTGAAATTCAGACAATCAAACGTACTGCAAATGAGATGATTGAACATATTTCTTCAAACCTTCTACAACTCGAACGTTTTAATACAGAACTTGAAAAACAGGTTGAAGAGAAGGTTGAAAAGCTTACAAACCAAGAACAGATGATGATTCATCAGTCACGTCAAGCTGCTATGGGAGAGATGCTAGAGTCCATTGCACATCAGTGGAGACAACCGCTTAATATCATCGGTCTCTCATGTGCGAACCTAGAGATGCAACATGAGCTTGGCATAAATGACCCTCTTAACTTTAAAGATAAGATGGAAATCATCTCTAAAAACATCAACTATATGTCCAATACCATAGATGATTTTAGGGACTTTTTAAATCCAGACAGAGAAGCCATTCTCTTTGAACCGCAAAAGACTATAGAGGCTGTTTATGATATTTTAGCCGCACAGCTTGAAAACAACAAAATCAAACTCAATATACGTTCAGTAAATAAAGTTACTCTATACGGTATTGAAAATGAGTTTAAACAGGTTGTTTTCGTGCTTATCAACAACTCTAAAGATGCCATTAAGTGTATGCAAAAGAATTTCGATAACTTTCAGGGTGAGATAACTATTACACTCATGCAAGAGAGTGAAAAAACATCTATATCTTTTTGTGACAATGGCGGTGGGATTGACAACTCAATCATCCACTCTGTATTTGACCCTTATTTTACGACAAAGTTTGCCTCTTCTGGAACAGGTATAGGGCTCTACATCGCTAAAAATATCATTGAATCACGTATGCACGGAACTATAAAAGTATTTAATACCAAAAATGGTTGTTGCTTTACAATTGAGCAAAATCAAAAGGACATGGATGAAACAACTCTTAGCACTGACACTTAGTACCTTCCTGCTTGCGCATGAGGATACGCTCAACCTGCTTGATGACCTCAACAATGCCTCTAAAATAAGTACAAAAACGAAGCTAAACATTAACAAAACTCCTGCTGTAGTATCTGTATTGCATAGTGATGCTCTACAGAAACTTGGCATTACAAGTCTGTATGAAGCACTGGAGACTGTTCCTGGAATCGAAATAAGCATGGGAATTGGTGGAGCAAAGCAGATAAATATGCGAGGAAACAAGTCAATAGTGACTGATAAGCTAAAGTTTATGGTCGATGGAATAACTATAAACTCTGAACTAAGTGGTTCAAACCACTTTTACCTCAATATGCCTATAGAGAACATTGAACGTATAGAGATTATACGTGGTCCTGCATCTGCTCTTTACGGCTCATATGCACATATCGGTGTTATAAACGTCATCACTAAAGCTGCTACTCATAAAAAATCTACACTCTTTATGCGTGCTTCAAATGAAGGTGTAACAACTGCAGGTTTTACACAACATCTTAATACACAAGAGAGTACATTTGCACTGAGTGGCTCTTTTGTTATGAATGATAAAACAAGAGAGTATGCAAACTATACACTTCTGCCAAACAATGCTCCATTTTACTCGTATGAAGACTTTGACGTAAAATCTGTTGGAGCGATTTTTAGTTACAAAGATTTCTCTATAACAAGCAAATTTCTTGAAGAAAAAACGCAAAACTATTTTGGTTATGGTGCTTGGCCTATCATTAATGAACCCTACTCCATGACACATACCTCGTTTGTAAATGAAGCAGAGTATACACCCCAAGTAAGCCAAGAGTTGGATTTAGATCTTAAACTCGGCTATAAAGAGTACTCCATGAAGGGAAAATCAAGAGTCGTACCCTACTCCGTTCTTATCCCTAGCTCTGAGGACTTCATAAGTGAGGGAACGTATAAAGAGAAAACTCTCTATAGTGACCTCTCTTTAAACTATCACTATGCAAATAATAAGCTTACGTTTGGAACTTATCTAAGTCGTATCAAAGTTGACAACCCACTCTATAAACAAAACACTTTATTACCTGTACTAGCTCCTATACCGCAAGAAGAACCTACTATTTATATACCGGGTGGAGGACTCATTGAACATATAACGCGAGAACAGTTTGCGCTCTATTTGAATGATATTATTACCCTCTCTTCAGAGTGGATTGCAAATTTAGGAGTACGTTATGATAACTATAGTGATGCAGACTCTGCACTCTCTCCAAAGCTCTCTGTACTCTATATGCCTGATGAAAAACAGAGCTACAAACTAATGTATCAAAACTCTTTTCGTGTTCCCACATTTGTAGAGAGCTATGGGTCAATTGTGCCTTTTATAGGGGATCAAAACTTACAGTCTGAAACTATAGATACTCTTGAATTTGCGTACACATACGAACAAGATTTCCAAAGATGGCTCAATGTAAACTTTTTCTATACAAAAACAGAAAACTTTGTCTATAGAGATACAAATTTTCAACTCAAAAATGGACCAAGAAGTCATGCTTACGGTGCAGAGCTGGAATTTAAATTCCCACTCTATCAACACACTATTCTTCAAGCAAACTACAGTTATGTTTATAGTGTTAATGAGCATGGTAACGAAACACCTCTCATCGCAAACAATCTTGCAAACGCAATGCTCTTTTATCAAATCAGCAAAGATTGGCATACAGGTTCGAAAATCCGTTACGTTGGGGAGAGAACACGCGAACTAGGCGATGTAAGAGACCCACTCAAAGCCTATATAACATTTGACCAGACACTAAGTTACTCCTATAAAGAGCTTCTTATACAAGCAAGTATAAAAAATATTTTCAATGAAGACATCCGTTTTATTGCTGCTGGGGGTAACGATGTTTCATCAGGAAGTTATTTAGATGATTTAGAACAGACTGGTAGAAGCTTCTGGCTGACATTGGAGTGGAAATTTATATGCGAATAGGAGTTTTCACTCTCTTTTTATTTCTACATATACAACTCTTTGCGAGTCACTATAACTCTACTATACTGGAGTTAGAAGCAAAAATTTTTCCTAAGATGCTTATGCTGTGTGAAAATCTAGCCGACTTAAATCGTAGTGTACACATTAGCATCATCGTTCAAGAGCAGGACAAACATTATGCTCAAGAACTCAAAACCGCTATAGATACACACTATAAACAGGGACTCATGGATAAACGAATTGAAGTATCCATAAATCAGTTTCAAACCCTCACACACAAACCAGAAGCAGTCATTATTTTTCATCATGCCCAAAAAGAGGTAGAAGAGATAGCACAGTGGGCAAACACACATAAAATTGTCAGCTTTGCATATGAACCTTCATATTTAGAGTATGGTGTTTTAGCTTCAATCTATTTGGGTGCTTCTACAAAACCTTATATCAATACAAAAACGCTCAAAGAGTACAACTTTATAATCAATCCCTATCTCTTAAAACTCTCAAAACTCTACTAATTACTCTTCATCTTTATCAGCATCTTTCATTACCATAGCTCTATACTGTTCATCCTTTGGAACAAGTCCGGCTTCATATAAAAACTGCGATGCCACAAAATTTTGTTTTTTAATTTTGTCATACTTTGCATAACTTAAATAGAGTATATCTTTAGCTCGTGTTACAGCGACATAAAAAAGACGTCGCTCTTCATCAAGACTTCCACCTCTTTGCATAAGCTTTCTATTTGGAAAACGACCGTCCATCAAGTCAACTACATAAACCTCTTTGTACTCCAAACCTTTACTTGCATGTACACTCAAGAGATTGACACCCTCTCCTTGAGTTAAATCCGAAGAACCCAAAATCATTGCATTTAAAAAACGTTCATGCTCTGTATATGGCTTACACAGCTCTTTGAGTAAAATGTTTTTTCTCTCTATACGTGTCAGTGCCTCTGTCTTTTGTTTCTCATCTATACTGCCGTCTTTGAGTTGTGCACGTTTAGAAGCAAGAACATCTGCTATATATTTAAAGAGTTCAGACTTAGTTATCATATCCACAACTTTTGCAGGTGATTTCACCCCTTTTAGGTCTCTAAAGAGAAGATAAAAATTGTGTACAAATGCAGCTGAATCTTTTGTTAGTTTTGGATGTTTTAAAATAGGGTTTTTCATAAAACGCTCTTCAAAACCAAGTTTGGCATATTTTCCGACTGCCCCAAGCTCTACAAAATCATCAAAAAGACCTAACTGATGATTTAGTTTTCGCTTCTCAAAAGGATTTTTTATAGACTCATCCGGTGCATAAAGTCCATAAAACATACTTCCGTGTCCTAAAGACTTGAGTGCAATGTAAAGCTCTTTTGCCATTGCTGAACCAATACCTCTGGAGAACTCAAAGAGGTGAATAAACGCCATCATATCGGCTTCATTGACAAGAAGCGTGTAAAGATCTAAAACAGCCTTTACCTCTCTTGAGTCAAAAAAACTTGTTCCACCCTTACGTTTACAGGCAATATCTAACTCCCTTAAACCGACCTCTATGCCATCTGCCGAGGAGTTATTTCTAAAAATTACAGCTATATCTTCTCTTGGAGTTTGTGATGCTTTTATCATCGCCGCTATCTGATGATACTGATCAAAAAGCTCATCAAATGCAAGAAGCGAAGGAGCCTTCGCATCATCTAATCTGGTTACTTCTAACTGCTTTGGATAAATTCGCTCATTATGCTCTATGACACGCGTTGCTAAGGAGAGAATAGGACGTGAGGAGCGGTAATTTTTTGTAAGTGTATGAACCTTTGCTTCAGGAAATTTTTTTGTGAAAGAGCCAATAATCCCTATATCTGCACCATTAAAGGCATAAATACTCTGGTCATAATCACCCACACAAAATATAGAAGGCGGTTTCATCGCATCTATAATTGTTCCTTGCAAAGCATTTGTATCTTGATACTCATCTACAAGTACTTCTTTATAGCCAAGTTCTTGGGTCTTACACATCTCTCTAAAGTGAAGTAGTAAATCATTAAAATTTAAAAAGCCATACTCTTTTTTCAGCTCTTCAAACTCATCAACAACATCAGCGTATATAAGGGCAAAAAGTTCATGCTCTGCGTAGTTCTCTTTTATCCACTCTTCAAAATTGCTATGTAGTTCCGTATTTTGATACAAAGAGTACAAGTCATAAAGGTAGTTTCCTCCATAAGGAGAGACTTCGGCATCAATATTTCGAAATGAACGTTTTTCAAATACTGATCGAAAAAGAGTTTTTAACTCACGTTGCTGTTTGAGCACAACTCTTCTATCACGTTTTTTCAGCCATCTGTAACTTACCGCATGAAAGGTTCCTGCATCTATTTTGCTTGCAACATCTTTTCCAAAGTATTCAGCCACACGAGCTACCATCTCAGCAGCGGCTTTATTTGTAAAGGTAAGCAGTAGAATCTCATCTGCCTCAATACCCTTGTTGAGTAAAAATGCTATACGTCCAACGATTGTAGAGGTTTTTCCTGTTCCAGCAGAGGCGATAATGAGGTTTTGTTTATCAGTAGAGGTAGCAGCGGCATACTGTTCTTGATTTAAACGCGATAAAGGCATTAACCACTCCTACTCAGCTTTTTAAGAGCGTAATTATAGCGACTGAATTTTAAAGTTCATACATTATGCAAGGAGCCTAGATTCAAACTACCCTCTTTGCCAAAAAGTGGTTTTATAAAAAAAGTTAAGGGAAGTTTTTTTTACAAAAAGCCAAGTCTATAAAGACTTGGTCTGGTATCAATTACTAATAAAGTTAACTCCAGGGAACTCTTCTGAAGTACTAATTTTTCCAGTAACATCTACTGTACCTATAACTGTCTCTGAAGTAAGGTCATATCTAAAAACCCTAGTAGCACTCTCGCTAACACTATCTGTAGAATCCACAATTAAACCTACTAAAACACCATCTTCTTCGTTTAGGAAACCTCTTAACTCTGAGCTATCTGGGCTTGATAAGGCAAAATCAGCGACAACTGCCACACTGTTGTCATCTGGATTATAACTAATCAGTTTTGCATCTGATGTTCCAAAATATATCTTTGCATTTGAGGCTCTAAATGGAGCAGTTCGTAAAGTGTTTCTATCACTACTATTTACATCAGAAGGCCAAGTAACACTCATATTTGTCACAGTAACGTTTGTCATTACGGTGTCATTTACACTACTTGGACTAATCTTGACAATATTTAGCTCATCTGATGCAGCATTTTTTCTAGTAAGTGCATACCATGATGATGTGTTTTCATCATACACAGGAGAGAATTGAGCGTCCCATAAGCCACCTGAAGCTCCTGCAGATTGATCAGAAAAACTAAGCTTATTAAACTGGGTCATATCAGAACTTGAGAGATCATAAACGATTAGGTTTTGACCCGTGTTAAATGTATCGTTAAGTCCTGCGCCTTCAAAGAACATGGCATAATCACCATTACCACTTATGGCAGTAGTTTCCCCATTAATGTGTTTAGGATCAGCAGATGTTATAAAAGGACCATCAACTATTTTCCCAGTATTACCATCAAATCTAACGAGTCCTGATCTTAATCCAGTATATGTTGGTTGTGCAAATAGTAAGGTAATATCCCAAGCAAGGTATTGAGCATTTGCCCAAATTCGGCCATCTTTCGCTTTTACAAAAGAGACAGGTGCTTTGTTTGCCTCAAAAAGTACATCTTGTGTATTATTATAATTTCTTACATTAGTCGATGGTAATCTCTCATCTGTTACTGTAGCTGATGCTACATCATAAACCCAAACACCTACCTTAGACTCCATAGGCTCTGTAAGTGCTTTTCCAACTAAAGATGTTCCACCTAGAACTTTAGTATTACTTAATTGATATACTTTTCCTACCGGGTAGCCTGTTCCTGTATTTCCTAAAGGGGTGTAGGTTATTGCTCCAGTAAAGCGGTCATCCTTTACTACAGTTCCCATTCCTGCCTCACCACCTCTTAGAGTAAGAGAGACAACATATCTGTCATAATAATCAACATTACTATAACTAAA
>JAFGVE010000034.1 GCA_016938175.1 Campylobacterales bacterium
AACTTTACAGGTTATATTGTAAAGCCCTATCTTGATTCACATCTTCTTCGAGAGGTGAAACTAGCCTCTTTTCGATTTGGACTGAGTGAGAAGTTAGAACTGATTAAGCTTAGTAATGAGTACGTATACGATATTCACAGTAAGTCTTTATTAAAAAACAATCAAAAAATCAACCTCACAAACAAGGAAGAACAATGTTTACATATTTTGATACAAAATAGAAATCAAGTTGTAACGAATGAATATCTAGACTTGATTATTTGGCATGACCATAGCACTTGTGATGAAAATAGAAGACAATTACTTTTTAAACTTAGAAAAAAAGTACCAGAGATAGAGATAAAAACTGTTAAGGGGATAGGCTATACATTAAGTATTTAAAAGAAAAGAGGTAAAACTTTATATAATTCTTTAACCTCATTGAAACCTTTTATAGAGTACATTGTTAAGTTGTGTAGCAAAGTTATGCGTATCTTTTTTACTAAATGGAGCAGGGCCTCGTGTTAGCTCTCCACTCTCGCGTATCTCTTGCATGAGGTTTCTTGTGGCTAGATGTCCTTTGATGTTGTTTTCATCAAAGAGTGTGCCTCTGTGGTCTAGTGCTAGTGCGCCTTTGGAAACTACTCTGTCAGCGAGAGGAATGTCTGCTGTAATGACGAAGTCGTTTTCATTAGCCATTGTCACTATGAGGTCATCTGCCTTGTCTAATCCCTCATCTACAATGAGATAGTGAATGTTTTTTGACTCACCGATATTTATCTTTTTATTTGCGATTACGTAAGTCTCTAGGTGGTACTTCTCTATCGCTTTAAAAACAATGGGTTTTAGAAGATTTGGAAAGGCATCACCATCTATGAAAAACTTCACGAATGTATCTCTTTTACTCTTCCCACTTGTCCATCAGTGAGTCTTACTTTTATGCCATGAGGATGTGTAGCTGAGTTTGTAAGGATGTCTTTTACAACTCCTTGGGTCAACTTGCCACTTCTTTGGTCTTGTTTTAAAATGATGCTCACTCTAAGCCCTGATTTTATATCTGCTCTTTTTTTTCCATCCATATACATCTCCTAATTTTTTTATATGTCTAATACCACGTTTCTCTATGCTAAAGTTTTCGCTTTACGTAGGAGAAGTATTCCTATAAAGAGTATAAACGCAGTAAGGTAGAGTGTTGTGTTATAGTTGCCAAAATGTGCAATGAGTGCGACACTATAAAGTGGTGCAGTAACTTGTCCTATACCATAAGCCGCTGTCATGGCTCCCATTAGCGTGACAGGGTTCTTTTGAGATATCTGTCCTCCAAGGTTCATAAAAAGTGCAACCAGACCTATAAATGTACTTCCATAAAGTGCTGCTGCGAGTAAATTTGCATAGATATTTGCTGTAAAGGTAGGTATAAGTACTCCAAGCATTTGTAGAGCCATTGCGGCAATGATGACGTTTACATTATCATATTTGTGGGCAAGGTGCATCCAAAAAATAGAGGAAGGAATTCCTGTGACTCCAACAATGAGCCATCCGAGATTTCCAAATCCTTCAAGTCCTTCTAGCGAGTTTATAATGTTTGGTAAAAATGTTCCTTGTATAACAAAACCGACACCTTCAGTAAAGTAAGCAAGAACGAGTAAAATAACGTAGGGTGTAAAGATGGAGAAGTCTATTTTAGGTTTATGCTCTTTTGAGTGGGGAGTTTTTTCAAAAGAGAGTATGTAATAAGCGTAAAGGCTTAAAAGAAGTGCAACAAGACTAAGCCATAGCCAAGCACTCTCCCAAGAAGATTTTAAAAGTATGCCCTGTGTGAGTAGTTCGCTGCTTACTATTCCAAGTCCAATACCGCTAAAATAAACTCCCATTGCTTTTGTTTTGTTCTCTAAATTGAGCTTGAGCATAACTATAGAACTTCCTACAAGAAAAGTCATAGCAGAGCCAAATCCCGCAAGCGTTCTTGAAATAAGCCAAAGAAGCTCATTATGTGAAGTTGCTAAAACAAAGCTACTTGTAATGCTTATAAAGAGTCCAAGTCGAAAAAAGAATATTTTTGTTTGGATATTTTTCAGTGAAATAGAAAAGAGTGCTCCAGCAAGATAACCTGCAAAATTGAGTGATGCGAGAACACCTACCTGCGTTAAACTCAGATAATCTGCAAGCATCGGAGGCAGGAGGGATGTAAAAGCGAAACGTGCTACACCCATACCGATAATAATAGAAAAAATACCTGCGAGCAAAATTGCCGAATTGGCATTTTTATTTAATAAAGAGTAGATAGAGAACTCCCCAGAGCAAAAATATAATGAGTGCTAAAACTCCAAAAGTAATGACAATACGTAAAGAGAGAAAAAATAAAAAACGAACAAAGCCCGGAATTTTCATTTGGGCTTATTTTTGTGTGTAAGGATAGGTAGGGAGTTTAAGACCTTTTGTTGCGTAATCCATACCGCCAAGCAGGTTAATAACATTGTAGTTTAGTTCTTTTGAGAGCCAAGGAGCAATGACAGAAGTTCTACTTCCAGTGTGACAGATAATTGCAAAGGGCTTACTTGTGTCAACTTTTGCATTGAGCTCTTTTAAAAATGAGTTTACAAGAGGTTTTCCCTGCTCACTGAAAAACACTATTGGGATTGCTCCTTTGAGAAGACCCGTCTCTTTCCATTCAGGTTCTGTTCTTACATCGACAATGGGAAGTTCAGAGTCTAGTATCTCTTGTGTAAGATAGGCGTTTTTATAATCTGCAAAAAGGCTCAGGGCTACAAGCATAAGCAGTGTAAAAATCTTTTTCAAAAAAATCTCCGTGTTTAAAGTGTATAATTGTAGCATTAAATGAGCAACGGGGAAGAAATGGCGGCATCGAAAAAGGCTATAGATAATGCACAAAGACTTCGCTATATAAGGGCATTAGAACGTTTTTTAAAAGGCATGGTGTCTTATCTTGGCAATACTCCTGAGTTAACTCAAGAAGGCTACGATAAAAAAGTACAAAACTCCCTCAAACTTCTTAATAGAGTTGAAGCTTCAGAACTCTACAAGGGTGACTTAAAAGACTTGGAATTACTTGTGAAAAAGATAATCTCTTATGAAGGTTCAACCGAAGATATTGAGAATATTAAAGAGGAACTTTTATATAGTGCTAATCAATTAGATAAAAGTAAAAATGCACGCCGATATAAAAAAGAGAAACACTCGAGCAGTATGTACAAGGACTGGGAGTAGTGGCAAAGATTCTTTTAGTCGAAGATGATTTAGTCCTTTTAGAGACACTGAGTGAACTTTTAGAAGCTCAGGGTTACGAGCTTATAGTAGCAAGAGCCGGTAATGAGGCACTTGAAAAATTGTATATAGATTCCGTTGACTTAATGCTCTTTGATGTAAATATTCCTGATTTTAGTGGTTTTGAGCTTTTACAAATGCTTCGAGATGCAGGGAACACACTCCCGTGTATCTTTTTAACTTCTCTAAATGATATAGCTTCACTCTCCCAAGGTTTTGCCGTTGGAGCAGATGATTATTTAAAAAAGCCTTTTGACTTTGATGAGCTTTTAGTACGCATTAGCGCATTGCTTAGAAAATCTTTTTCAGCCTCTAGTAATGAACTTGTCTACAAAGATATGCACTATAAAATAGCAAGTAATGAACTTATAGATGGGAGTGGCGAGCGTATTTCTTTTTCACCGCAAGAGGCAAAGGTTTTAGCACTCCTTTTTAAGCATATGAATGAAGTTGTTGACAAAGAGAGTCTTCTGTTTTCTTTAAGTTCAGAAGGAGAGGCGAGTGAAGGAGCACTTCGCGTTTATATAAATAAACTCAGAAAAAGCGGCTTAGATATAGAGACACAAAAAGGTTTAGGGTATAGACTTGTTAAGGCATGAACGTAGAACTTTTTTGCAGTTTTTTGCTATCTACTTTGGTAGCGTTGCATTACTCATTTTAGCCTCTGGTTTTATGTACTATGAGAAGCAAAAAAAGAGTTATATGGTTGAAGAACATTTCTCCATGATAGAGTATATGCGCCAGCTGAAAATGCATATGAATCCACAGAGTGAACATATTACTCATAAAGTAGTTGAAATTAATATTCCAGATTTTAATATTGATAATTTTACAGTGACAGAAGAGGCTTTTTATAAGTATGTACCACAAACGTGGGAGGGCGGTTTTATACTTGTGAGAAAAGACAAGCAGTATTATAAAGAGCGTTTGCATGAACTTAAAACAGAGATAATTCTCATTCAAGTTTCTCTCTTGGCTTTTTTCGCGTTTATTAGTTTTTTTCTTGCAAAAAAAGCGCTCAGACCTATGCAAAATGCAATAGAGAAACTAGATACCTTCTCAAAAGATTTGATTCACGATTTAAATACGCCTATCACTTCTATATTGCTCAATATTAAGATTTTAGAAGCAAACACTTCTTCAGAGTCTCTTAAAGCGCTTGGACGTATTAAACAGAGTGCAGACAATATCTCTGAACTTCATAAAAATCTCTCATACCTCTTGCATGATGAAGGTATTGCACTTGTCAAAGAGCAGGTTTTTGAAATTGTCGAAGAGGCTGTGGCTCCTTACAAAAAAATATATCCTGAGTTGCATTTTTACATTGAGTATGCACATTTTGAAGTGAAGGTAAATAAAGAAGCACTTAGACAAGTACTTTCAAATCTAATATCCAATGCGTGTAAATACAATACAAGTGGTGGTTTTGTAAAAATATATAAAGATAAAAATCGTCTATGTATTGAAGATAGCGGAGTGGGTATTAAAGATACAAATCTCGTTTTTCAACGCTCTTATAAAGAACAGAATATGGGAAGCGGGATAGGACTTGATATAGTTAAAAGGCTTTGCAATGCGATGTATATAGAGGTTTTTGTGAGTTCAAAAGAGATGCAAGGAAGTTGTTTTTCTTTGGAGTTTAATGCCTAAAAAATAAACATAAAACCGCAAAGCTTTATAAAAAAAAGCTATACAATATTTCATGTCAAAAGTATATTTAACAGGAGCCGGTCCAGGGGACTTGGAACTTCTTACAATTAAAGCTTTACGGGTTATTAGAGAGGCGGATGTTATCATATATGACAAGCTTGCCAACCCCGAAATTCTCAAAGAAGCAAAAGATGGTGCAGAGTTTATCTATGTAGGGAAAGAGGATAAACACCACATCATGCCTCAAGATGATATAAACGAAACTATCTATCAAAATGCACTAAAACATTCTACTGTCGTAAGATTAAAAGGTGGAGACCCTTTTGTATTTGGACGAGGTGGAGAAGAGGCTCTTTATCTAAAAGAACGTGGAGTCTCATTTGAAATTATTCCGGGAATATCTTCTGCAATTAGTGTACCTGCATATGCAGGAATTCCTGTAACACACAGAGGAGTTGCAGTCAGTTTTCGTGTTATCACAGGACATGAAACGCCAGATAAAAAATCGCCTCAACTTATATGGGATGAGATAAAAAGCGATGAGACACTGATTTTTTTGATGGGAAAACACAACTTAGAAAAAATAGTAGGTAATCTTTTAAAAATAGGAAAACCAAAAGAGTACCCTATAGCTGTTATCTCTAAAGGAACTACAAAAGAACAGCAACTTGTTGTTGGAAATTTAGAAAACATTGTCCAAAAGGCAAAGGAGTTACCGACACCGGCAACTATTGTCGTTGGTCACGTGGTGACTCTGCAAGAACAGCTTGCTTGGTTTACGGGAGAATGAAATGAGTTTTAAAAGTTATATTAAAGCAGTAGGTACTGGACCTAAAGGAAATCGAGACCTAAGTTTTGAAGAAGCACAAGATATGATGCGTCAAATTCTCTTTGGAGAGGCTGCACCTGAACAGATAGCCGCTTTTTTACTTGGATGGAGACTTAAAGGCGAGAGTAATGAGGAGTTCTTAGGAGCACTGAGTGCAATAGATGAATTTACCTATAAAGATCTCGTACCAAACTCTATAGAACTTGGTTACCCTTTTGATGGCAAGGCAAAAAATCCTTATCTTTTAGAAGATGTTTTAAAAGAGCTGGAGAAAAGTGAACTGAGTGTTGTTGTTTATGGCGACTTATTACAACCTGCGAAATCCGGGTTGACAATTCAAGATCTATGCAAAGAGTTAAATGCAGAAAATCTTTACTACTTTGATAGAAAAGAGTATTGCAGGGAGATACACGAACTTACAGATATTAGGATGCTTTTAGGAGTCCGTACAGGTTTTAACACTCTTGAAAAACTCCCTTGTGTTGCAAACTCTAAGAGTGCTATCACTGGAGTGCACCATACACCTTATGTAAAAAAATACATTGAAATATTTTCAAAACGTTATGAGCGTTTTGCGCTTATTCAAGGTGATGAAGGTAGTCCTGAACTTTTTAAAAAAGGGAAGTTATGGATTAGTCAGGGTGGTGAAATAACAGAGGAAATTGTTGACCCTGAGTTTTATGGGATAAAACCCTTAGAAAAAAGTAAGGATTTAGCAAGATTAAACGCTGCTATATGGCTCTATGTTGCGGGTGAATATAAAACACTTAAAGAGGCTTATGAGTTTTTAGAAAAATAGCGTTTTGCCTTTTCATCTAAAAAACGCATTCGTGCTTTTCCTTTTGGAAAAACACTTCGCAAAGCTTTCATCTCTTGCAAAAAACTGTTTAGGTTTTGTGGTAAGACTCCTTTAATATACTCTTTAAGTCTTTTGGCAACAGCAGGCGAGGCACCAGAGGTAGAGATAGCGACGGTGAGATCACCCTCTTTTATATATGAGGGAAAAATAAAATCACAATACGCTGTAGAGTCAACTGCATTGCAGAGACATTTGTAGTTCTTAGACTCGTAAAAGATACTTTCTTGAAGTTTAATATCATCTACCGCAACAATTACAATAGCATACTCTGAAATGTCACCTTCTTTATATGCAGCCTTTTTATACTTAAGATTGTGCTGTGTAATTAAGGAGAGTATTTGAGGAGAAAACTCTAAAGAAATAAGAGAAATGTTGTGTGTAAAATCGAGAAGCTTTTCCAGTTTCTCTAGGGCTATATTTCCTCCTCCGACAAGAAGAATTTTTTTACCTTCTAGTTGAAGAAATGCGGGAAAATAGCTCATTGTTTATTTTTTTACAGACTCATTTAGCATTGTATCAAGTAGAGCGAACAGCTCTTTTGAAGCTTTTTCCATTTTGTCAAAATTTGCTAAGATTGCTTCTCTATTATCCATTACATTATCAAAAATGTCCCCTTCAAGATATGCGATATTTTTGTTTGCACTATCATGAACTAAATGGTGTGGTTCTGCCATTTTTGCATAAGCTTTTGTTGTTGAAAAACGTTCTTTTCCTTCACCAGCCTGCCATTTACCTAGATTACACTCTTGTGCATCTAGAGTAGTAAGTGTTTTACTTAAGGACATTACAGAGTTGTATGCACGTGATTTATAAAGAATATGATCTATTTTTGCAAGAACTACAAATACACTGTTTTCCATGTTAAATGAGTAGTCAACGATTTTTGTTGAGTTATTGCTCAGTTCGACAAGCGTACCCTCAAAGTTCTCAATTTGACTTGTAGAACTGTTAACAGTCTCTTTCATCTCTTCAGAACTTGTTTGGATTTCATTCATTCCTTGTTGGAGTGATTTAATAGAAACAGAAATTTCACTTGTAGCTTTATGTGTTCTTTCTGCAAGTTTACGTACTTCATCTGCAACAACCGCAAAACCACGACCATGTTCACCTGCACGCGCTGCTTCAATAGCTGCATTGAGTGCAAGAAGGTTGGTCTGGTCTGCAATATCTGTAATAAGTTCAATTACAGAGGTAATATTGTTTGTTTGTGCAGCAAGTTCTGTGATACTTGCGTTATTCATTTCAACTTGCTCGTTGAGTCCATGTAAGTCGTGTACAACCATAGATATATTTGTTTGTGACTCATTTGCTAGTTGTGCGGCGGACTCTGTAGCTGAAGTGATGTCTTTTAAACTTTCAATATTTGTTTTTAAATCATCTTGAATGAGTGAAAGTGACTCTGTAACACCAACGCTGTTTACACTGAGTTTTGAGTTAAATGAGTCATGTTGTACTTTTTTACTCTGCTCTTTCATAAACTCTATACTTTGAGAAACACTTTGAATAGCAACTACAAATTCTCCTTGCATACCATCAGAAGATATAGGACGTTCAAAGTTTCCTTTAGAAGCGTTAGTGATAGTTGTGTTGATTTCATGAATGAGTGTCTGAGTGTGTTCAAGGAGGTGACTGAGTTTTTGTCCCATTACACCTAGTTCTGTTTCACTGTCACAGCTCACACATTTTTTGGAAAAATCACCTTGTGCAGCGTGCGAAATAAGTGTTGTAAATGTTTCAATCCCATCTGTAATAGTACGACGTATAATAGTCGCGACGATAAGTACAACAAAACCTACAATAACACCTGCAACAAGAACAAGGTATTTGTAAAAGAAGATGTCCTCACCAAGTACTTTAGAGTCTTCGGCAAGTTCTGCTTCTTTAAGTGCAACAAGCTTTTTAAAAGAAGTACGTGATGCATTTGCCAGAGGAGTGAGTTCGTCTTTGTACTTTTGGTATGTTTGCGAAGTTTTTTCTACAATGTCTTCGTTTGTGAGAGATTTCATCATCTCATTTGAGCTGTCTAAGAAGTGCATAGTTGATGATTTGGCTTCTTGTACTAATGTAAGAGAAGCGTTATTATTCATCATCTGCTCAAGTTGTGAAAAGTCTTCTCTAATCTTTTCGATAGTTGTACTGAGTTTTTTGATACCTTCATTATAGTCACCACCGAGCATAATATCTCTTGTCATGCGGCTGACATAGTTAAGGTTTTTTTCTATATTCAGAGTGATTAGTCCTGCTGTCATTGAGTTTTCATGCAGGTGGTCGTAGTCATTGTTTACATTTGTCATAGAAATAAAAACAAATATAGTTGCGGAGAAGATAGAAAATGTAGCCATAAATATAAGGAGGTACATTTTCTTTTTAATGCTCATGTGTTCAAACATTCAACGAGTCCTTAAAATAAAGTGTGTTTATTGTAGCATAGCTCTATAAGTTTTTGTTTAAAAACTATAGCTTATTTCTGCAAAGATTCTATCATTATTGCTTATAGAATCACTAAAAGGTTTCTCCTCAACTATTGCAGGTTTAAGATAGTCAATAGCTCCAAATTCAACAAGTGTACTATCAAAGAGTTCGTATTCTAATGATGCACGTATAAAACCTCCATATTGCCAGTGATGTCCGAGAAGATTTGCTAAGATTGTGACATCAATCGTGTCATTGGAAAATGAACGATTGACTCTGATAGCAGTTTGTACTTCATCTTCTTGCGTATAATCAGGAACAAATCCCATAGTAAAGCCACTCATCTGCTCTTCGTATGAGAAGAGATGTCTGTTTGCAACTTCGACTGATATAAGCGTGTCTTTAAAACCATTATAGTCAAATCCAATGAGCGCATCGAGCCTTGCTTTTTCATTCGCAGTTGAATTATATTTTAAAGAGTCAAGATAAGCGATTTCACTTTTAAAAAGCCAACTCTCATAGACAATGTTAAATGCACTTCCAAACATATATATTTTAGAGACTTCACGTGTAGCGTTTGGAAGGGAGCCTTTTAGGTGCCATCTTGAATCATAAACGTGAGCGCCATAAAAAGAGATGTCCCAACCTGAAAAAATACCGTTTGCCGCAAAAGCATACTGGGGTGTTTCAAGTGAACTTTTTGGTTCATTTAACTCTATAAAAGGGTCTGGAGCATTTGGAAATATAGCGTCCACAGGAAAGAACTCGCCTCGAACAGCGGGTTCTAAAAAAATTCTGCTTTCAAAGATTGCCATAGCGCTAAGGTTCCACGCTCCACTATAGTAATCGAGCTTTGCCATTGAAGTACTTAGGCGGAGATTTTTAATGTCTGTAATGGCTGGGAGACGATTGTCCAAAGGATTTATAACATCTGTTATGCGTATAGAGTCAGATTTTCCCCAAACGACTATCTGACGTCCTAGTTTGAGATCCAAGTTTTGAGTAAGTTCGCCTTGTATATAGACATCATCAAATCGTAGTTGTGTCTCATATGTATCGAGTACATCTTGGT
The DNA here is from genome assembly GCA_016938175.1 of Campylobacterales bacterium. Classification (GTDB taxonomy): domain Bacteria; phylum Campylobacterota; class Campylobacteria; order Campylobacterales; family Sulfurimonadaceae; genus Sulfurimonas. The sequence goes on from JAFGVE010000034.1 coordinate 10,087, forward strand.
TATAAGGTTTGTCATGTAAGGAATAAACTGCATCATAAAAAGTGTTTCCACTCGCACGTAGTGACCAATTTGGGGCAAACTTATAGTCTATTTGCAAGTAAAGTGATGATTGGGCTTGATTAAAACCACTATACTCTACGCCATCCACTTGATGCTCTTTATATCCATAAGAAGTTTTAAACTTCAACTGTCCGCTCAGAGTAAGCGGAGATAGTGTCTCTTGAGTTTCAGAACTCATTTGAGGCGTATCAACGACTTCAATATCATCAAAGCCAGCAAGATCGTCACTCATCTCATTTGCATCTATATGTGATGTAACGAGAAGAGTAAAAAGCAGTAAACGCCTAAGCACTTTTATATTCCTTTTTGGAGTGTTCTTGTTGTAAAAAATGCTTCGTCTAAATCTTGGTTATATTTTACATCTGAGAACTCTAAAACTGTTTTATGAAGAGTTTTTTTGCCTTTTTTAGTAATCATTTGTATTTCAAGTGCTGTCCAAATACCATCTACAAGTTCAAGGTTGTTGACCATCATGTATTTGAGTTTATCGCCTGATTCAACATAGTGTAGTGCTTGTGTGATGACAAAGTTGTCTTGTCTGACAAAGACTATGCTTTTTGTATATCCCGTTTCATCAATGGTTTTTTGGCTCTTTGGCGTGACAAGCATCTGCCACGTTTTGTGTCCTTTTACAGTAGGTTCTTTCATGATTTCATAGGTATAATCAGAGACATTACGAGACGTCATATCTGAGTAAGTAAAATCACTACCCATAAACGAAGAACTTTTCTCACTTGAAGCTATACGCTTTACTTTTTGAAGTGCGGGTAGGTAGAGCCATTGGTCATCATCTCTGTTTGAATCATCGTAATCGTAGGTCAAAAATGCTGTATCTTTTACATCTGCCGGAGATAAAAAGAACATAAGTTTGAGAGTGTCTTCTCCTTTATCTTTAGAAAAGGTTTTTAACTCTCTTACTCTGGTGTTGTCATTTTTATCAAAAAGGGTCATTGTAAGCAGTGAGGATGAGTTGTCTCCATCATCTCTGTCGTGTACTTTTTGGGCTATCTCTTCTCCTGTTATAGCAAGAAGTGGCGAGAGTGTAATGAGCGTAAGTAAAATTAATTTTCTAAACATAGTATCTTCCTTTATTTTTTCTCTTTGGTTGTAAGCACGAGAAGTGCAGGTCCTAAAATAATGTTGGCAAAGAGTGCAAGTGTAATAGCTCCGCCTGTAAGAATACCAAAGTTTATGAGGTTACTCAAAGAGGCAAAGGCATAAACATAAAATCCAAGGCTTAAAACCACGGTTGTTGCAACAAGTGCACGTCCTGTAGTGAGCATACTCTTTTGTACAGACTCTTGCGCCGAGTAACCTTGATGATGGTAACGTGCAAAGTTGTGAAAAAAGTGTACCGTGTCATCTACACTCAAACCTATAACAATAGCTCCAATAAGCATTGTAAAAAGATCAAGCGGCATACCTGTCATTCCCATAAATCCAAGTGTTAAAATAACTGGGAGAGTATTTGGAATCATACTAATGAGTCCAATTTTTATACTTCCAAGAAGAATGATCATCATCATGGCTATAAGTGCAAAGGCGATAAGATATGAGAGACCCATAGTCTCTATCGCTGCAAATAGTGTACGCTGAAAGAGAGGTACCATACCTGTTATAGTGACTTCTGCGACACCAGAGAGTCTCTCTTGAAACATCTGTTGGAGTTTATTGTTTAACTCTGTATAAGCACCTGCCTCCATCCATGGGAGTTTAAAAGTGACTCTTGCTTTGGAAAAACCACTATCGACAAAATCTTCTAAATCATCGCTTCCGCTATTTTCAAAAAGTAAAAACTCTTGTGGAATAAGCTGTTCGTTCTCAGTAATTGCATAAAACTCAGCTCTGTTTTCATTGAGGGCTTTATGAATCTCTTTAAGCACATCTGCAACGCTCCAACCTTTTCCAATAAATCCGAGTTCAGTATCAAGTTCTTGTGCATCTTTTACAAGAGTGTCTATTTTTGTAAGCAGTTGGGGATTGTAGAGACCATTTGTCTTTTTTGTATCTATTAGTACTTCCATTGTTACGCTTCCCTTCATCGCTGCATCAACCCGTTTAGTTGCAATTTTTATAGGAGAGTTTTCGGGTTGCCAAGAGAGTGGGTCATGTTCAAAAGAGACTTTTGTTGCAAAATAGAGCCAGATAAGAGCGGCTACAAAGGTTATAGAGACGATTTTTTTTGCATGTGTCACACTAAAGTTTGCCATAGAGAGTAAAAGGGCATCCATCTTTTCGCTCTTTTGTACCTGTTTTTCTTTTGCAGGTTTGAGAGGAATGACAGCAAGCAGGGCAGGGAGAAGAATAAGAGTATTTACAAGAGCTATCATAACTCCTACTGCGGCAAATATTCCAAGGTCAGCTATAGGTGATACAGAAGCTGTTGAAAAAGAGAGTAAGCCGGCTGCTGTTGTGAGTGAGGTCATAATTATTGCCAAGCCTGAGTGACCAAGAGAAAATGCAATAGCTTCATTTTTTTGTTTATGCTCGTTAAAGTGCTTAAAAAACATAGCTAAAAGGTGAACAACTGCTCCAATACCAACGGCAAGTAAAAACGAGGGTAAAATTTGTGTAGGTATACTGATAGGTGTAGCAGTAAGTGCCATAAGAGAGAGCGTCATCAGCAAGGAGATGGCTACTATGAATAGTGGAAGAATAACTGCACTTACACGATGGAACAGTAAAAATAAAAAGATGATAATTACAAGGAGTACAAGTCTTATAAACTTTTGCATATCTTTTTGCAAAGACTGTTTGTTGTAGTCATTGACAGCAAGAGATCCTGCAACATATACGTGAAACTCTTTCGTGTCAAACTCTTGGGCTATTGCGTTTGCCGCTCTAACCATCTCACTCTTTGAAGGGTCACTCAAAAATTCACTTTTTTCATTGGATTCTTCAGCAAAACCTTCAAGGGCGTTTATATCTGAAGAGGACTCATATGCAGAGGGTTCTAAAATAATGCTAGTCATTGTTAAATCATCATTAAAGAGCATATTTTTATAGAGTGGATTATGTAGGGCTGTCTCTTTAATCTTTGAGAGTTCATCTTGTGACTTTGGAAAGTTTTCAAAAAGGTCTTCTACAATGAGTGTATCTTTTTCTCCTCTAGTGTTTCGTGCGTTTATAAGAGAAGTTATGTCATTGAGATGAGGTATTTCACTCTTTAGTTTTTCGTGCAGTTTTCGCAGTTTATTTATATTTTTAACTGCAAAAATATCGCTGTTTTCTACAACTACTAAAATCTTCTCATCTTGTCCAAACTGCTCTTTAAAAGCTTCATAGCTTACAAGAGCAGGGTCGTTTTTATGTAAAAACCCCTCTGTTGAAGTATCTATAGTTATTTTTGGCAGATTGCTAATAAGTGCAAATGCAACAATCAGTAGTAGGGCTATAATCTTTTTTGGGTGATTTGTAATGCCTATCCCCATCTTTTCTAAACGTGCTTCACTCGCCGTTCGCCAATTCATTGCAGACTCCTTGTGCTGTATAATGTAAAATCATAGTTCATCAACGTTAGGGCAACGTTAATACAAGCTCACTATGTTATAGTTACATAAACTAATGTGAAGGGTGAATGATGTCAACACATAAAAAAGAGAAGTTTAAACAGCATATTTTGCAACTATTTGTCCTCTTGTTTGGACTCTCTTTATGGTATATGCCGATTCCTCAGGGTTTAGAGGCGCAGGCTTGGCAGCTCTTTGCTATATTTATTAGTGCTATTGTTGCTGTTATAAGTGGTGCTTTAGCGATTTTACCAGCTTCTATTTTTGCTTTGGGTGTTACTGTACTCTCAGGCACACTTAAGCCAGAGGAGGCGTACAGTGGCTTTTCTGAAGGGTTTATTTTACTTATTATTGTTGCCTTTTTAATTGCAAGAGGAGTTATAAAATCGGGTCTTGGAAAACGTATAGCGTTTCTCATAATTAAAAAGTTTGGAAAATCTACATTAGGACTTGCCTACTCAGTTATCGCCGCGGATATGCTTATATCTCCTGCTTTTCCAAGTAACACTGCACGTTCAGGCGTACTTTTTTCTCTTGTCAATGCACTTGCAGCAGATAGCAACTCTAAAGTAGCTGATGGGACTAGAAAGAAGTTAGGTGCATTTTTAATGATGTCGTCAATGGCAGGGCTTACACTCTCATCAACACTCTGGCTTACTGCAATGGCTGCAAATCCTGCAGGTGCAAAGATGGCTGAGGCATTTGGAGTACAGATAGATTACGGTACATGGGTTATAGGAGCAGTTGCACCCGTTGCTGTACTTTTCTTTTTAGTACCTTGGGTTATCTATAAAATTTACCCTCCCGAAGTAAAAGAGACTCCCGATGCTCCACTTATTGCAAAAGCAGCTTTAGAGAAAATGGGCAATGTACACAAAAATGAGTGGATAATGGGTGCTGTTTTTATCATAATGGTTTTTTTGTGGGTTATGTCTGGTTCTTGTGGACTGGATAAAACAGCAGTCGCATTTCTGGGACTTGGAATTTTAATGCTTACAAACATTTTTACTCTTGAAGATATGCGAGAAGAGGGAAATGCTCTTGGTACACTTGTCTGGTTTGCAATCCTTTTTTCAATGAGTTTATATTTAAATAAACTCGGTTTTATGTCTTGGCTTGGAGAACATATTTCAACTTTTGTGTCAGGATATAGTTGGGGCATTGTGTATGTTTTACTCGTTATTGCTTATGTACTTATTCACTACTTTTTTGTTTCCCAAACAGCACATATGCTTGCACTTTTTGGTGTTTTTTTAGAGGTTGGATTACAAGCAGGTGTTCCGGGAGTCTTAATGGCATTGATGCTTCTGTATGCAACAAACTTTAATGCACTTATTACCCCGCAAGGCTCGTCGGCAAATGTTATTTATATAGGAAGCGGTTACGTGGAAGCAGGAGAGATTTACAAAGTTGGAGGTATTGTAACTCTGGTAAATCTACTCATCTTTTTAACACTTGGAACTGCGTGGATACTCTTTATGATGTAGAGTCTACAGAGCCGTTTTAAGCATCATTCTGCGCAGGTAGGCAATTTTACTCTGTAGAGGTAACTCTTTTGGGCAGACATCTTCACATCCAAGGAGAGTCATACATCCAAATACACCCTCTTCGTTGCCTATAATTTCATAGTACTCCTCATCACTGCGTTTATCTCTTGGGTCTAAGTGATAGCGAGCAATTTTATTGAGGCCAACTGCCCCGACAAAGTTTTCTCGCATCTGAATTGTTCCACATCCGGCAACACAACAGCCACACTCTATACATCTGTCTAATTCATAAATTGCATCAGCAACTTCTGGCTCCATGCGCTCTTCTAAGGCATCTACGTTAAATGAACTCTCTTTATCATGAATCCAAGTCTCAAGCCTCTCGTTAAGTCCTCGCATCCATTTACCAGTATAAACAGATAAATCACCTATAAGCTCAAAAAGAGGAAGTGGTGCGAGTGTAATAGTAGAGCCAAGTTTTTTTGTCAAAGTTCTACACGCTAGTCCAGGACGACCATCTATAAGCATAGAACAGCTTCCGCAAATTCCTGCTCTACATACAAAGTCAAACTTTAAAGAGTTGTCGTGGTGTTCTCTAATCTCATTGAGAACGACATAGAGTGTCATTCCGTCTGCTTCTTTAACTTTAAAGCTCTCTATGTGTGGTACATCGTTTTTATCATGTGGGTCAAAACGTAGTATATTGATTGTAAGTGTTCTTGGCTCACTCATAAACTCTCTCCTAATCGCTCATTTTTACCTTGGTATTTTTTTGGTAGTTTGTCTAAAAAAGGCATAAGTGCATCTTGCAATTCATATCTGCTTGCTCCTTTTGTCTCAAGCTCTTGTATGATTGTATCAACTTCTTCTTGTCGTACTTTTGTTTGCGGATTGTGTTGTGTTAAATCTTTTCCATAACCACGAAAACCAGGTGGAAGTTCCATAGTTTTTATGTCTATCTCTTCATAGGTCATCGTCGGCATAGAGTCCTCTTCATTTGGCCATGAAGTGATGCTACGTTTCAACCAGTTTGCATCGTCTCGCATAGGAAAGTCTTCTCTTGAGTGCGCTCCTCGGCTCTCTGTACGAAGTAATGCTCCAAGAGCAACACAAAGTGCTACTTTAATCATTTTTTGTGTTCTATAGGCATTTACAAGTGCAGGGTTGGCGGCAGTGGATTTTGAACGAAATACCTCTATGTTTTTAGCTCTTTGATGGAGTGATTTGAGTTCATCAACTGCTTTTTGTAGGTCTGTACCATTTCTAAAAATACCTACATCGTCCATCATGATTTTCTCCATTGCACGACGTAGTTCATAAGCATCCTCTCCATTCTCTCTAGACAAAAGAGCGTCTATCTTTTCCTGCTCTTTTTTTACAAACTTTTCTACCATAGAGGTGTGAATACTTAAGTTAGCATCTTCACTCTCTAAAAAATCACTAATGTACTCTGTTACAAGCATTCCCGCAACGACAGTCTCACTTACAGAGTTACCGCCCAAGCGGTTAAAACCGTGCATGTCCCAGCAAGCGGCTTCACCAGCAGAGTAGAGCCCTTTGAGTGTTTGTGATTCTCCTGTGTATTTCGTGCGAATACCACCCATAGAGTAGTGCTGTGTCGGACGAACAGGAATCCAGTCAACAGCAGGGTCAATGCCTAAGAAGTTCTCACATATCTCTTTAACTTCACGAAGATTTTTTTCTATATGTTCACGACCTAAAATGGTAATGTCAAGCCAGAGATGATCTCCATAGCGAGATTTTACGCCTTTGCCTTTTCGCATATGTTCAGTCATTCTACGGCTCACGACGTCACGGCTTGCAAGCTCCTTTTTTTCAGGTTCGTAATCTGGCATAAACCTATAGCCATCTACATCACGAAGTACGCCTCCATCACCACGACACCCTTCAGTTGTTAAAATACCTACAGGTACAATGGCAGTGGGATGAAACTGAATTGCTTCCATATTTCCTAAAGTGGCAACACCGGTCTCGAGTGCAATTGCTTGCCCGATTCCTTGACAGATGACCGCATTTGTTGACACACTGTATATACGTCCATAGCCACCCGTAGCTATCGTTGTTGCTTTACTTACATAGGCAACAAGTTCTCCATTCATGAGATTTCTTGCAACGGCTCCATAGCATCTGCCATTTTCGTGGATGAGCGCAATGGCTTCAAGACGTTCATGAATTTCTACTTGCTCTTGATGTGCTTTGTTATCCATCGCGTAGAGCATTGAGTGACCTGTGCCATCAGATGTGTAGCATGTTCGCCACTTTTTTGTTCCTCCAAAGTCACGTGCTGTAATAAGCCCATGAGCTTCATCACTCTCTGTAATAGTTACTTTTTGAGCATTTATAATCGCAGTTCTATCTCCACGTTTTACTCGCGTCCAAGGAACACCCCAATGTGCTAGTTCTCGGATTGCTTTTGGAGCACAATGCGTAAACATACGTGCTACCATCTGGTCTGCTCCCCAGTCACTCCCTTTTATTGTATCTGCAAAGTGAACATCTTCGTTGTCGCCTTCACCCATGGTTGAGTTGGCAAGTGAAGCTTGCATTCCACCTTGTGCCGCAGCCGAATGACTACGTTTGGGTGGAACAAGTGTAAGCACTATAGCATCATGTCCACGCTCTTTAACACCTGTTGCGACACGTAAACCAGCAAGCCCTCCACCTATAATGAGTACATCCGTATAAATTACTTTCATTAGTGACTCTCCTGTGTACTTTTGTATTTTATACCGTCACTAAAGTCGTGTGTAAGACCAATATATGTGTATTTTCCTAAAGAGGCAAGACCGATGAGAAGATAAAAAGCTATAGCGGATTTCATAAGCAGTTTAAAACGTTTACGAGACGTTTTTGTATTTTTGCCTTCAAAAAATCCCCATTTTATTGTTACTCTATAGAGTCCAACAAAGGCATGCAGAACAACTGATACAAGGAGTACAAGATAGAGTGGACCCATAAACTCATCAACTACACGGGATGAACTGGCATATGGTCCAATATTTGAAGGTTGTGTCATCATAATGTATATATGAACAAAACCTACAAAAAACATGGCAAAACCTGTAATCACCTGTATCATCCAGAGTGAAGAGTCTTCGTGTTGCATTCTTTGTGTATGTTTTTTAATGATTTTATACTCTCTGTAAGAAGCTGGAAAACGTCTAAGAGCCGTTACTGTATGGAGGATAAATATAACTCCTATTGCAGCTGCTAAAAAGGAGATGATTCCAGGATATTTTTCTCCAAAAAAATAGTACCCTTCAAACATTATGGTAACTTGGTACATCGCTTCTTTAGAGATAAGAATGGAGGCTTCAAAAAGTAGATGTGCCATTATAAAAAAAGCGAGTATGACTCCCGTAGCGCTTTGGATAAAATCAACTCTTGCAGCAGTTTTGTCTATAGATTTTTTCTTTATCATCGTATTATCTTGTAAATGGTGTGTGGATTTTTTTGGAATGGATATGCATAAAGTTTTTTACTTTATGCATGGGTGACTATTTTTTAGAAGTTCTGAGTTTCTTTTTAGCTTTTGCTTTTTTCTTCTCTTTTTTCTTTTTGTCGAGTTTCTCTTTGAGTTTCTTTTGTGCCTCTTTTTTGGCTTTTGTTTTTTTCGACTTCTTCTTTTTGTCTTTTTTCTTCTCAGCTTTTTTAGCGAGTTTTTTTGCGAGCTTTACCTCTTCTTTTGTCTCTTCTTTTTTACTTTTCTTTACTTTTTCTGCCATGGTATAAGCTCCTTTTTCTAATCTTAAAATTATTCTACTGTTTTAATGGATAAATTAGACTTAAGCCTGATTCTTTGTTGAGGGAGTGTATGAAAATTAGGATATACTAAATCCAAAATAGCAAAGTACAACGGAGGGCAGGTGAAAAAAACAACAGTCTCTTTAATTCTTGGAAGTGGTGGGGCAAGAGGATTGACTCATATTGGGATAATTCGCTGGCTTGAGGAGAATAACTATGAGATAAAGTCCATTTCCGGCTGTTCTATGGGAGCTTTAGTGGGTGGATTTTATGCAGCGGGAAAGCTTGATGCTTACGTTGAGTGGCTCAGCTCTTTAAACACGCTTGATATGCTTAAACTTGTTGATCTTCAAGGCTCAAGTGGTCTGATGAAAGGCGAGAAGCTGATGAAAAAACTACAAGAGCTTGTCGGAGAGCAAAATATAGAAGAGTTAGATATTAAATTTACCGCAGTAGCGACAGATATTAATGAAGAAAAAGAGATATGGATGAATAGCGGTTCACTGCTTAAAGCCATCCGTGCTTCTATATCGCTTCCAATGTTTTTCACTCCATACAGATACAAAGGACGTCTTCTAATAGATGGAGGAATTCTCAACCCTGTTCCTATAGCACCCACTTTTCATGATGAGACGGACTTAACTATAGCAGTAAATTTAGGTGCAACGGAGAAAGGCTCTTTAGCCTTAAAAGAGAAAAAAAGAGATGAAGCACTTTTAACAAAGGTAAAAGAGTATGTCGTTGGTATGGCTCTTCCAAAAGCGAGTGAAGAGAGTGATAATATGTACAATATAGCCAATAAATCTTTTGATAGTATGCAGAGTACAATCGCAAGAGTAAAACTCGCAGCGTACCCTCCAGATATTGAAGTAAAAGTTCCAAGAGACCTGTGTGGGACTTTAGATTTTGACAAGCTTGAAGAGCTTATAGAGTACGGATATGCTCTTTGTAAAGAGAGTTTTGAAAAAGAGGTATTAAAACGAGAAGTGCTATAATCATGAAATTTTTTTTGGAGAATATATTTATATGACAAAGGCCGAACAAGAGATTAAAAAGTTTGAAAACGGTAACTGTGAAGAGAATAGAGTCTTTTATCAGGCTATGGAAGAGGTTATTTACTCTATAGCACCGCTACTTGAATCTGAGGAGAAATATACGCGACACGCAATTCTTGAGAGACTTGTTGTTCCTGATAGAATTATAAAGTTCAAAGTTGCATGGCTTGATGATAATAACAATATCCAAGTAAATACCGGCTATAGAGTTCAGTTTAATAATGCTCTGGGTCCATATAAAGGAGGACTCCGTTTTCATCCAAGTGTTAATGAGGGAGTCTTGAAGTTTTTAGGTTTTGAGCAAATTCTTAAAAATTCTCTTACCGGGCTTCCTATTGGAGGTGCTAAGGGTGGAAGTGATTTTGATCCAAAAGGAAAATCTGACTTTGAGGTTATGAAATTTTGTTCAGCGTTTATGGCAGAACTTCACAAACATATTGGAGCTCGAATAGATGTTCCTGCAGGAGATATAGGTGTAGGTGCAAGAGAGATAGGGTATCTCTATGGAGAGTATAAAAAGTTAACCTCTTCATATGAGGGAGTACTTACAGGAAAGCCTTTTGTATTTGGCGGTTCATTGATGCGCCCTGAAGCTACTGGATATGGAGCAGTTTACTTTACAGAGACTATGCTTGAAATGGAAGGAAAAGAGTCTTTAGATGGCAAAATATGTACTGTAAGCGGTGCTGGAAACGTAGCTCTGCACGTAATAGAAAAACTACAGCAAATAGGAGCTGTTCCAGTAACCTGTACAGACTCGAAAGGAACCATTTATGACTCGCGTGGTGTGGATTTGGCACTCTTAAAAGAGTTAAAGCTTGAGCGTCGAGCATCACTTGAAGAGTATGTAAAAGTACATGCAGATGCAAAGTATATTCCTATTAATGAGTATCCTGAAGGTGGTCATGCAGTATGGGATATCCCTTGTTACGCTGCATTTCCATGTGCGACGCAAAATGAGCTGACGGACATTGATGCACAGAACTTGATAGTAAATGGGGTAGTAAGTGTAACAGAGGGTGCAAACATGCCTTCGACTCCAAAAGCTATTAATGATTTTTTATCGCATAAAATCTGTTTTGCTCCTGCAAAAGCTGCAAATGCTGGTGGAGTTGCGGTAAGTGAGTTTGAGATGGCTCAAAATGCTTCTATGAGTAAATGGAGCTTTGAAAAAGTAGATGAAAAACTCAAAACTACTATGCAGCAGATAGCAAAACGTGTAGTACTTACTGCAAAAGATTATGGAGTAGAAGGGAACTACGTTGATGGAGCAAACATTGCAGGCTTTAAAAGAGTCGCAGATGCTATGATTGCCGAAGGTATATAAACGGAATTTATCATGAAATATTTTGTACTTTTTCTTTTTTTATTCTACTCATCTTTGTCTCATGCATCCATTGAGTACCCATCTTTTGTCTCTTCGCAGATGAATCTCATTGAAAAAATAAACGATGCAAACCAGACTCAAGAGAGTATACAAAAACTTTTAGAAGAACAAAATAGTCTCTATGAAAAACATTTGGGCTATATGATGTCCAATCAAAAAGAGTTTTTGCAAAACCTGAAATTATATAGTGATGAGATTTATGCCATACAAAAAATTATGGATATCAATAAAAGAGCGGGGAATAGTTACGCTTATCTTCGTGATGAAGTCGGTTTAAAAATATACCGTCTTTTACGTAATCAAAATCTACTTATAAAAGATGTTTTAAACTCTCTGGATAGTGATAGCTTGCAAGAGTATAAAGACAAATTGCATGCACATGTAGATAGTTATATGAAAAAGCTTCAGGATTTAGATGACAAGGACTATCACTCTTATTTAAATATTGAAGATGATTCTCCTATAGTAGAGGCTTTACAGCAAAATATTAGGGATTACTATAAACTTTATGAGCTTAATGGTGACCTTGTAAGTTATCTTTATAAGTTTGAAAACAAGATGTATAGCCTGGAAAAATACTCTCGTTACAATCTTATATCCTTTGTTATTTTTGTTAATGATTCCTTGCTGGTACAAAAAATAGATCTCTATCTTTATGATTATGGTTTGAGTGTTATGAAACTTATTTTCATGGTTACTTTAAGCCTTTTGATTTACGGTTTTAGAAAACTGCTCTTTTATTCGGTTATAAAATTTGTCGTAAACGTAAGCTGGCTGCAGCGCTATGCTTCTGTAATTCTTGAGTCTTTAAAAGTGCCTATTGAAGCTCTTATAGTGCTTATAAATATAAATATGATTCTATTTGTATACAATAGTTTCAGTACGCAAGAGAGTGTGTCGACTCTTTTTAATATTTTTTACACTATCTTAATTACGTTTATTTTTTATAGAGCACTCAATAGCATTGCACAAGTGAAGTTGTGTGATGTACAAACTTCAGAAACTAAGATGAAAAATGACCTGATAAACGTAGGTATAAAAATTCTTAACTTTCTCATTTTTCTCATTGGAACTTTAGTAGTACTTTTCTTCTCTGGAGTTAATTTAACTGCTGTGCTTTCAGGTCTTGGAATCGGTGGTTTCGCAGTTGCATTCGCAGCTAAAGATACGATTTCAAACTTCTTTGGAACACTCTCTATTTTGGGAAGTAATGTATTTTCACAGGGTGACTGGATAGAAGTAAACTCAAAAGAGGGAGTTGTGGTTGAAATAGGATTACGTGTGACAACACTGAGAACCTTTGATAACGCTCTTATTGCAATTCCAAATGGTACCTTTGCCACCGCAGATGTAAAAAACTGGAATAAAAGAACACTTGGACGACGTATTAAAATGAATGTGGGGGTGAAATACTCTTCAAAATCACACGATATTCAAAATGCCCTTCGTCAAATAAGAGAGATGTTAGAGAGCCATCCAGGAATCGCTACAAAAGATACCATGCATGAGCATAGAAGTGCACATATGACGAAACTCGTTTCAAAAGATGACTTGGAGGGTGTTAAAAAAACACTTTTGGTAAATCTTGATGAGTTTGCGTCTTCAAGTATCAACATCATGATTTACTGCTTTTCAAAATCTGTGGATTGGGGTGAATGGCTCGATACAAAAGAGGATGTTATGTATAAAATAATGGGAATCTTAGAGAAGAATAATTTAGAGTTTGCGTTTCCATCTCTCTCGCTTTACACTGAAGATACAAAAGATAAACTCTTATAATTGTACTTTCAGTCTTTTTGGGTAAAATCAACTTTTTTAATATTAATATAAAGACTTTTATAATGCAACAGACAGAATCAAGAGTAAATATTTACGCACTTCTTAGCCGTATACTGCTACAGGAGTTAGAGGTAGATACACTTAAAATGATAAAGAACGATGAAACAATTTTAGAGTTCTTTCCAAGTTTAAAAGCGTGGAAGCCACTCTTTGAAGTAGATGAAAAAAAGCTACTCGAAGAGCAAATCAATCCTGACTTTGTAAACCTTTCAGTTCTGCATCTCATTCCATATGAAACATTTTATACTCGTGATGACCAAATGGTTGAGACGGGTGGGGCAAATCCTGTAACAGATATGTACAGTGCTTACGATTTTATGGTTGACTTTGAGATATCACGTACGGTTTCAGCTGACCATATAGGAATAGAGTATGAGTTCATGCATCATCTATGCACTGCAGAGTTAAAAGCATTGCAAGAGGATGATAAAGAGGCTGTACAAGAGCTGAGAACTGTACAAAAAGAGTTTTTAAATAAACATCTTTTACGTTGGGCACCAATGTATCTTATTAATATGAAGTATGAGTCAAGAACACCACTTTACTATGATGCTGCAGAGATGGCTTTAGAGTTTATTCTCAGTGACAATGAGTATTTAAACGAGGTACTGTAGTCTCTAATGTTATCTTTAGTTTCAGGTGCATGTGTACGCTCTTTAAGTGTTGAGAGTGAATGTAACAAGTGTGAACTTTCATGCCCTACAAGTGCCATTGTCGTTGGTAAACCACTTCCATCAATAAACTTTTCAGCCTGTGTTACCTGTGGAGCATGCACAAGTGTATGCCCAAGTGAAGCTTTAAAGTTAGATGAGTTTGATGCGACAAATTTTTTCTTTGACTTTATAGAGAGCGAAGAAAACCTCCTCTCATGTAAAAAAAACGTTCCATGTATAGCTGCTTTAAGTGTAGAGCATATTATCTCTATGGCAGTTTTAAAGCAAGAACTGATTTTTGATATGGGACATTGTGGCAGTTGTGAGATTGCACATAAGTGTAAAGAGCAAATTATAAGTAGCTATGAAGAGGCAAGTTACCTTTTAGAAGCTATGGAAAACAATGCAACTATTAAGCTTGAAAATGTAGCCTATGAAGAGCAGCGTGAAGCAGATAGAAGAGAGTTTTTAAACGCAATAAATTTAAAAACAGTTGGTAAGGTTAAGCAGAATTTTGAAGAAGAGGTACAAAAAGCTTCAGATGAACTAGTTGAACATACTCTGCAAAAAGAGGATATTGCACTACTTAAACGTAAGGTGATTCCTGATAGACGTAAGATATTTTTTACGGCAATTAAAAGAGTTGAGAAACCTTCACAGTTTCATATAGTTGATGCAAAAGAGGTGAGTTTTACTTCTCAAAAGCTTATGAATGAAGAGGCATGTACAGCCTGTCAAATGTGTTATAGGGTCTGTCCTACTGGAGCATTGAGCTCAAACGTAAAAAATTCGAAAATAGATTTTGATCCTTTTTTATGTGTGAAATGCCATATTTGCCATGATGTATGTGCACCAGATGCAATTACCCTTTCAGGCTCATATAATGTAAAAGAGTTTTTTGAGCCTGAAGTACAAAACCTAGTTACCTTTAGTGTAAGACGTTGCGATGAGTGTAATGTACTCTTTAGTACAAATGGTTCTGAGAGACTCTGCTATAGATGTAAAATAGAAGAAGAAGAGGCAAGAGAACTTTGGGGAATAAGCGATGAATTTTAAACAAGGACATATCTTATGATGAACAATGATAATCAAATATCTGTCCAAACAAAGCTTTTTGGCTATATAGGTGAAGAGGCTGGAGTGAGCAGGTTTTCTGCGATTATAAACAAGATGTTTAAGGAGAGTGGCAAGGATGCCATGATGATTCCTATGAACATTCGTGAAGATGATCTCTATTTTACTGTGAGCAATATGAAAAAATCACATGTTAATGGTGCGGTTATTTCAAGTGAATTTGTTGATAAAGTCGTTGAATTAGTTGATGAACCATCGGGTATGGTGAAGATTAGTGGAATGTGTGACATCCTTTTTAAAGATGGTGAAAAGTTACGTGGCGATATTTTTAGCATGAGAGTCTTGACAGAGTATCTTAAAGATTGTTACGCTTCTAAAATAGCTGTTATAGGGACAAATCACTATGCAAAAGCATTTTCTCTTTTAGCATGTGGGTTTAATCTTAGCTATTTTAATGATAATCTTGAAGAACTCATGGCATTTACTCAAGAGATGCACGTAGCAGATGCAGATATAAACAGAATTGCAAAAGATATGGAAGTTGATTTTAGTGCTTATGATGCTGTTTTAGATTTTTCGGAGATGATGAGTCTCACTATGGTTAGTAAACTAGGAAAAATATCTCTTGATATGAAACATAAAAAACAGTTTTCACCACTTAAACAAAGAGCAGTAGAACTTGGTGCAGAGTATGTAAGTTATGATGATCTCTTAGAAAAACTAACGCAAAAAGCCTACAATGAAATAATAAAATAAGGAAAATATGATGAACCACGAAGATTTAAAAGATTTAAGAGCAGAGTTTGATAAGTTTGTACAAGAGAAGTGTACTATTGATCCAGAAGGGGAACTACATACACAAAATCCAGATGGCGGTGATGCAGTTGACGAAGAGCCTGTACCTCAGTTTGTAGATGCGCTTACATCAAAACTATTAGCACCTTCGATTAGTGGTGTTTACCTCTCACGTATAGATATAAAAAGGGTTGCTGAAGGAATTGATGAGTCGATTCCCATCAAAGAACGTATTAAAATGGTAAGAGCACTCTTTAGACACACAACAAAAAAGAAGTATTTAGAAGATGCGTTTAATGAGATAGACAAACACATTAATGGACGTATTTTAATCTATACAGAACTATCTGAAGCTTTTCCTTCATCAAAACCTATTTTTGACGAGCATATAGAAAAAGCGAAAAAAACAATGAAAATGTTTGATACGATTATTGCAGACTTTGAAGAGATTGAACCAACGAGTGATCCATTAATGATATGAATTTTTTAGCAGCTTTTTATAACGCTGCTAATTGAAGATAGGCTTGCCAAAAAATAGCACTTAAAATACCTGCTGCAAATCCTGCAATAGAACCTCCAGAAGCACTTCCAACTCCACTGTTTTTATTTGCATAAAACCTTCCTATTATAGAGGGTTTTTTCATATAAAAGTATGAGAAGAAAAGAACACCAAGCAGTGTCATAATTATAAATCCATTCGAAAGCTCGCCAAGTGCATCAATAGAAACTGTTTTTGCCGGTGCTACACTTAAGGCAAACCAGGGAGCAAAAACTTTGTCAAGAAGCTGTGCTGTGTTTTGTGTTTTAACTGTAATAATCGCAAGTAAAAGAGCAGCTAAAAACAGAGTACCTACATCTAAAAAAAGTAGTATGGTAACACCTGATAGAAACCCAAATACGATAGTTATAAGTGAACGTATACTCATCACACCTTTCCTAAGTAAGAGAGGTAGTTTGATAGAGTTTCATTAATTCTAAATAGAAGTCTCTTTCTGTATGCTCTTCTAAAAGACCCTGTGTCGCGAAGGTATCATAATAGAGTTTTTCGAGGTTTTTAAATCTATTTGGATAGAGTTTTGAGAGAATAAATGATGATATCTCTTTTCTCATCAGAACGGCAGGTGGTAAAATACCTACTTCTAACAGTTGCAGTATAGAGTCTGAATGGTATGAAATTTGGTGGTGTTGACCGTGTGGACAAGTATTTGTACTTACTAGTGTTTTACACTCATCACAGTAGACATATTCACTTGATATTTTAATCTCTATATCTATACCTATAACTTTGTCAACTATAGATTTATTAGAATTTGAATCATAAAACATTCCAAGCCCTGCATGGTTACGTCCAATCTTTAGTCTGTCACAGCCATAGTTATTTGCAACAATGGCATCAATAATTATTTCATTATAACCCGCAAAAATATAACTGTTTTCAAGAGGAATAACTACAACACGGTTCTTTGGTAAGTAATTATTTATAAAGTACTCTAATGACTCTTTTCTAATATCGTAGTGAAGATTTGCATCGTTATAAGGCTTGAGTAAAAATATAACCAACAAGTCTGTACTGTCTAGAGTCTGACGAATAAGACGCTCATGTGCACGGTGCAGAGGATTCGCTCCCATTACCAGTGAAGTTGTGTGTTTGGCATTTACAAGCTTCTTAGCATTCTCTATAGTGATTTTGTTTTGATTTGGTTTTTTATTGATGATAGAGTATTCACCACATATGGCCCATGAGCCAAGACGTCTTAGTGTTGACTTGACACCTGGATGGCTTACATCATCAGTTCCATAAATATGTTTTACCCTCTCTTTGGGATCAATCGCAAAAGTCTCATCGACGATTAGCGTGGCAAACTCTTCGCCTTCACATATAATTGTTACCTCTTCACCTACTTTGAGTTTAGGAATAGTTTCTTCGTTTTTACGACCAGAAGGTGCAAGAATAAAGGGGAATGGAAAAGATTTGTCTCCAATCATTCCAGTTTTTAAAACACTCTTTGCTTCCTTTTCACTCATGAGTCCTGTTACTGGAACAAGAAGTTTATCATCTACGAGCTCGAGTGCTCCTGCTGCTTCTTTATCAATATATATAGTTTTATTTTTTCTTGATGATGTCATATTTTTTTCGCTTTTCCCATAAACTTTTTCTACTAATTCCTAACTTTTTGGAGAGTTCAGTGTCCGGATATTTATCTTGATAATTTAAAACTATAAACTTTACATAGTCTTCGATTGGTAAGATTTCACTCTTGTCAAAAACATTGTTTTCACTTTTTATTTCTATAATAGGATAGTTAACGTCTTCTATTTTTTCTGTACTGGCAATGATTGCATTTTTTCCTGCAATGAGGTCACAAAATATTTTTTTGTCACTCTTTTTCAGGACTTGGTAGTCTATTATATAGATGACACAGTTTTGTGGAAGAGAGTCAATTGTACTCATTGCTTTAGCATCATTAAGTGTTAGAAAATGAATTGGTAGATTCTCTTTTTGTGCATATTCAAATGCAAAAGAGTCTGCATATTTTTGGAATCCTGAAGATACAAAAACTGGTAACTCTACATTTAGGCTTTGTTCATGTTTTGCAGACATAAAGTTATGTGCTAAATATTTCTCGTATGCTTCATTACGTTTTTTTAGTTTTTCATAGTCTTGATAGTGGTCAATTTTTCTAATCAGCTCTTCTATCATAAAAGGCTTGAGAATATAGTCTTTTGCGCCTGCAGAGAGGGGTTTTGAAACCGTATCGTTTGATATATATGAAACCATTAAGATAACGATAGAGCGTTTGAAAGTTTCTATAACAGGATTGAAATCTTGACCGTTTATGTTTGTTGAGAGAAGAACAACATCGTAGTTATGACTTTTTATTGCATCTTTTGTAGAGGTACACATTTCACAAATATGCCCAAGTTCACCCAGTTTTGTTGCAATACTCTGCGCTAAATAAATTTCGTTTTCTATAATTAATATTTTCATTCTTATCCTATGTCTTTCCAGTTAAAATATTTTAAATTTGCATTTGCCAAAACTGCTACACCTTCTGCTCTGCCAACAAAGCCTAGTTTTTCAGTTGTAGTGGCTTTTACATTCACTCTACTCATGTCAATGTGTAATATGTTTGCAAGTACTTTACGCATTTCTTGCTTATAGTTTGCCAAACGTGGTGTTTGTGCAGCTATCGTAATGTCTACATTTATTATCATATAGCCAAAACTATAAAGTTTAGAGACAACTCTTTTTAAGAGTTCTTTTGAGTCAGCACCTTTATACTGCGCATCGCTATCTGGAAACATCATTCCTATGTCTCCCATTCCTGCCGCACCAAGAAGAGCATCTATAAGTGAGTGAATTGCAACATCACCATCACTATGTGCCTTGAAACCGAAATCAGCAGCTATTTTCACTCCTCCTAGCCACATTTCGCCTTTATCATCAAAGGCATGTACATCAAAGCCATTTCCACTGAGAGTATCATTTGATGGGGCTTGTAAACAAGAGAGTTTATTAAGATCGTATGCAAAGGTAATTTTATGCGCCTCTTCATCTCCATACACAAAAGCTCTAGTTCCCCCGTTTGCAACTATGGCACTACTATCATCTGTAAACTCTTCTCCTGTCAAGAGTGCTTCTTTTAATAGCAGAGTTTTAGAGAGTTGGGGAGTTTGTATACGTTTGACTTCCTCCCTATCTATAGTCTTCCCCTTGTATGTAATAGTATCTGTTACATTAAGATAAGGAACGACAGTGTCCGCAGTTCCTTTTTGTTCTAAGATTCTCTTTAGTAGTTTTTTGTCTGTACAAGCACGAGCTACGTCACTGACTAAAACATACTCACTATTTACATATGTAAGAGCATTCTGTAAAGACTCCTGTCGAGTGTTACCACCCTGCACAAATGTATACTCTGCATAGTTTTTCATAAACTCTATTTCATCTGCAGCAGCGACAATAATGACATCTGAAAATGTTTCTTGGTTTGAAATTCTTTTAGTTACAAAACTCCACAAAGGCTCATGGTCAATTCTGAGCCATTGCTTTTTGACATCCATCGAGAAGCGACTCGAGTTACCGGCACAAAGCATTACAAGTGTAGTGTCAGACAAGCCGTCTCCTTAATAATAATCAAGTGTTACGAAATTATACACATAATTTCTTGTTTTAATCTTGAAATATTGAAGTTTGCCCATTTATTCTTAAAAGTTAGACATAAATAATATTGTCAACTGATATGCTTTATATTAGATTAACTTTATTTGACTATATTTCCATGTATATATATAGTAATAAAAATATAAAATTTAGGAGAAACTATGAGATCTTCATGGGTAAAAGAGAGAGAAAACGATCCTGTTCGTACACAGATGTATTATGCCAAGCAAGGCATAATCACACAAGAAATGAAGTATGTTGCAGAGATAGAAGATTTATCTCCTGAGCTTGTTCGTAGCGAGATTGCACGTGGACGTATGATTATCCCGGCAAATATTAATCACACCTCTTTAGAACCAATGGCTATTGGTATCGCAAGTAAGTGTAAAATCAACGCAAACATCGGTTCATCTGCAATTGCATCAGATGTTATGGGTGAAGTTGAAAAAATGAAGGTATCACAGCACTATAAAGCGGATACTGCGATGGACCTTTCAACAGGTGGTGACCTTGATGAGATTAGAAAAGCAGTTATTAACGCCTCTAAAATTCCAATAGGTACGGTGCCAATTTATCAAATTCTTCATGACGTTGGTAATAAAATCGAGGATTTAAGTATTGATGTAATGCTTGAAGTTCTTGAGCGTCAAGCACAACAAGGTGTTTCATACTTTACAATTCACGCAGGTTTCCTTTTAGAGACTATGCCAAAAGTTGCAAAACGTAAAATGGGTATTGTTTCTCGTGGTGGTTCTTTAATGGCTGCTTGGATGATGCACTACCACAAAGAGAATCCATTCTATACAGCATTTGATGACATCTTAGACATCTGTGCAAAATATGATGTTTCTTTATCTTTAGGAGATTCACTCCGTCCTGGTTGTCTTGCTGATGCTTCTGATGATGCACAACTTGGTGAGTTAAAAGTTCTTGGTGAGCTTACTCTTAGAGCTTGGGAGAAAAATGTTCAAGTTATGATTGAGGGGCCAGGACATGTTCCATTAAATCAAATTGAGCGTAACATGAAAATTCAAAGAGAGCTTTGTCATGAGGCACCTTTTTATATTCTTGGGCCATTAGTTACAGATATCGCTGCTGGATATGATCACATCTCTTCTGCTATTGGTGCTGCTGTTGGTGGATGGCACGGCGCTTCAATGTTATGTTATGTAACACCAAAAGAGCACCTCGGTCTTCCAAATGCTGAAGATGTTCGTGAAGGTATTATTGCATATAAAATTGCTGCACATGCTGCTGATATTGCTCGTGGACGTAAAGGTGCAAGAGATATTGATGATGAGATGAGTGATGCACGTTATAAATTTGACTGGGAAAAACAGTTTGAATTAGCACTTGACTCTGAGAGAGCACGTGATTATCACGATGAAACACTTCCTCAAGATGTATTTAAAGAGGCAGAGTTCTGTTCTATGTGTGGACCAAAATTCTGTTCATATAAAATTACTCAAGAGATTATGGAGAACCCAGAGGGAATTCAAAGAATCATTGATGAGTCAAAACAGAAAGAAGAAGCTGAAGAAGCCGCTCTTTTAGCTTAAAAAAAATAATTACCTAAATAAGACTATTTGAGTCTTATTTAGCTACGGTATAGTTCAACCAATCAAATAAATCTAAATCAATGAAGGAAAATATAATGACTGAAGAAATTGTAAAATCAGCTCTTAGTAAAGTTATGTATCCTGGTTTTACCAAAGATATTGTAACTTTCGGATTTGTAAATAGTATTGCAATTGATGGAACTAATGTAAGCTTTACAGTAGAGATTACATCAAGTTCTGCAGATGTTGCTAATCAGATTAAAACAGAGGCAACTGCTGCGTTAACAGCTGCTGGAGCAACATCTGTTACCTGTAATATTAAAGCACCTCAAATGCCAAAAGAGTCATCTTCTCAAGGAAGAAACATCGCTCCACAAGTGAAAAACTTTTTAATGGTTAGTTCTGGGAAAGGTGGTGTTGGTAAATCAACAACTTCACTTAACCTTGCTGTTGCTCTTGCACAAAAAGGTCTTAAAGTTGGTCTTTTAGATGCGGATATATATGGTCCAAATATTCCTCGTATGATGGGTGTTGCAGATGTAAAACCTGAAGTAAACGGAAATAAGGTTCTTCCAATTAAAGCGTATGGCATTGAGATGATGTCTATGGGTTCACTTATGGAAGAGGGACAAGCACTCATTTGGCGTGGTGCTATGATTATGAAAGCAATTGAGCAATTCTTACGTGACATTGTGTGGTCAGAATTAGATATTCTTGTAATTGACATGCCTCCAGGAACTGGTGATGCACAGCTTTCTTTAGCGCAGGCTGTACCTGTAACTGCAGGTTTAACAGTAACTACACCGCAGTCTGTGTCTTTAGATGATTCACGTCGTTCACTGAATATGTTTCAAAAATTACATATTCCAATTGCTGGTATTGTCGAGAATATGAGTGGATTTATCGCTCCGGATACTGGTGTTGAGTATGATATTTTTGGTAAGGGAACTTCTGAGCCAATGGCAAAAGAGTTTGATACTCAAATTATTGCTCAAATTCCAATCGAGCCAGGTGTAAGAACTGGTGGAGATGAAGGAAAACCAATTACGTTTGCTTCTCCATCTTCAGAGTCTGCAAAACGTTTTATTGCTGCTGCTGAATCTGTATGGGCTACAATTGAAAAAATTAATGCTGAGGGTGGTGTAGATAATGCTGGTGTACAACCAACAACACCTCCAGGTGTAAGTGCATGTTCTACAGGAGCATCTGCACAACCACAACCACAGCAATCAAGTGGTGAAAGCTGTGGCACAGGGTGTGGATGTCATTAATCTGACACCTTAGATTAGCAACAAACTTGTAAAGCTCGGATATGCACATTGTGCATATACCGGGCTTTTTTTATGCTTAAAAAAAGCCTCTTCTAAAATATAACTTCTCTCTGTACTTGTACATGTAAATTGGCTCAACTTTTAATAAATTGATAGATAAATAAGCTGTTGTTGCGGGAAAAAAGAAGAAGAGTTCCTATAGAAGAACTCTCTAAAAGAAGAGAATTTATCTAAGGTTTTCAGACTCAGACATTTTTGTGTCGTATTCTACGATTTTATTTCTACCGGTTGTTTTTGCAACATAGAGTGCAGTATCTGCAAATTTAATACACTTCCAGATAGTATCTCCATCAGTAGGGAATTTTGCTATACCTATACTCATAGTTTTTCGCATAGTTTCTCCAGCACCTACATCAAAAACAATGTTTGCAAAGGCTTTATGAATCTTGTTTGCAACATTTAACGCACCTTCTTCACTCGCGTTATGTAAGAGAACAACAAACTCTTCTCCACCGTAACGAATTGCTAAGTCTGCACTACGAATATTTTCTTTGAGGACTTTTCCAAGCTCTAC
Source organism: Campylobacterales bacterium (assembly GCA_016938175.1). Lineage (GTDB taxonomy): Bacteria > Campylobacterota > Campylobacteria > Campylobacterales > Sulfurimonadaceae > Sulfurimonas. The sequence continues at coordinate 33,277 of JAFGVE010000034.1, forward strand.
AATAACCTTGTCTCCAACATCATGTCCATAAGTGTCATTAACAGCTTTAAAAAAGTCCACATCGAGCATCATTACACTGTATGTTTCATCTTGTCTTTGTGCTTGACTCATTACTTGGTCTATGAACTCTTCTAAAAATCTTCTGTTGTATAAACCAGTCATCCCATCGCGTAATGAGGTGTCACGAAGTTTTGCCATAAGCATTCTGCTTTCAATTACTGGTTTTGCGGCTTCAAGATAGTTTTTAATACTTGGTGTTTGTGCATTAACCTTATTTATTTCACTTTCATCTTTAGTTGTAATAGAGATAACAATAGCATTATCATCATTAATGGTAAATGGAATACAGATATAAAACATTCCATTTGATGTACAGTGCTGACAGAGATTTACAAATTCTGTTGAGTTTACATCTGTTTTCGTTCTTTGTGCACGACAGAGTTCTGCATTCTCATCAACATTCGCATGGCAAATTGTAAAACCATCTTGTGCATTTATTAATTTTCGTACACCTGCTTTTACATCTACTTCATAAAATGCAAAAGTAGAGAGTTTATACTTATTTTTCAAGATATCCATAATACGTGTATAAACTATCTCTTTGGTTGAATCAAGCTCTATTGTCTTTTTAAATTTATAGATGTCTGAGAGTTCACCAATAATCGTTTTTGCTTCATAGAGTGGATCTGCTGATGAAACACAGCCTTGTGGTATAAATGTTGAAAGGTTATATTTTATATCTCCAAAAGTTCCTTGCATTTTTCTAAAAAGAGTATTAAGTTGTGAGACAATATTTTTTGCATCACCTTTTACAGTACTTTCAAATTCATGGGAGAAGTCACCACTGTAAGCTTTTGTAATTCCCTCTTGCATATTTGAAAATAGTTTCATATATGGTGTAACGTAGTGATTAATTAAGAAGAGTACAATAATTATAAATACTATGTTAAGTGTTAGTATTTTAATAATAGTAAACATACCAGTATTTCTCATATCTGTGATGTCAAATTCCATGCTTATAGCACCAAGAGTATCTCCCGGAGCTACATCATGGCATTTAATACAGTTAATTCCAATAGGATGTGAATTAGCATTATAAGGAATAGAAACACGCATTATAATTCCATCTGTACGTTCGTGTACTTTTGTTACCATCTTTCCAGAGCTGAGTACCTCTTCATCTATAGCATCACGAACAGTTTCATTGTTAAAGCCTGGTCCATACTGTTTTGTAACATTTTCTGAACGAACTATCCAGAGAGATTTAACATTATCATTATTATTAGAGATTTGATCAAGAAAGTATTGACGTTTATCCATCATTTCATTGACCATATGTGCTGTAAGACCATCTTTAACCACTGCTGCAGTCATTGTAGATTTTTCAATTGCGTTTTTGATACTATAGTCTCTGAAGTTTAAAGAGACGTTAACTATTGTCGCAATACCTAGTCCTAAAAGCATTATTGCGACTATGAAAAGAAGTTTGGATTTTGTTGTCATTCCTACCTGCCAAGATACTAGTTTTATTAAGAAAAAATATAATACCTTAGAAGATATAAATTTAAAATGAATTAAGTTTTTTTTATTCTACAGTAACACTTTTAGCAAGATTTCGAGGCATATCTACATCATTCCCTAAACGAATAGAAATTTCAAGAGAGAGTAATTGAACTACAACCATCATCTCAAAAAATTCAAGCATATAATCGCGACACTCATTTATAGCTATAAAGTCATCTGCCTTATCAAATTCTAAAGCGCTGATTGCACAGATGGTACTGTCGCGCGCACTTAACTCTTCAACATTAGATTTTGCCTTTTCATAAAGAAGATGTTGAGGAAGTAGGGCAATAGTGAAGAGTTCAGGGTCCGCTAAAGCAATAGGACCGTGTTTCATTTCACCACTTGGATACCCCTCTGCATGAAGGTAAGATATTTCTTTGAGTTTTAGTGCACCTTCTAAAGCTAAAGGGTAGAAAATATCACGTCCAATGAAGAAAAATCCATGACCATGAAGATAGCGTTTTGAGAGTCTTTTTATACGTTCATGTGTTGTGTCAGTTACTTTAACACTTGCAGGTACTTCTCGTAGTAGTGAAATTTGGTAAGCAATATCTTCTTTACTCATACTACTACGTAACCCAGCGATATAGAGACTTAACATCCAAAAAACGCTTACCTGTGTCGCAAATGCTTTTGTAGATGCAACACCTTTTTCCACTCCTGCACGAGTGAGTATTGATGCATCTGCAAGACGTACCATGGACGAGTTGTCAACATTACAAATAACTAGTGTTTTTAAATCTGCTTCTTTAGCCATTTTTAGTGTTTCAAGCGTATCTGCTGTTTCACCACTTTGGGATATAACTACAAAGAGAGTGTCTTTTGTCATAATTGGAGAGCGATAACGAAACTCTGAAGCTACTTCTACCGATGTTTTTATTTTTGTATAGCGTTCAAACATATAGCTAGCACATAAGGCTGCATGATATGATGTCCCACAAGCACAGAGTTTTATCTCATTAATACCATTAAAGAGAGATGTGTCGAGTTCATCAAAAACTACTTCATCAACTCCTAAACGACCAAGGAGTGTATCGGCTATAACAGTAGATTGTTCATAAATCTCTTTTTCCATAAAAAATCTGTAACCATCTTTTTGAGAAGAGAGTTTATTTGTGGAGAGTTTTGTAAAGTGAGTTTTTCGCTTTTTAGTATCTTTGCCATAAATTTTTATCTCTTGTGGAGTCACATAACCATACTCACCGTCTTCAAAATAGTTTACTTCTTTACAATGTCCAATAAGTGGTGTATCTGAAGATGCGAAATATTTTTCATTCTCTTCATTAATACCCACTAACATTGGCGAACCATGTTTTGCAAAAAAGATGCGTTCAGGTTCATCTTTAGTAACTAGTAAAATTGCATACGCACCTTGGAGCTCTGAAACAGTCTTCTCAAATGCTTGAAATGCGTTTTGCAGCTCGCGAAGATTTTTTTCAAATTGATGGACGATAACTTCAGTATCAGTTTGGCTTAAAAAATTCACACCTATTTCTTGAAGCTCTTTTTTTAGAGTAGCATAGTTTTCAATAATTCCGTTGTGAACCACATAAGAACTTTCTCCCACATGTGGGTGTGCATTGAGCTCTGTAGGTTTACCATGCGTAGCCCAACGAGTGTGTCCTATTCCAACGGAAAATTTATCAGTTATAAAATTTTTTGTCTTTTCTTCAAGATTGATTAGTTTTCCAACTGCTTTAAAGTTATCAAATTTTCCATTTTGTAAAACGGCAATACCTGCAGAATCGTAGCCTCTGTACTCAAGTTCTTTTAGACCTTCTAGTAAAATCTCTTTTGAGTTTTTGTTTCCAATATAACCTACAATTCCACACATATTTATATCCTTAAATATTTTATCTTGTTAATAATTTATAAACTGCTTCGGCATTATTGCATATATCGCCATTTTTGTCCATGAGAAAACTATCTCTTGCTTTGTATTTTGTAGAGTGGATTTTTGCCGTAACAATGTTAATTTTGAGTTGTTCAAAAGCATCCATTACATAAGCAAGTAAACCTGGTTGGTTAGCAGTTTGGATTGTTAGCTCTGCATGTGTAAGTGAGTGTTCACAATCGACAGTAATCTCTTCTCTTTTGAGATGGATTTCTTTGAGTTTGACCACTCTGCCCATATCAAATGCAGCTTCTAAAATTTGTTCAATTTCATCTAAAAGTTCTGAATCTACTTTTTCCATAAAATCTATCTTAAAATATTTTACATCATCAAAAAGTGTAAATATCTCCATATTGGCAACACTGTAGTGTGAGAGTGAGGCTAGTAGAAATCCTAGGTTTAGTGGAATTTTACGGATAATTTCTAGAGATAAAGAGGTTTCATTATTAACATTGTAACTATAGAGTTTTGTCTCCTGTGCTTTTTGAACAATGCGTAAAATATCTTGTGGCGTGTGTTTAAAGAAAAAGAGATTTGATTCTACATTAAGTGTTCTTTTCTGGAGTGTTTTTGGTAAAGCTTTAAATTCGGCGAGATTTTGTACTCTTTTTTCTATATTAAGACGTTTTTTTGCATCCGTTATTTGTGTAGAGTTTTGTGCAACTTCCAGTGCGCTTACATAGAGGTCATGGAGTAGTTTAGAGTTGAAACTGTTAAAGGTAGCACCACTGACACCATTAATGTCTGCATAGGTATGAATGTAGAGAAGTGTTAAATTTTTTGCATCTTCTAGTTTTGACATAAATTTATAGAGAGTCTTTTCATTATGAATGTTTTCTTTAAATGCAACTCCACTCATTAAGATATGATGTTTAACAAGTAATACGGCTCTATTAGTAAGCTCTTCATTGAGTTTCATATGTTTTGCAAATTGTAAAATAAGTTTTGCACCTACTTCACTGTGGTCTTGTTTTCTTCCTTTTCCTGTGTCATGGAAGAGAACAACCATTTTAACCAGTAGTTTTTCCTCTTTACTCAGAGCATCGTGAAGTGTTTTTATCTCTTTATTATCTATACTTTCAAGTGCTTCTATACATTTAATAGAGTGAATATCTACAGGATAAGTATGATACCCATCAAATTGCGGTAAATGCATAACTTTTCTGAAGTTTGGGAATAGTTGATGTAAAACTCCTGCATCGTAAAAGAGTTTTAAAAATGAATATGTGTGTTCTCGTTCAAGAAGTTGACGTAACAGCTTATACATTTTAGTACTTAATGGATGCTTGATTTGTGAATAGGTAAAAAGACGTAAGAAGCCTGCATCAAATTTATACTTCTCATCAGGAAGTGAGAGTAGTAATTCAAGAAGTTTATCTATAGGGAGTGGTTTGAGATTGTAAGATGCATAGAGTCTGTTGTCTAAGTTATATATTCCTTTTTGTACTCTAGCATGACGAAATTTTGTAATATAGCTCTCTTCCGCAATATACGAACGAAGCATTTTTTTAACAAAAATCTGTGTAAAGTTATTGATACGCCATTGTGCTTCAAGTACACGTGTAGCTAATTTTTTCTGGTCTTTAAAACCTAAGTCTTTACTTACTTTAGGTATATAGTCTAAAAGCAGTCTATCCTCTTGTTTTCCTGTAATAAGGTGGAGTGCACTACGTACCCTGAAAAGAAGTTCAAGTGCTATTCTGTACTCTTTATACTCCTCTTCACTAAAAAGTTTTCCGCTAAGTGCTTTAATGGAATCTACATTATAGATTGTATTTGCTATCCAAAAGAGAAGTTGTGAGTCACGAAGACCTCCAACACTCTCTTTGATGTTTGGTTGCATTGAGGTTGGATTTTTTTTGCGGCGAATTTGTGCCTCTTCTATTTTTGCTAAGATGAACTCTTTTGTATCATACTTACGAATTCTGTTGAGTTCTCTTTGTGTAGCATGCCATGTGAACGGTGAACCAGTAATAAAACGTGACTCCATAAGCGAAGTACGAATCGTAATATCTTCATGACTTGATTTAAAGAGATCATTGACTTCATGTACACGATGACCAAGTTTTAAACCTGCATCTAAAGCAAGATAAAAAAGCTTTTCAATAATGAGTTTTGTTTGATACCCTTCTATATCTTTGTAGACAAGAAGCAAGTCAATGTCACTATGTACACAGAGTTGTTCACGTCCATAACTGCCAAGGGCAACAATAGCTATGGGAATGGAACTTTTCATAGGCAAATAGTTGCCAAACATACGGCGTAATACCGTTTTGTACATTAGGGTAATTATAGAGTCAAGTTGTTTTGTATGTTTTACGAGAAAATCTTTTCCTTGGTTTTTCTCAAAAAGTTCGGGAAGTGACTCTTTATACTCTTTAATGTACTGTTTAAAAAGTTTACTCAGTTCAAAATCTGAGCCATTTTGTTCTATAACGTCTTCTATTTGTAATACTAAATCCATTTTTTATTATAGTTAAACTTTTGCTATAATCAATTAAAAAAATTTAGGAACTTTAATAATGACTATTACAAAGAGTGTTACTTTTATAGCAAAAGATGGTTGTGAAGAGCAAATGAAGGCTCTGTTAAGTGCTATGGTTGAACCAAGTAAGGCAGAAAAAGGATGCCTTTTTTATGAAATCTTTCAGTATGAAAACGAGCCAAAAAGATTTATGGCAGTTGAAACGTGGGAAGATGAAGTTGCACTCGATGGTCATAAAACTTCTGCTCATTATAAAGTTTATAAATCCTCTTATGAACCATATTGCCAAGACAAATATACAGACGAACTTCAAGTACTAGGATAGAAAAATGGATAATTTATTTAACGACAACCATGCTCAAAAATGTAAAGGTGATTTAGCACTTCGTGTATATACGTCTAATTTACTCGGAGAAAATGATGAACTGGTACTTCACGGAGGTGGTAATACATCTGTAAAAACTGAGATTAATGGAGAAGAGATTCTTTACGTTAAAGGAAGTGGTTGGGACTTGGTTAGTATTGAAGAAAAGGGCTTTGCTCCTGTTAAGATGAGTGCACTTTTAGATATGGCAAAAATGCAGAGTTTAAGTGATGTAGATATGGTCACAGGGCAGAGAAAAGCCATGATAGATAAAGATGCCCCAAACCCTTCTGTAGAAGCTATTTTACATGCACTTATTCCATATAAATTTGTTGATCATACACATGCAGATGCAATTGTAACCATTTCAAATTCTCTTAATGGCAATGAGCATATGGTGAAACTTTTTCCAAATTTTTTAATTGTTGATTATGTAATGCCGGGCTTTGTGCTTGCTAAGAAGATTTATGAGATGACGAAAACTTTAGCATGGGATTCAATTGAAGGAATTATCTTACATAATCATGGAATTTTTACTTTCGATAACGATGCTAAAAAATCGTATTCAAAAATGATAGATGCAGTAAGTAAGGCAGAAGCATTTTTGGATGAAAATGCGATGGTTAAAATTGAACATAACTATGTTCACAGTGATTGTGATATAGCACGTGTTGTCAAAGTTTTGAGTGAGTATAAAGGGCATGATGTTCATATTGCAATTAATCAAACACCACTTGCAGCATTTTATGCTTCACAGCCCAATATTCGTGAATTTGCAACTCGTGGAGTTTTAACACCAGAGCATATTATTCGTACAAAAAGAGTTCCGCTAATTATGGAAGATACTGACTTGATAGGTGGACTTGATAGATATGTTGCAGAGTATGAAGAGTACTTTAAAAGATATGCGACAGATGAGGTAATGTTAAATCCTGCACCAAATTATATGATAATTAAAAATTTAGCAGTTGTTTGTTTTGGAAAAACACGTGAAGAGGCGAAAGTTGTTTATGATATAGTTGAACATACCATGTTGGCAGTTCTTCGAGCAGATAAACTTGGTGGATATAAAAGCATTAGCGAGGCAGACAGTTTTGCTATGGAGTACTGGGATTTAGAACAAGCAAAACTTCAAAAATAATCCGTAGTACATAATGAATCAGCAAAAATATCTTATGGCAATAGATGCAGGAACGGGTAGCGTTCGTGCAGTATTATTTGATCTTCTTGGAAATCAAATAGCTATGGAGCAACGAGAATGGGTACACCTTGAGGAAGAAGGTGTTGCAAATTCAATGAGTTTTGATTATACAAAGAATTGGAAGCTTGTAAAAGAGTGTATACGTTTAGTTATTAATCATTCCAGTGTCAATGCGGAGGATATTTTAGCTTTGAGTGCAACAAGCATGCGCGAAGGAATTATTCTTTATGACAAAAATGGTAATGAACTTTGGGGTGTTGCAAACGTAGATGCTAGAGCTGCAGATGAGGTTAAGGAGTTAAAAGAGCAGTTTGAAGGACTTGAAGAAGAGTTCTATGCTCTTTCAGGACAAACTTTTGCTCTTGGTGCCTTACCACGTTTACTTTGGTTAAAGAAAAATCGACCTTTTATTTATGAAAAAGTAGCTTCAATGTCTATGATAGGTGATTGGGTTCTTGCAAAACTAAGTGGATCTATTGTTAGTGATCCAAGTAATGGAGGAACAACAGGAATATTTTCTCTCAAAAAACGTGACTGGGTTTGTGAAATGGCAAGTCGTGTAGGTTTGAAAGAGAGTATCTTTCCTAAGATTTTGGAAGTAGGTACACCTATAGGAACTGTTACAGCAAAAGCTTCACAAGAGACGGGGCTCTCCACAACAACACAAGTTGTAATGGGTGGTGGAGATGTTCAACTCGGTTCAGCTGGCTTAGGTGTTGTAAAAGAGGGTGATGTGGCTATTTTAGGTGGTTCGTTTTGGCAGCAAGTAGTGAATATATCAGCTGATACAGAGACACCAAGAGATATGGCACTACGTGTCAATCCTCATGTTGTAAATGGTCTTTCTCAAGCTGAGGGTATTACATTTTTTAGTGGCTTGGTAATGCGTTGGTTTAGAGATGCATTTTGTGATTTGGAAAAACTACAAGCAAATGAGCAAGGTATAGATGTATACGAACTTTTAGAGAGAAAAGCCTCAAAAGTACCTGTAGGTTCTTATGGCATTTTACCTATTTTTTCCGATGTTATGAATTATGGTAAATGGTATCATGCTGCACCAAGTTTTATCAATTTAAATCTAGATGCAAAAAAGTGCAATAAGGCTTCTATGTTCAGAAGCTTGCAAGAAAATGCAGCCATAGTTTCAAGTATAAATTTGGACAAAATAAAGGTTTTTACTGGTGTTAATATAAGTGAAGTAGTTTTTGCTGGAGGTGCTAGTAAAGGAAAACTTTGGCCTCAAATAGTTGCAGATGTGACAGGGTGTAGAGTGAAAATTCCAAAGGTGAGAGAAGCAACTGCACTTGGTGCTGCGATGGCAGCTGGTGTAGGGTGTGGAGTCTATACAAATTTGGAACATGCAGCTGACTTGCTAGTAAACTGGGAGAAGGTATATGAACCAAATCTTGCAAATACAGAATTGTATAAAAGTATAAAAGAGAAGTGGCAAGCTGTTTATAAAGAACAATTATTACTTGTAGATAGGGGACTAACTCAAAGTATGTGGAGTGCTCCTGGACTTTAAATAAAGTAAATTCAAAGTTTGAATTCACTATAATTTTTCACATTTTTTATTAAAAAAAAGTAGGTGACAGGGTGACAAATCAAGAACTTAAACTTCTTATGCTTCAACATGCGCAAAGCATCAAAACGCAAAAATCATTTGCAGAAGAGATAGGTTATAGTGTTGGAAAAGTTAACTACGTCCTCAAAAAACTCATTGAAAAAGGGCTTATAAAAGCCGAACGTTTCATAAACTCAGAAAATAAAGCACATTATAAATATCTTCTCACTGAAAAAGGACTGCATGAAAAAATAACTCTTACACGTACTTTCATCGAAATTAAAAAGAATGAATATGAGAAACTTCAGAGAGAATTGGAAATAGATATCGCTAAGGTTCAGGAACAATGAGTTATATCTTAGTTACTGGTGGTGCTGGTTATATTGGTTCCCATACTTTAGTAGAACTCTCCAAGGCTGGATACAAATTTATCGTTTATGATAATTTGTCGAATGCTTCAAAGGAAGCGCTTACAAGAGTAGAACACATTACAAATAAACCTATTACTTTTATAGAGGGTGATATTCGTGATATTCAAAAACTCACTCAGCTTTTCTCCTCTTACGTAATAGACTCTGTCATTCACTTTGCAGGACTTAAAGCAGTTGGAGAGTCTGTAGAAAAACCTCTAGAGTATTATGATAATAATGTAGTAGGAACTCTAAAGCTACTTGAGATTATGAAAAAATTTGACTGTAAAAAGATAGTCTTTTCTTCATCAGCTACCGTTTATGGGGACCCTTCTATTACGCCTATAAAAGAAGACTTTCCAACGGGTGAAACAACAAATCCTTATGGTACAAGCAAATATATGATAGAACGTATATTAAATGATGTTTACACCTCAGACCAATCGTTTCAAATTGCCATACTTCGCTACTTTAATCCTGTAGGTGCGCATGAGTCAGGACTTATTGGAGAGGACCCAAATGGGGTGCCAAATAACCTTATGCCATTTATAGCTCAAACTGCCATTGGTAAAAGAGAGTACCTGAGTGTGTTTGGGAGTGACTATGATACACATGATGGAACAGGAGTGCGAGACTACATTCATGTAGTTGATTTGGCATTTGGACATGTTAAAGCAATAGAGTATCTAAATAATAACTTTCAAAGTATACCTCTTATAGTAAACCTTGGAACAGGGAAAGGATATTCTGTATTAGATGTTGTAAAAGCGTATGAAAAAGCAAGTGGTAAAAAGGTGGCGTATAAAACTGTAAAGAGAAGAGCAGGGGATATAGCCAAATGCTATGCTGATCCAAGTTTTGCAAAAACAACTCTTAACTGGGAAGCAAAACGAGAGCTGGAAGTGATGTGTATTGACAGTTTTAGATGGCAATCAAATAATCCAAATGGATATAAAGAGAGTATATAAATGAAAATAGCGATAGCAGGAACAGGTTATGTAGGGCTTTCAAATGGGGTTTTACTTGCACAACACAACGAGGTTGTAGCACTTGATATTATCCCTGAAAAAGTTGCTTTACTACAAGAAAAAAAATCTCCGATTGAAGATAAAGAGATAGAAGAATATCTCTTAAGTAAGGATTTAAACTTCAGAGCTACATTAGATAAAGAAGAAGCTTACACAGGTGCTGACTTTGTTATTATCGCTACTCCTACAGATTATGATCCCGACACAAACTATTTTAATACTAAAAGTATAGAGTATGTCATACAAGATGTTTTAAGTATTAATCCAGATACAATTATGGTTATAAAATCTACTATTCCTGTCGGCTATACAAAGAGTTTGAATGAGAAGTTTAATACTTCTAACATTATTTTTTCTCCAGAGTTTTTACGTGAGGGAAAAGCACTCCATGACAATCTCTACCCAAGCAGAATCATCGTTGGAGAAAAAAGTAAACGTGCGGAAGTCTTTGCTGGATTGCTCGCGCAAGGTGCTATAAAAGAAAATATTGACATACTATTTACAGACTCGACAGAAGCAGAAGCCATTAAACTTTTTGCTAACACTTACTTAGCGATGAGAGTTGCATACTTTAATGAGCTAGACTCCTATGCAGAAGCACATGGATTAAATACGGAGCAGATTATAAAAGGAGTAGGACTTGATCCCCGTATAGGAACTCATTACAATAACCCTAGCTTTGGCTATGGAGGCTACTGTCTTCCAAAAGATACTAAACAGCTTTTAGCAAACTATAAAGATGTCCCATCAAATATGATAGAAGCAATAGTAAATGCTAACTCTACTAGAAAAGATTTTGTTGCAGAGAGTATAATAAAGCAGCTCAACCACACTTTAACAAATCCACATACATCTAAAAAAACTGTAGGTATTTATAGACTTGTGATGAAAAGTGGCTCAGATAACTTTAGAAGTTCTGCTATTCAAGGAATAATGAAAAGGCTCAAGGCAAAAGGTATAAACGTAATTATTTATGAACCAGTACTCCAAGATGATGAGTTTTTTAATTCTCCTGTAGTAAAAAGTTTGGATGAATTTAAAAAGTTAAGTGATGTGATAGTCGCAAATAGGCTTGAAGAGAGTGTATTAGATGTTAAAGAGAAAGTCTATACTCGCGATATTTTTAATAGTGATAGTTAAAGGAAAAATACATGACTAATATAATTTTATGTGGAGGCAGTGGCACGCGTCTTTGGCCAATTAGTAGAACACTGATGCCAAAACAGTTTGTAAAACTCTTTGATGACAAGTCACTGTTTCAACTTACAGTAGAGCGAAATTCTCAAGTTTGTGATAGTCAATTTATAGTTTCAAATGCTCAGCAGTATTTTTTAGCAATGGATCAGCTTGAAGAGTTAAATGTAAGTAACAATAGATATCTTTTAGAACCAGTAGGAAGAAATACAGCTCCAGCTATTGCCCTTGCATGTATGGCTTTAGAGAAAGAGGAGTTAGTACTTGTAACTCCATCAGATCATTTGATAAAAAATGAACAAGAGTACAAAAAAGTTATCCAAAACGCTCAAAAATTGGCAATGGATGATAACTTAGTGACCTTTGGTATTCAACCTATTTTTGCTGAAACAGGTTTTGGATACATTGAGGCAGGGGAAGATAATTTAGTAAACGCTTTTCATGAAAAGCCAGACTTTGAGACCGCTAAACAATATCTTGAAGCTGGAAACTACTATTGGAACTCTGGGATGTTTTGTTTTAAAGCAGGGGTCTTTTTAGAAGAACTACAAAAGTACTCGCCTGAAATATTTGAAGCTTCAAGATTGGCGTTTGAAAACAGAGAGTTTATAGCTCAAAATCAAATGAGAATTAAGCATGATTTTATGCTCTCTATTCCAGAAGATTCCATAGACTATGCAGTCATGGAAAAGTCAAGCAGTGTTAAAGTTGTACCATCAGATATAGAGTGGAGTGATGTTGGAAGTTTTGATGCACTTTATGAGGAGCTTCCAAAGGATGAAAATGGAAATACTCTTAATGATAAGCATATTGCTATAGACTCTTGTAACAACCTTATTTATGCTAAAGAGAGAAAAATTGCCACTGTTGATATGCAAGAGTGTATTATTGTAGATACTGGGGATGCACTGCTTGTAAGTAAAAAAGGCTCTTCGCAAAAAGTAAAAAAAGTAGTTGAACAACTCAAGTCTCAGAATTCAGAACTGCATAATATTCACTTAACCGGTAATCGCCCATGGGGAACCTACACTATACTTGAAGAGTCACCAGGTTATAAGATTAAAAGAATAGAGGTTAAACCTGGCAAAAGACTCTCCCTGCAAAAACATTTTCATAGAAGTGAACACTGGATAGTTGTAAGTGGCACAGCAACGGTTACAGTCGAAGAGAAAACTTTTTTAGTTAGACCAAATGAGTCTACATACATTAAAATGGGTGAAGTTCATAGACTTGCTAATGAGGGAAAAGTTCCTGTAGTACTTATAGAAGCACAAGTTGGTGAGTATACTGGCGAAGATGACATAGTAAGACTTGATGATGACTTTAAAAGAGACTAAAGTATGAGAACTATAAAAGAGGTTATTTTACAAAGTGGCATAAAGTTTGGTACGAGTGGAGCTAGAGGAGTTGTTTCTGATTTTACTCCAGAAGTTTGTAGTGCTTTTACACTCTCTTTTTTAGATGCTATGAAAAAAACATTTGAGTTTAAAAAAGTTGCAGTTGCTATGGATAACCGTCCAAGTAGTCCAGATATAGCAGCAAGTATATGTGGGGTTATAGAAGCTTTGGGACTTGAAGTTGATTTTTATGGAGTTTTACCAACTCCAGCTTTAGCTTTAGAGTCTATGAATAATAACATTCCCTCTATAATGGTTACGGGTAGTCACATACCATTTGATAGAAATGGCATTAAGTTTTATAGACCAGATGGTGAAATATCTAAAGAGGATGAGTCTGCAATTGTCAATAATACAAAAGAGATAATATCAAGTAAAAAAAGTTTACCTCAAGTAAAAGATGCAGCCGCAATAAGCTACATGAATAGATATTCGGAGTTTTTTGGAGATAGATGCTTGAGTGGTCTTAAAATAGGTATTTATGAGCATTCAAGTGCAGGTCGAGATTTATATGCTAAACTCTTTACAACCTTAGGCGCTGAAGTTGTTTCTTTGGAGAGGTCTAATGAGTTTGTACCAATTGATACTGAAGCAGTCTCTGATGAAGACAAGCAAAGAGCAAAAAAATGGTCCAAAGAGTATGGATTTGATGCTATCTTTTCTACGGATGGAGATGGTGACCGTCCTTTAATAGCTGATGAAAATGGTACTTGGCTTCGCGGTGACATAGTCGGACTACTTACCGCAAATATTTTAGGCATAGAAGCACTAGCAATTCCGGTAAGTTGTAACACAGCTATTGAGAAAAGTAACTCCTTTAAAGAAGTTCTTAGAACTAAAATAGGCTCGCCATATGTTATAGAGGCTTTTGATACGCTAAAAACTTACAACTCTTATGCAGGCTTTGAAGCAAATGGTGGTTTTCTCTTAGGCTCCACACTTGAACAAGCTGATAAGCGACTAACTGCACTTCCAACTAGAGATGCTCTTTTACCTTTTGTGGTACTCCTAAGTGAAGTTGTCAAGAGGCAACTTCCTTTATCGAAAACTGTTCAAAGTTTACCACAACGGTTTACATCAAGTGATCGAATACAAGAGTTTCCAAGAGAAAAGAGTCTGAAACTGTTAGAAAAAGGAGTATCAAACCCAGAAGCTTTAGTTAGAAGTTTTGGTCTAGAGGAGTTCAAAGTAGTAGATAAAAATGAGATAGATGGTTTAAGGCTTACACTTAACAATGGAGTTGTTGTACACTTGAGACCATCAGGTAATGCACCAGAGCTTCGTTGTTATGTTGAGGCAGACAGTGAGCAAGATGCAAACACTTTAGTTAAACAAGTATTGTCAAAGATACAAAATAATTTAAATTTAAAATAACAGGAGATAAGAGTAGATATGTCAGAAAATCAAAAAGTAGCACTAATAACAGGTGTAACAGGACAAGACGGATCGTATTTAGCAGAGTTTTTACTAAAAAAAGGCTACATAGTACACGGTGTGAAACGAAGAAGTTCACTCTTTAATACAGATAGAATTGATCATCTCTATGAAGATCCACATGTTGAAAATAGAAACTTTATTTTACACTATGGTGATATGACAGACTCTATGAATTTAACACGTATCATTCAAGAAACACAACCTGATGAAATATATAATCTTGCTGCTATGAGCCATGTAGCAGTAAGTTTTGAAACACCAGAGTATGTTGCAAATGCTGATGGTACAGGAACACTTAGAATCTTAGAAGCTGTGAAACTTTTAGGACTTACTAAAAAGACAAAAATCTACCAAGCAAGTACATCTGAACTGTATGGAAAAGTACAAGAGACACCACAAAGTGAAACAACACCTTTTTACCCTCGTAGCCCTTATGCTGTAGCTAAGATGTATGCATATTGGATAACTGTAAACTACAGAGAAGCTTATGGAATGTTTGCATGTAATGGAATACTCTTTAATCACGAATCACCCGTGAGAGGTGAGACATTTGTTACAAGAAAGATTACTCGTGCGGCATCTAAAATAGCTTTAGGACTGCAAGATAAACTCTACCTTGGTAATCTTGATGCAAAACGTGATTGGGGACATGCGAAAGATTATGTAAGAATGATGTGGATGATACTTCAAGCAGATGAGCCAGAAGACTGGGTTATAGCAACAGGACAAACAACTACTGTAAGGGACTTTGTCAAAATGAGCTTTGCTTATGCTGGAATCGAATTAGAATTTAGAGGTGAAGGTGTAGATGAGAAGGGTTACGTAACATCTTGCTCAAATCCTGACTATCAAGTTGCAATTGGGACAGAAGTAGTAGCAGTTGATCCACGTTACTTTAGACCTACTGAGGTTGACCTTTTACTTGGAGACCCTACAAAAGCTGAGCAAAAACTTGGCTGGAATAGAGAGTATAAGCTACAAGACCTTGTAAATGACATGATGGAATCAGACTTGAAACTTATGACAAAAGACACTTATCTTAAAGATGGTGGGTATAAGATAATGAGTTATTTCGAATAATGAAAAAAGATTCTAAAATATATATAGCAGGGCACAGAGGTTTAGTAGGCTCAGCCATATTAAAAAACCTTGAGTCTAAAGGCTACACAAACTTAGTTTATAGAACTCACTCTGAACTTGATCTTACTAATCAAGAAGCAGTGGCAGAGTTTTTTGCATCTGAAAAACCAGAGTACGTCATACTTGCCGCTGCAAAAGTAGGTGGTATAGTTGCTAACAATACTTACCGTGCTGATTTTATATATGAAAATCTTCAAATTCAAAACAATGTCATTCATCAAAGTTATTTGCATGATGTAGAGAAACTTCTGTTTTTAGGAAGTACATGCATCTACCCAAAAAATGCTCCACAACCTATGCCTGAGGATTGTTTACTCACTGATACGCTTGAGTATACGAATGAGCCCTATGCCATAGCAAAAATAGCTGGTATAAAGATGTGTGAGTCGTATAACTTACAGTATGGTACAAATTTTATATCTGTGATGCCTACAAATCTTTATGGTCCAAATGATAACTTTGACCTTGAAAAGTCTCATGTACTTCCTGCACTCATTCGAAAGATACACTTAGCAAAACTACTGAGTGAAGAGAAGTATGACGAGGTTGTAAAAGACCTACAAGTTAAAGATATAGAAGAAGCTAAAGCATACTTGAAAAAGTTTGGTGTTGATGGGCAAAGAGTAGAGATATGGGGAAGTGGAAAACCAAGACGTGAGTTTCTTTACTCAGAAGATATGGCAGATGCTTGTGTATTTCTCTTAGAAAATAGAGATTTTCGTGATACATACGAGGTAAAAAGAAGTGAAAGTGGCTCTTGTTCCATTGAAACACTCAAAAGTATAGAGATACGAAATACTCACATAAACATAGGAACGGGAAAAGACATAAGCATCAAAGAACTCGCAGAGCTCATAAAAGAGATAGTGGGTTTTCAAGGTGAACTCTACTTCAATACGGATAAACCAGATGGTACTATGGTAAAACTTACAGATCCGTCTAAACTTCATACTCTTGGTTGGAAGCATAAAGTTGAATTAGAAGATGGGATTAAGAACATTTATGAGTGGTATTTAGAGGGTAAATATTGAAAATACTCGTAACAGGAACAGCCGGTTTTATAGGGTTTCATTTAGCTCAAAAACTTCTTGAAAGAGGTGATGAAGTAATAGGACTTGACAACATAAACGACTATTATGATGTTAATCTAAAATATGGAAGACTTAAAGAGTTAGGCATTCAAAAAGAGAGTATTGAAGAGAGACACCCTACATACTCGACTAAGTATGAAAAACACTATTTTTATAAAATGGACTTAGCCGATAAAGAGGCAATGCAAAAACTTTTTAAAACAGAGAAGTTTGATGTGGTGTGCAACCTTGCTGCACAAGCAGGTGTTCGCTACTCTTTAGAAAACCCACATGCTTACATAGATAGTAATGTTGTTGGGTTTATGAACATCTTGGAAGGGTGTAGAAACACAGATGTAAAAAATCTTTGTTATGCGAGTAGCTCATCGGTATATGGGCTTAATACATCACAACCATTTAAGACAACTGATAAAACAGAACATCAAGTGAGTCTTTATGCTGCTACAAAAAAATCAAATGAGATGATGGCACATACATACTCTCACCTTTATGGTATACAAACAACTGGTTTACGTTTCTTTACTGTTTATGGACCATGGGGAAGACCAGATATGGCTCCTATGCTCTTTACAGATGCCATACTTAATGACAGAGCTATAAATGTCTTTAATAATGGTAAGATGAGTAGAGACTTTACGTATATTGATGATATTGTAGATGGTGTTATAAAAGTTATAGATAATCCAGCAACTTCAAATCAGCAGTGGAATGCACAAGATCCAGAGATATCTAGCTCATCTGCACCTTATAAAATTTATAATATAGGCAACAATGCTCCTCTTTCTTTAATGGAGTTTATAGAAACTCTCGAAGAGGTACTTGGCAAAAAGGCAAAGAAGAATTTTATGCCTATGCAAGATGGGGATGTTGTATCTACGTATGCTGATGTACAAGATTTAATAAATGATTTTGGGTATAAACCTGATACTAAACTCTTTGATGGTATTAGAGAGTTTGTATCTTGGTATAATAATATTTATAATTAAGGAGTGTATAAATAAATGAAAGTATTACTACTTGCAGGTGGATTTGGAACCAGATTGTCAGAAGAAACAGATGTAAGACCAAAACCAATGGTAGAAATTGGTGGAAAACCAATTCTTTGGCACATAATGAATATTTATTCGAAATATGGTTTTAATGAGTTTATTGTGTTGTGCGGGTATAAAGGCTATTACATAAAAGAGTATTTTGCGAACTATTATAGACACCAGTCAGACTTAGTTGTTGACTTAGCTAATAATACTACAGAATATTTTAATAATAAAGCTGAGCCGTGGAAAATTACATTAGTTGACACTGGTGCAGAGTCAATGACAGGCGGAAGAATTAAAAGAGTTCAAGACCTAGTTGGAAATGAACCATTTATGCTTACATATGGTGATGGAGTCAGTGATATTAATATAGAGGAGCTTGTAAAATTTCACAAGTCACATGGAAAAGCTATGACAATGACTTCATCACAGCCATCAGGAAGATTTGGTGCATTAAATATTGATGAAGATAATCAAGTACATGAATTTAAAGAAAAACCTAAAGGTGATGGAAATTGGATAAATGCAGGTTTCTTTGTTTGTGAGCCAAAAGTGTTTGACTATATAACTGAAGGTGATAGCACTGTATTTGAGCAAGCTCCATTGATGAACCTAGCTAAAGATGGTGAAATTTTCACCTTTAAACATGAAGGCTTTTGGAAACCAATGGATACACTTAAAGATAAAAATGATTTAAATCACCTTTGGGATATGGGTAAAGCACCTTGGAAAGTGTGGTAATGCAAAATCTTTTTGGTGGAATTTATAAAGATAAAACTGTTCTCGTTACAGGACATACTGGTTTTAAAGGTTCTTGGCTTGTGTTTTGGCTTCATCAAATGGGTGCAAAAGTTGTTGGTTACTCTTTAGAAGCTCCAACAACACCAAATCATTTGGAACTGTTAGATTTAAATATTACATCTGTAGTAGGTGATATACGAAACCTTGAAAAACTAAATGATACATTTAGAAAGTATGAACCTGATATAGTCTTTCATTTGGCTGCTCAACCACTGGTAAGACTCTCCTATGAAAATCCAATAGAAACGTATGAAACTAATGTGATAGGAACTCTTAAAGTACTCGAAGCATGTAGAAATCATAATGTAAAGGCCGTTGTTAATATAACAAGTGACAAGGCTTATGAAAATAGAGAGTGGATATGGGGATATAGAGAGAATGACCCTATGGGAGGATACGATCCTTACAGTTCTTCTAAAGGGTGTGCAGATCTTTTAGCATCTTCATATAGAAACTCTTACTTTAATTTAAATGATTATAAAAAAACTCATAGTACTTTACTTGCAACATGTAGGGCCGGTAATGTCATAGGTGGAGGAGACTGGGCAAAAGATAGACTCATTACTGATATTATGCTTTCTGTTTCTCAAGATAAAAAAGTAAGTATACGAAATCCGTATGCAACAAGACCATGGGAACACGTACTTGAGCCATTAAGTGGGTATCTTCATATCGGTCAGAAGTTATTAGAAGAAAAGCCAGAGTTTGCAGACGCTTGGAACTTTGGCCCAAGTGATGAGGGAAGTATTACAGTTGAAGAAGTTGTGCAAAATGTCAAAAAACATTGGAATAAAATTGCTTATGAAATCAACAGAGACCCAAATCAACTTCACGAAGCAAATTTACTTAAATTAGATTGTTCAAAAGCACATATATTACTAAAATGGAAAGATGTATGGGATAGTGATACAACTTTTGAAAAAACTGTAAAATGGTATAAAGCTTATTATGAAGATGATAAAAGCATTCTCACTCAACTGGACTTGGAAAGTTATATTGCAGATGCACAAGTAAAAAATATAGAGTGGGCAGTAAAGTAGATGACGATTCTTTTAACGGGTGCAACGGGTTTTTTAGGGAGCTATCTTTTAAAAGCATTTGTAGATAATGGATATAAGGTTATAGCCTTAAAAAGAACTACTTCAAACACCGATAGAATAGATAATTATTTAAATGATTGTGTTGTTTATGATGTTGACACAATAAATATAAAGACTATTTTTGAAACTTATAATGTAGATTTAGTTGTCAATACAGTGACTAACTATGGACGTAAAGATAATAGTATAAGCTCAATTATTGATACAAATCTTATTTTTGGGTTAAAACTTCTTGAAGAGTCAATAAATGCGAATGTAAAAGCATTTATAAATACGGATACACTTTTAGAGAGAAATATTAATGCTTATGCTCTTGCAAAAGCACAGTTGGTTGACTGGATGGTCTTCTTATCAACTCATAGTACTAAAATGGTTAATGTGAAAATAGAACATATGTACGGTTTTGGTGATGATGAGAATAAGTTTATCTATTGGCTCATAAAACAATTAAAACAAAACGTGGAAAAAATTGATTTAACATCAGGCATTCAAAAAAGAGATTTTATTTATATTGACGATATTGTAGCTGCTTATGAAGTCCTTATTAAAAATATAGATAGTTTTTCAAATTATGAAGAGTTTGAGATAGGAACTGGAAACTCTATAGCGGTAAAAGAGTTTGTAGAGAAGATAGTAGAAGAGTTGAACTCTAATAAAACTACTGTTTCAAAGTTAAATTTTGGGATGATTGCATATAGAGCTAATGAAAACATGAATATGCAAGCTGATATTTCAAGGCTGAAAAAGTTAGGTTGGGAACCACAGATTTCTATAGAAGATGGAATAAAAAAGATATTACGAGAGGAAAATTAAAATGACACAACAAGAACAATTAAAAAAAGAGATACTTCAAAAAACTAAAGAGTATTATGAATTGGTACATAAGCCACACCAAGAAAAAGAGTTTGTAGAAGGTGAAAGTAGAGTGAACTATGCAGGAAGGGTTTTTGATGACACTGAGATGCAGTACCTTGTAGATAGCTCACTTGATTTTTGGCTTACTTACGGTGATTATTCTAAAAAATTTGAAAAAGAGCTTGCTAAGTTTTTAAATGTACGATGGGCCTTTTTGGTTAATTCAGGGAGTTCTGCGAATTTACTCGCATTTTATACGCTTACATCTCCATTACTTAAGGAGAGACAGGTAAAACGTGGTGATGAAGTCATAACGGTTGCGGCTGGATTTCCTACTACAGTAGCTCCTATAGTACAGTATGGTGCAGTTCCAGTGTTTGTAGATATGGAACTGACGTGTGCAAATATAGATGTAACACAATTAGAAAATGCACTTAGTTCCAAAACAAAAGCTATTATGATAGCACATAGTCTTGGAAATCCATTTAATCTAAGAGCTGTGAAAGAGTTTTGTGACAAACATAATCTTTGGCTCATAGAAGATAATTGTGATGCTTTAGGAAGTACTTATGAAGGTAAGCCTACAGGAACATGGGGAGACATAGGAACAAGCTCCTTTTACCCTCCACACCATATGACTATGGGTGAAGGTGGTGCGACATATACCGATAACCCTCTACTTAAAAAGATAATGCTCTCTATGAGGGACTGGGGAAGAGATTGTTGGTGTGAGAGTGGAGTAGATAATACTTGTAATGCAAGATTTTCTCAAAGTTTTGGAAGTTTACCAAAAGGGTATGATCATAAATATGTGTATAGTCACTTTGGATTTAACTTAAAAGTTTCAGATATGCAAGCAGCTGTAGGTGTCGCACAGCTTGAAAAATTTCCATCTTTTGTAGAAAAAAGAAAAGAGAATCAGAAAAGACTTTATGATGGTCTAAAAGATTTAGAACAACTTCATCTTGTAGAGACTCAACCAAATTCTGACCCAAGTTGGTTTGGATTTATGATGACACTTAAAGATGGTGTTAACTTTACAAGAAATGAGTTAGTAGAGTACCTTGAAGGTAAAAAAATTCAAACAAGAAACCTTTTTGCAGGAAATATGACAAGACATCCTATGTTTGATGATATGGAGCTTAATAAAGATTATAGAATAGTTGGAGACTTAACAGTTACAGATAAAATTATGACTGATAGCTTTTGGATAGGACTCTATCCTGGTATGGGTGATGATGCTATCGACTATATGGTTAAGACTATTAGAGAATTCATTAAGGCGAAATAATGAAGTATTTAATAACAGGTGGATGTGGATTTTTAGGTTCAAATATAGCAAGTGAAATTCTCAAACAAGGTGATGAACTGATAGTATTTGATAGTCTTTATCGGTATGGTTCTTATCAAAATAAAGAGTGGTTGGAGTCTCAAGGTGATTTTGTTTTTATTCATGGAGATATTCGTAATACAAATGATGTAGAGAGAACTATAAAAGAACATAAACCTGATATTATATATCATCTTGCTGGCCAAGTAGCTATGACAACTTCTATAGAGGATCCTAGAATGGATATGGAGGTAAATGTTGGTGGAAGTTTCAATCTTTTAAATGCAGTTAGACTTTATAGTCCAAACAGTGCTATCATTTATTCTTCAACAAATAAAGTATATGGTGACTTGGAACAGTACACTTATCGTGAAACAGAAAGTAGATATGAGTGTGTAGAGAAGCCAAATGGGTTTGATGAGAGTGTCAATCTCGACTTTCACTCACCTTATGGAACTTCAAAAGGAAGTGCTGATCAATACATGCTTGACTTTGCAAGAATATATGGACTTAAAACTGTAGTGTTTAGACACTCGTCAATGTTTGGTGGACGACAGTTTGCAACTTATGACCAAGGATGGATAGGTTGGTTTACTCAGCAAGCTATAAATATTAAAAAAGGAGTTCAAAAAGAGCCTTTTACAATATCTGGTAATGGAAAACAGGTGAGAGATATTGCTTATGCAAGTGATATGATTGAACTTTACCTTATGGCTTCAAAGAAAATAGAGACTATCAGAGGTCAAGCCTTTAATGTTGGTGGCGGAATGCGTAACTCATCATCACTTCTTGAGCTTTTTAGCTTTTTAGAAAAAGAGTTAGATATAAAAATGGAATATACTGAGTTACCAGTAAGAGAGTCAGACCAAAGAGTATTTGTTGCAGATCTTTCTAAAATAAAAGAGTTAATAGGTTGGGAGCCAAAGGTTTCTAAAGAAGAGGGTATTAGAAAGATGATTGAGTGGATTAGCGAACATTGAGCCCTTCCATTTCTGAAACAAGGACCAAAAATTATTTTAAGCAAATTAAAGGTTCTTTTCTTTTTAAAGGGCTCGCAATTTTAGCGAGTTTTTTATCTATTCCCCTTATGATAAAGTATCTAGGGGTAGAACAGTATGGGGTCTGGAGTACATTACTCTCTATTGTGTCTTGGATAGTTTTATTTGATTTAGGCATTGGAAATGGTCTGAGAAATAAAATTTCAGAATCTCTAGCAGACGATAATAAACAGAGTGCACAAGAGTATATATCAACTGCTTATACAATTATAGGTGCTATTTCTGTGGTTTTAATTTTAATTTTTCTATTGTTTAGACAATTTATACCGTGGCAGAAGATTTTTAATATAACAGTAGTATCAGATTCCGATTTGCAAAGTGTTGTTACTGTTACTATTATATTTTTACTTTTAAATTTTTGGATAAGTCTTATAAATCAAGTCTTTAATGGATTTCAAAAAACATCACTTGTAGTTTTAAACCAATTTTTATCAAATCTTCTTTCTCTCTTGAGTGTATTTATACTATATGAGTTTTATGAACCATCTTTGACAAAACTTGCAATTTGCTATGGCATATCTTTAAGTATATCTAGTCTAATGCTTTCTTTTTATTTTTATAAAAGAAATAGGGAATATATTCCTAAAATAAATTCTTTTAAATTAAGTTATACAAAATCTATAGTGTCTCTGGGTATGAAATTTTTTATTATTCAAATAGCAGTAATTGCTATCTTTACAACAGATAAGATATTGATAACACAACTTTTTGGACCGGAATATGTCACAAACTATGATGTAGTATTTAAACTTTTTTCAGTAATTACTATTGTACACGGCATTTTAATGGCCCCTTTGTGGTCTGCTTATAGTGATGCTTATCATCGTAATGATATACGATGGATTAAGATGACTTTCAAAAGTCAATTAAAAATATATTTCATTATAATTTTAGCGACGATTGCATTGATATTTTTAGCAAAACCAATAGTGAAAATTTGGGTGGGAGAAGAAATTTTTCTAGATAATATATTAGTGTATTCAATTGCACTTTTTATTTTATTTTCAACCTGGAATAATATTTTTGCATATTTTATTAATGCTACAAATAAGCTCTATTTAGCATTACGGATAAATATTTTTTTAGCAATTGCTAATATTCCAATAAGTCTTTTGTATGTAAAAATTTTTAATTTTGGTGTTGAAGGTGTAGTACTTGGTACTGTAACAAGTTTAGTGATTGGGGTTGTCTTAGCACCTTGGCAGTCATATAATATTATTTTCAATAAAGGACATACAGTATGGCACCGATGATTAGTATTCTTATTCCGACATATAATCGTGAAAAAGATGTAGAAAAAGCAGTGTTGTCGTGTTTATTACAAGACTATCAAAATATTGAGATTATAGTTACTGACAACTCTGATAACTCTGCTACAGAAAAAATTATTAAAAAAATTAATAGTGACAAAGTGAGGTATTATAAAAACAGTAAAAATATCGGACCAATTTTAAATTGGCGGAAAGCTTTTGAGTATAGCAGTGGAGACTGGGTACTAATTTTACCAGATGATGATTATTTGATAAATCCATTTTATTTGAGTGATTGTGTGCAAATTATTTCTGAAGAAAAAGTTGATTTAATCATAACAGATTGTATTTTGGGTTATCCAACTTATAATTTAATTGGTAAGTCAAATAATATTGGGATCAAAAGTAGTAAAGATGTTTTAGAAACTTTTTGGCAAACATCTCACATACCTACTATTGCTAACTTGTTTAGTAAAGATGTTGTTAAAGGATTAGAATTTTTTTATTCTAATAGTATTTTATATTCTGATATTGAACTATGGTTAAAAATATTAAATAAATCAAAATACGTATATTTTTACAATGTTCCATCAGTCTACTACACATTTCATGAACAAAATATTGTAAAAACTATGCAGATTGACTCATTGATTTCAAATGCAATTTTTATTGTTTCAATATTTAAAAATAATCCCTTAATGGAAAAGCTTTATATGCAACGGTATTGTTTATTTGTAGCGAGTATTTATCCAAATTATGGATATGATTTAGTTGTAAAACTTTCAAAAGAGTATAAACTAGGTACTTTATGGTTATTAACTACAATAAGCACTTTAAACTTACGAAAAGTTAAAAAAGTTATAAAATGGATTTTGAAAAAATGAAAAAAGAGTTAGTCAGTATCCTCATCCCTGTGTATAATAGAGATAATTTAATAGAAGAGACAGTTCAAAGTGCCTTGAACCAAACATACAAAGACATAGAAATTATTATAGTAGATAATAAAAGTACGGATAATACTTGGCAAGTTTTAGAAGAATTAGCAGTCCAAGATAATAGAATAAAAATTTTTCAAAATGAAACAAATATAGGACCTGTGAGAAATTGGCAACGTTGTATAGATGAGGCAACTGGAAAGTATGGGAAAATACTTTGGTCTGATGATTTAATAGCTCCTGAGTTTTTGGAAAAGACTGTACCTTACTTAGAAGATGAAGATGTAGGGTTTGTTTTTACTGGTATTGAAATATTTGATGATACAAGAAATAAAAAGTTTTCTACATGTTTTATTGGAAGTACTGATTTTTATGATAGTGACTATTACATAAAAAATGTGCTCGAAAGAGGAAATTTTCCTGTTTCTCCGGGATGTGCTATTTTTAGGTTAAATGACCTTAAAAATAATTTACTCATAAATGTACCGAATAAACTAAATGTTGATTTTTCTATGCAGGCCATAGGAAATGACTTATTGATATTTCTCTTAACTGCTAATCAGTATCCAAAGTTTGTTTTTGTAAATGCAAAGTTGTCTTTTTTTAGGGTACATCAAGGATCAATTAGTACTATAGAAGTTGAAAAGTTAAGTCTATTATATGCTTTATCAAAAGCATACTTTATAGAAATATGTTCTAGAAAAGAAATGTTACCTATTTATAATTCTTATTTATATTTATTACTTTTAAAACATCGAAGGAATAATTTAGGTATCACTAGTATTGACCTGTTCTATCATAAAAATAGTAATTTTACTTTTAGTATATTCCAATTAATAAAGCTAATTTTTCAAAAAGCTTATTTAAAACTACTATATAAGATTAAAAAATTTTTTAGGTTTTAGAGTGGGCTTGTATTTACATCCTATAGTTTTTTTTTCTATTGGTACATTTATAGGATTAACTCCATATATTTTTGGTAGTACCTATTTTAATGTATATAGAACATTCACATTTAGTAGTGAAATATTAATTGTTTATATGATAGGATTTATCTTTTTTTCTATAGGTGTATTACTGGTTAGTTTTGTATATAAAAAAAAACATCAAGTATATAGTGTTATTAAAAAAGATATAAACTTATTCTTAATAATTTTAATCTTTTTGTCTATTTTAATATTTTTAAAAATAATATCACTTTATGGTACATTACCAATATTAGCTCTTTTAAGTGGTAATGAGTCTATTGCTTTTGTTAATCAAACACAAAAAGACGTTGGTGGTGGTCTATTCGGCGTATTCTTTTTAACGGTTATCTCTTTAATTGTTTTATTCCCATATAGTGTTATTTATAAAAACAAATCTTTTTTAAATAAAAGTTTATTTTGGATACATCTTTGTTTATTGATAATATATACTACATATTCTGGAAAACGACAAATGATGTTTATTTTTTTTACATATAGCTTCAGTTATTTGTTGATTTATTATACGAAAATAGATAATACCAAAGTATTATCTAACATTAAAAAAATAGCAGTAGTCTCATTTTCATTACTTATAGGAATATTTTTAACTATTGGATTAGTTAGAACAAGTCTGACGAACGATGATGTCTCACTTTTGGATCCTATCGTGCATTATGCTTCTCTTCCATTTATAAATCTTACAAGTATTATAATAAATCAAGAAAACAATTCATATGCATATACTTTTATTTCTTTTTTTGAAACTATATTGTCTGACTTGCCAACTTTTGCAAAAGGTATGATGTCAATGGATTTTCATACTTTACAGATGCCTCTTATTGAACCTACTTCACCTCCCACTATATATGGAGAAATTTTTTGGAACTTTGGCTACATAGGGGTTATTGTTTATTTATTTATAGTGGGTATTTTTTCAGGAGTTTTATACTTTAAAGCATTGTATAGCCAAAACTTTCTTTATATAACACTGTATAGTTTAATAGTCTGGCCCTTACTATCTATTCATACATACAATCACTTTAAAAACTTTATGTTTTTGATTATTCCACTTATTATGATTGTTTTTGGTTCTTATATATATAAAAAAATATCTAAAAAAAGGAAAGTGTGTGATTCAAAGAATAAAAAATAATATACTTTTTAAAAATTTACAATGTTTTTACACAAAGATTAAATATCAATTGACTAATAAAAAACACGTACACACATATCCTAAACTGGATTTTTGCAAGATTGAAAAAGGAACAAAGGTTCTATATATTGGAACAGATGAGCTACAAGATAAAAGTGGGTTTTTACAAGAATTAGAACCTTTTTGCGACTTAAAAGTATTTACTAAATTTGATGGTGGTTATGGACAATATTCAGAGAAACAGTATTTAAAAGGATATGGACCAGACTTAAATATAGATAGACTTGAAATGTTATTAGAAGATGCGAATGGAAGACCAGAAGTTATTTTAACTCAGTCTTGGGCTAGACTTTGGGATATTGATAAATTAAAGTTATTAAAACAAAAATATAGTTTTAAATTCATAAATATTTGTATGGATGATAGACATTCATTTTATATGATGTCAGTGTTTAGAAAATATAATAGAGGTACATCAGGCTTTATATCTTTACTGGATGGAGCATTGGTTACATCTAAAGAAAGTATAGCATGGTATCACGCAAAAGATATTCCCGCATTATATTTTCCAGAAGCTACATCTAGTCAGTTCTTTAATAAACTTTATATAGAAAAACAATATGATGTTGGATTCGTGGGTGCAAAATATGGTTTGAGAGGTGAATATATTCAATATTTAATTGATAATGGGATACAAGTTAAAGCTTATGGAAACGGTTGGGAGTCAGGTAGAATTGAAAATGAGTACGTAAATTCATTTTTTAACAAATGTAAAATAGTTATTGGTTTTGGCTATATTTTAGGATGTAATGATTTTATGGCTTTAAAACTAAGAGATTTTGATGTTCCAGCTACTGGTAGCTTTTATTTAACAACTTACAATGAAGATTTAGAAGAATTATTTCCTGAGAAAGAAGGATGTTACTTTACTTCAAAAGAAGAGATGCTTTCAAAAGTAAGATATTATTTAGCAAATGAAGAAGAACGTGAAAAAATCGCATATACTAGCTATGTAAATACAATAGAAAATCATGTATATGAAGAAAGATTAAAATTAATATTTAAGAGTGAAAATGAAAAATGTAATAATTAAGATTACTAATAATGAATTTGATATTTTAGAACATCATGGGTTTAATAGATATGATATAAATGGTGGAATTTATTTAAGTTTTTCCTTAAATGAAAATCTAAAACAATTGATAGATAAAGAATTTTTATTAAATATGAAGGGTCTATTTATTTCAAAAGAAAAAAATATTATAAATATTTATGGTGACATATTTAGAACTGTCCCTTTATATTATATTACTAAAAATAATGAAACTTATATCTTTTCCGATTTTGAGAGTATCAAAAAATATATTGAAATAGAAAAAAACATAGATCCTGTTGGATTTTGGGAATATCTTCTTTTTGGTAATGGTATTTATAATAGAACAATATATGAAAATGTTAAACAATTTACTGTAGCAGGTCAACTGTTAATAGAAAATAATCTATTAACTTTTGATTACTATTGGGATTTTTCAATTTATGAAAATAATTCATATAATTATCAAAATGAGAAAGAAGTTATAAATATTGTACAAGAAAAACTAATATCTATTTTTAATAATGAGTTACAACAAAAAAATGATCACTATACTTTAGGTTTGAGTGGTGGTATGGATAGTAGACTGGCTTTTGCCATTTTGAAGAAGTTAAATTTATTGGATAACACAAAATTTTTCACATATGGATATAATAAAAATATTTTAGAGTCATTGATTGCACAAAAATTACTTAAATTAGAAAAATTATCAAATTGGAGTTTTCATAAATTAATTCATACTTCCTATACGAACGCTTTAAACAAATTTGCAAAATTTACTGCTGCTAGTGTAAGCTTTGCTCATTCACATATTTATGATTATTTAGATAATCAAAATGCCAAAAATTTTATTTCAACTTATTATTCTGATGCAATTTTTGGTTATTCTACGGAGAATAAGAAAAATGATACATATTTAGATGTTGATTATTTTATATCTTTAGAAATATATAAAGAATTTATACCTCAAAAAATCTTAACAATCATTAATGATGATATTAGAAATTCACTAAAAAATTATAATACCGATTTTAATTATAGTTCAATAAATGAATATAAATATATAATAGAAAGACATACAAAATTTCATATGAATTTATTATTCATACAATCACAAAAAGCTTCAAATGTATTAACTCCTTTTGCTAATTTCGAATTATTTGAAGTATTTATAAGCTTGCCTATTAAATATAGAATTAACAAAAAAATAATAGTAGACATAATCAAAAATATTGATTATAAATATATTAATGATGTGGAAGATTCTTCAAGTAAAAAAGTGTATTTTGAAAAGACTTTTAATAATATATTTAAAAATTTTGACAATATATTAATTTTGTCAAGAAAAATTTTAAATATTATTTTATTTAATTTAACACGAGGTAGGTTATTTGTTTTTGATAAAAATTCAACTGAAATTCAAGCAATTGAATTAATTAAGAACTATCAAAATGATTTGAATAATGCTTCAAATTTTTTTAATCTAAAAAATTTAATCAATGATAGTCTCTCTAACAAGTTAAAAAAAGTACCCTCACATGGGAAACCTATTGCTATCAGATATCAATTAATAGACTTATATAGATTATTAGAAGAAAATAATGAAAAAAATTAGTGTGTTATTATCAGTCAGAGATGGAGAACTATTTCTTGCCAATACTATTGATAGTGTTTTAAATCAAACATATTCAGAGTTAGAATTAATTGTAGTAGTTAACTGTTCAACGGACAATAGTCTTAAAATTATCCAAGACTTTGATGATGATAGGGTAAAAGTATATGAAACTAATATATGCCAATTAAGTTTTAATTTAAATTATGCACTATCAAAAGCTTCAGGTGAATACATTGCAAGAATAGATGCCGATGACATTGCTATGCCTGATAGACTAGAAAAACAAGTGAAGTGTATTGAAGAGTATAATTATGATGTAGTTGGATCAAACATAGATTATATAGATGAAAATGGTAGAGGCATTGGTAATAAAAGATATCCTGAATCTAATATTGAAATAAGAAGTAAAATATTTTACAAGGCGGTATTAGTTCATCCATCAATATTAACAAAAAGAGAACTTTTACTTAAAAATGGTGGGTATTTAGGTGGAAAATTTGCGCAAGATTATGATATATGGCTGAGAATCATGAGAGATAAAAATATTAAATTTTACAACATTCAAGAGCCATTATTACAATACAGAATACATCCTTCTCAAACAAAAGGCAATCGATATTCTTATGCTGAAGTTGCAGGATATTTACTTAAAGAGTCAATATATTCTAAATCCTTTACATATTTTCTTGGTGCGTTTATATATTATGTAAAGGCTTTAGTAAAATGAAGAAAATACTTTTTATAGTTACCAAGTCTGAAAATGGTGGCGCACAAAAGTGGATAAAAGAACAAATGGAGATATTACGAGATCAGTATGAACTTTTTTTAGTTTCAGATGAAGAAGGGTGGCTTGTAAAGAATACTCAGTCCGATGATGTCTTGATAAGTCAAGATATCTACAAGAGATTTTCTTTAAGCTTTTTTTTGAAGTTTTTAGAGTTTGTTAAATTAAATGAAGTAGATTTAATTATAGCTAGTTCTGCAAATGCTGGTATTTACGCAAGACTAATAAAATTTTTTTACAATTGTAAAGTTGTTTATGTAAGTCATGGCTGGTCATCTATTTATAATGGGGGTAAGCTTACTAAAGTATATACTTTCATTGAAAAACAACTTTCAAAACTTACTGATTCTATTTTATGTATTTCAGTTTCAGACTATCAAAGAGCTAAAAGCTTCATTAAGATAAATGAAAATAAGTTAAAGTTACTTCCAAATAAAATTTTTCCAATGCAATCAAAAAGTAAGCGAAATAGTGGAAACTTGAAACTGTTAACCGTTTCTCGTTTAAGGTATCCCAAGAGAGTTGATTTATTGATAGAGAGTCTGATAGATTTAAATATAGATTTATACATTGTTGGGAATGGACCTTTGATGAAAGAAATGAACAAATATAAAGCTAAAAATAATATATATTTTTTAGGTGAAATTGATGGATTTTCTGATTTTAAAGATTATGACATATTTGCATTGATTTCAGAAAGTGAAGGACTTCCTTTATCAGCTATTGAAGCAATGAGTGCTGGACTTCCTTTAATTTTAAGTGATGTTGGTGGGTGTAGTGAACTTATTAATGGAAATGGTACATTGGTAAATAATGAGAAAGATTCAATTATAAGGGGAGTTTCAGACTGTATTGAGAACTATGATGTTTATTCACAAAAATCAATAGAATTATTTAATCAAAAATATAATTTAGTCAATTATAAACATATATATTTCCGATATTATAAAGAAGTAATGAATTAAGTAGCTATATTCCCTTTCTTCTTGTTACAACAATATATGTTTTCCATATTACTTTAAATTCTAAAATTATATTCCAATGTTTGATATAGTATAGATCATACATAAGTTTTTGTTTTGCATCTTCGGCATTTTCACCGTATGGGTACATAACTTGTGCCCAGCCTGTGATTCCTGGTTTTATAAGGTGGCGTTCTGAATAGTATGGAATTTGACTTTCAAATTGATCAGTCCAGTATTTTCTTTCAGGTCTTGGTCCTATAAGGTGCATTTCACCTTTTAGTATGTTCAGTATTTGTGGAAGTTCATCAAACCTTGCTTTTCGCATAGTTTCACCCCATGGAAAAACTCTAGGGTCATTGTGACTCGCAAATTGGGCACCATTTTTTTCCGCATCAATTCTCATCGAACGAAATTTATAGCATATGAACTCTTTATTCATATATCCCATTCTTTTTTGTTGAAAAAATACTGGTCCTGGTGATTGTTTTTTTATTTTTATCATTGAAAAAAGCATAATTGGCCATGAAAATAAAATAAGACAAAATATGCCGAAGTAGTCTATTGATCTTTTTTGAAATATTTGCCACATAGTAAAAGGTTTTATGTCTTGTAAAAAATGAAGATCATTGTGTTCATCAGGGATGTAACATTTATGTAGGTATGTCTCCAAAAAGTTCTCTATAGTGATTATTTTTGCTTTAGTTCCATTCTCAAATTGTAAGCCAGTTAGGTATTTAATGATATCATCGTGAATAGTATCTGTTGTATTTAACACTATTAGTTTTGATTGACTTTTTTTTAGAGAATTTTGAAGTTCATGTAAAATAACATCACTTTCTATTGCTCGACATCTTATAATATCTATATGCTGGAACTTTTGAGTCAGTCGTACATGCTCCAAGTCAGTAAACTTATATTTTCTTCCAAGTATTATCATAGAGATGACTTATAAACTCCATATGTTGTTATAATAAGAAGAATTATAGCTTATAAATATTAAACACAGGTTGTATAGCAGAATCCAAAAATATTTATTTGAATTGAGTATAATAACAGCATTTAAAGTGCCCTATGAAAACAAAAGGAGAATTATGAAAGGTATCGTGTTGGCTGGAGGCACTGGAACGAGACTCTATCCAATTACTAAGGGAGTTTCTAAACAGTTAGTGCCAATATATGATAAGCCAATGATTTATTATCCACTTTCTGTTTTAATGCTTGCAGGGATAACCGAAGTACTCATTATCTCTACTCCGCATGACCTGCCACGATTTGAAGAGCTTTTAGGTGATGGTAGTGATATAGGTATGCAGTTTTCATACGTTGTACAACCATCTCCAGATGGTCTTGCACAGGCTTTCATTCTTGGTGAAGAGTTTATTGGGGATGATGATGTTTGTCTTGTACTTGGAGATAATATCTTTTATGGTCAAGGACTCTCTAAACTCTTAGCTTCTTCTGTAAAAAATGCTAAAGAGGAGTCCAATGCTACTGTCTTTGGGTATTACGTAAGCGATCCGGAGCGTTATGGTGTTGCTGAGTTTGATGAAGCAGGCAATGTAACAAGCATAGAAGAAAAGCCTACTAAACCAAAAAGTAACTATGCCGTAGTAGGTCTTTACTTTTACCCAAATGATGTGGTGAAAAAAGCTAAAGAGGTGAAGCCTTCTGCTAGAGGTGAGTTAGAGATTACAACACTTAATCAAGATTACTTAAATGAGAAGCGTTTAAAAGTTGAGCTTATGGGCAGAGGATATGCGTGGTTGGATACCGGAACTCATGAGAGTCTTTTAGAAGCATCTCAGTTTATACAAACTATTGAAAATCGTCAATCACTCAAAGTGGCTTGTATAGAAGAGATAGCTTATGAGATGGGATATATTTCTAAAGAGAAGCTTCTTGAACTTGCAGAACCACTAAAGAAAAACCAGTATGGACAGTACCTCATAAGACGTGCATCACTTCCTAGAGGACTGAAGTAGTATGACGTTTACAAGAACTACTATTCCTGAAGTACTCATCATTGAACCTACGGTTCATGGAGATGAGAGAGGTTACTTTGTAGAGACTTTTCGCGCAGATAAACTAGAAGAGTTTTTAGGCTATAAAGTAGACTTTTGCCAAGACAATGAATCGAAATCTTCTCGTGGTGTTTTAAGAGGACTTCACTACCAACTTCATCCTGCTGCACAGACTAAGTTAGTACGTGTCATACAGGGAAAAGTTTTAGATGTAGCAGTAGACATTCGTAAAAACTCTCCTACATTTGGAAATCATGTGGCAGTTGAACTCTCAGGTGAAAATAAGAAGCAACTTTTAGTTCCAAGAGGATTTGCTCACGGCTTTGTAGTACTTGAAGATGATACTGTGTTTGCATATAAAGTTGATAATTATTACTCACCTGAGAATGACAGAGGAATAGCATTTGATGATGCAGACTTAAACATTGATTGGCAAATATCTTATGATGACTTAAATTTATCTGCAAAGGATAAAGTTCAACCAAAGCTCTCAGAAGCTAAAGATGTGTTTGAGTATGGAGTGAATTACTATGCTTAATGTTTTAGTAACAGGTAGTAATGGGCAACTCGGCTCAGAACTTCAAGTAATATCTCAAGAGTATGAGTACAATTTTTTCTTTACAGATAGAGAGAGTATAGACATTACTAATAGAGATATTGTCCAAGATTTTATCTCACGTAACACTATAAACTACATTATAAACAGTGCTGCATATACTGCTGTAGATAAGGCCGAGAGTGAAGAAGCACTTGCAAATGAAGTAAATCATATAGCCGTTAAAAACTTTGCACAGCTTGCTAAAGAACATAACATTAAGCTTATACATATTTCGACAGACTATGTGTTTGATGGTACTAATCATAAACCATACAGTGAAGATGATAGTACTAACCCTCAAGGTATCTATGGAGCTACGAAGCTTGCAGGCGAGAAAGCGCTACAAGAGATAAGTCCAAGTAACTCTATAATCATAAGAACTTCATGGGTATACTCTAGCTTTGGAGCTAACTTTGTAAAAACTATGCTGCGTTTAGGCAAAGAGAGAGAGTCACTCGGTGTCATATTTGACCAAGTTGGTACACCTACTTATGCAAGGGACTTAGCTAGTGCTATCTTAGATATTCTTCCAAGTATTAATAATCAACAAGTTGAAATTTATAATTACTCGAATGAAGGTGTATGTTCTTGGTATGATTTTGCAAAGGCTATAATGGAGCTTTCACATACAAAGTGTGTAGTTAATGCTATAGAGACAAAAGAGTATCCTACACCTGCTTCAAGACCACATTATAGTTTACTCAACAAGGCAAAAATAAAAAGAGAGTTTGGTATTACTATCCCTTACTGGAGAGATAGTTTACAAGAGTGTTTAGAACTTTTAGGAGAGAGTAAGTAATGTTCAACAATAAAAACAAAACAATTTTAGTAACAGGGTGTGCAGGATTTATAGGCTCTAACTTCGTTCCATATTTCCTTGAGAAATACCCAGAGTACAACTTAATAAACTTAGACTTACTTACATACGCAGGTAATCTAGAGAACCTTAAAGAGTGTGAAGGCAATCCAAGATATAAATTCATAAAAGGTGATATCTGTAATCGTGAACTTGTAGAGTTTATATTTAATGAGTATGACGTTAGAGGAGTCATACACTTTGCAGCAGAGTCTCATGTCGATAACTCCATTAAAAATCCAGGTGTATTTGTAGAGACCAATGTAAACGGTACTTTTACACTTTTAGATGTAGCAAAAAAACATTGGATGGAGAAGCCATTTAGTTATAAAACTGACTATGTAAATTGTCGATTTCACCATATCTCTACCGATGAAGTGTATGGAACACTCTCGGACAATCCTGAAGACTTATTTACAGAAGACACACCTTATGCTCCTAACTCTCCATACTCAGCAAGTAAAGCAAGTTCAGATATGATAGTACGTTCCTATCAAGAGACATACGGACTCAATACTGTCATAACGAACTGTTCAAACAACTACGGACCCAAACAACATGATGAGAAACTCATCCCGACTATCATTAGAAAAGCATTAGCAGGTGAAGCTATTCCTATCTACGGTGATGGAAAGAACATAAGAGACTGGCTCTACGTACTAGACCACTGTAAAGGTATAGACTTAGTTTATCACACAGGTAAAGAGGGAAATGTTTATAACATTGGTGGTAGAAATGAGAGAACAAACTTACAGATAGTAGATACTATTACGACTATACTTGATGAGAGAGTTCCAAGAGAAGAAAAATCTTCATACAAAGACTTAATCACATTTGTAGAAGATAGAGCAGGACATGATAGACGTTATGCAATTGATGCAACAAAACTTGAAAATGAACTTGGCTGGCTGGCTGATGAGAACTTTGAGAGTGGGATTGTGAAAACTGTTGAGTGGTATTTGAGTAAATAAGGGGAAACTTGAAGAAAATTATTTTACATAGTAATTATAGTATTTTAAATAAAAATGGCAATATGTTAAATAATGTCGGGGATGTTTCTGTAAAAGATTTCTTATACCAAATGTCAAAGCTCAAAGAAATAGGATTGAGCTTAGGTATTCGTTTTTATACATCTGATGAAATTGACATTGATAACTCTTCAGCTATTATTTTTGTTGATATGCCAAATGACAAAGATCCTTTTTTCTTACAAGCTCAGAGATCCAAGAAAAAACTATATTTAATGACATGGGAAAGTGGGATTATAAATTCAAGAAATTTCAATATTGACCTTCATAAAGTTTTTGATAAAGTATTTACATATGATGATAATTTGATTGATGGAAAAAAATATATAAAACTAGCGTATGCATTCAAGTTTCCAGAGAGTATTGAAAAAAAATATTCAAATAAAAAACTTTGCTGTTTAATAGTAGGAAATAAGTTTTCTGCACATCCACTTGAGTTATATTCTCATAGACTAAAGTTAATCGATTGGTTTGAAAAAAATCACCCTGATGATTTTGATTTATATGGTCAAGGTTGGAATAAAATTATACCTCCAAAAAATATTTTTCATAGAATTATAAATAGATATAACTTTTTAAATCAATTTTTAAAGCCTAAAAGAGTTTCTTATAAAGGAATAGTCGATAATAAATTTGAAACATATGCAAACTATAAATTTGCCGTGTGTTATGAAAATGCTAGAGATTTAACAGGGTATATCTCTGAAAAAATATTTGATTGTGTATTCTCAGGGTGTGTGCCAATTTACTGGGGAGCAGATAATATTAGTGACTTTATTCCAGTAGAGTGTTTTATAGATAAAAGAGATTTTGTGTCTTTTGAAGATTTATATGATTTTATTTCGAATATGAGTGAAAAAGAGTATTTAAAATATTTAGATGCAATTGAAAAGTTTATACAAGAGAATAAAAACGGTATTTTTAGTGTTAATTACTTTACAAAAACAATAATCAAAAATTTGTGAGAAAGGAATGATATGTCGTATAAATTAACATTTTGTATACCAGTATATAATAGAGCAGGGTATTTAGGCGAAACTCTTGATAGTATTATTGCGCAAGCAACAGATGAGATACAAATAGTCATTAGTGATAATGCCTCAACAGATAATACTAGGGAAGTGGTTTTTGAAGCACAAAAAAAATTTAAAAATATTGAGTATTTTTGTTGGGATGAAAATCAAGGTGCTGATAGAAATTATTTAAAAACAGTTGAACTGGCTAGTGGGGAATACTGTTGGTTTTTAGGAAGTGATGACACAATTGATAAACAAGCTATTAAAAGAATTTTAACAGAAATTCAATTAGCTTGTGACATTTATCTTTGTAGTGAGTATTTATGTGACTTGAACATGAAACCATATGCTATTCACTATTTACTTGATGAAAAAGTAGATGACAGAATTTTTGATTTTAATAATGACTCTGAGTTATATGAATATTTTACTTTGGCGCAATCTCAAAGTGCACTTTTTGGATATTTGTCATCCATTATATTTAAAAGAGAAAAATGGAATCGAATAACCTATGATGAAACTTACACGGGTACTTTGTATTCCCATATGTTTATGTTATATTCTTTTATTGAGCATGGATGTAAGATAAAATATATTAAAGAACCTTTGGTCTTTTGGCGTTCAGGGAATGATAGTTTTGGTGGTGCTGGTAAAATTCAAAGTAGATACTTAGTTGATATAGATGGTTTTAAAAAAATTATGGATGATTTTTTTACCGGTAAAGAGAAAATTCTAGATGCTTTTAAAGGAGTTTTTAGAAGACATCATCCTCTTAGAAATATTGCTTACTTGAGATTAAATGTCAAAAAAAAGGAAGATTGGCTTAGTATAGAACAGAAGTTATTAAATGATTATAACTATGATAAAGTTCAAATCAAATTATTAAAATGTCAGTGTGTAAGACCAATATTATATCTTTTATTTTTAGGACATAGGGTGTTAAAGAGAATACGAAGAACTCTTTTTTCTGTTAAGAAACAATGAAAGTATTAATCGTTCATAATAGATACCAGTCACGTCATATTGGTGGTGAAGATGTAGTTTATCAAAATGAATTAGAGGTACTACAACGCAAACTAGGTAAAGAAAATGTACTAAGTTATGAAGTGTCAAACAATAATCTTAGTAAATTAAAGTTACTGTTTCATATTTGGTTTAATTACCAACATTATCAAGAAGTTCAAAAAATAATTCAAGAAAATAATATAGATATAGTACATGTACATAACTTTTATCCACTTTTGACGCCCAGTGTGTTCAAAGCTGCCAAAGATAGCGGTACAAAAGTAGTACATACGCTACATAATTATCGTCTATGGTGTATTTCAGGAATATTTTATAGAGATGGCTATGGAGTTTGTGAACTATGTACCAAACATACGTTCTCACTTCAAGGAATTTTGAATAAGTGTTTTAGAAAATCTATGATGCAAAGCGTATTAGCCCAAATTTCTTTTTGGTATTATCGTATTACTAAAGTATTTGAAAATATTGATTACTTTTTTGTTTTAACAAATTTTCAAAAAGAAAAAGTTGAACAATTAGGTATAAATAAAGAAAAGATTATTTTTAAACCAAACAGTTTGCATATGGATTTTACTATTAACAGAGAAAAAAGAGACTATATTTATGTTGGTAGACTTGAAGAATCAAAAGGTATTTATGAATTATTAAAAATTTGGGATGAGCTCGATGAAAGGTTTATTTTAACAGTCATTGGAACTGGAGATAATGAACAAGAGTTAAGAGCTAAATATCAGAAAAAAAATATTATCTTTAAAGGAAAATGTTCTAGAGAAGAAACACTTTCGTCTATTTCAAAATCGAAGTATTTAATTCAACCATCTCAATGGTATGAAACTTTTGGATTAACTATTTTAGAAGCAATGGGTTTTGGTATTCCTGTAATAGGATTTGATATTGGGACTCGTAAAGACTTTATTCAAGATGGTGTGAATGGGTTTTTAAGTAGTAGGGATAATTTGAAATATATTATAGAAAACTCCTTAAAATTTGAAGGTTATCCAGCGATGAGTAAAAATGCTATTCAGACAGCAAAGTTATATGAAAATGATTATATGATGGAAAAGCAGATCGAAATTTATAAAAATATTATGGAGCCATCTTCTTGAAAATATCAATTATAACTGTTGTATGGAATAATGTGGACACTATTGGCGATGCTATTGAATCGGTGTTATCCCAAACGTACAACAATATAGAGTACATAATTATTGATGGTGGAAGTACTGATGGTACTGTGGATATTATAGAAAGTTATGGATCGAAAATCACTAAGTTTATAAGTGAAAAAGACAAGGGGCTTTATGATGCTATGAATAAGGGTATTGCACTAGCTACAGGTGATATAGTTGGAATACTCAATAGTGATGACTTTTACATTGATGAATTTGTTATTGAAAAGGTTGTAAAAGAGTTTGTAAATAAGGATGTGGATAGTGTGTATGCTGATTTGGTATTTGTTAAACCTGATAATTTAGAAAAAGTTGTTCGTTATTATGATAGTGGAAAATTTCATCCTTCGAAATTTGCTTATGGATGGATGCCGGCACACCCTACTTTTTTTGTAAAAAAAGTCTTTTATGATAAATATGGTCTATACAAAATAGATTATAAAATAGCTGCTGATTATGAGCTTTTGATTCGGTTTTTAAGTAAATATAAATTGAGTTATTTCCACTTAAAAGAACCTATTATAAAGATGCGAGTTGGCGGAGTTAGCACAAGTGGATTAAAAAGTAACTATATTTTAAATAAAGAGATTATACGTGCTTGCGCTGAAAATGGAATCCAGACAAACTGGTTCAAGGTTCTTGCAAAGTATCCAAGTAAACTATTAGGGTTGTTAAAAAAATCATGAATATCTTAATAACTGGATCAAGGGGTTTTATAGGCAATTATTTTATAAATGAATATAGTAGTAATTACAAAATTAACACCTTTTCATTTGTAAAAGAGAATTTAGATAACTTAAATTTAGAAGTGACAGAGTTGGTACTTCATCTCTCAGCTCTTGTACACCAGATGGGTGGTGCGAGTGCTAGTGAGTATGAACGAGTGAATGTAACACAGACATTAGAATTGGCTAAAAGAGCAAAAGAGTCAGGGGTTAAGCACTTCATTTTTATGAGTAGTGTGAAAGTCTATGGTGAAGAGACTGATAGAGTGTATACTGAGACAACTCCATGTCACCCAGAAGATGATTATGGTAAGAGCAAGCTCAGAGCAGAAGAAGAACTTCTAAAACTACAGAGTGAAGAGTTTCAAGTAAGTATAGTCCGTACACCCATTGTGTATGGATATGGAGTAAAAGCAAATATAAAAAGTCTTGTAAATCTTGTGAAAAAAATCTCTATTTTACCTTTTGGAAATATTAATAATAAACGAAGTATGGTCTATATAGGTAACTTAGCACATTTAGTAAATGAGTTGATTCAAGAGAAGAAACAAGGTGTTTTTCTTGCGGCTGATGACACCTCTGTAAGTACTTCAGAGTTTATCAAGATCATAGCAGAAAATTTAAATAAACGCATATATTTAATAGAGTTACCATTTTTTGAAACTTTATTGAAGTTTTTCAAGCCATCATTTCATAAAAGGCTTTATGGAAGCTTAGAGGTAAATAATGACTTTACAAAAAAAGAGTTAAATTTGCAAAATCCATTTAGTACCAAAGAGGGCATACGAAAGATGCTTTATGGAGATGATAGATGATATATATTATTGTATTAGTATGTTCATTCATTCTTACCTATTTTGTAAAAGAGTTTGCACTCAAAAAGTCTTTAGTAGCTGAGATAAATGAAAGAAGTTCACACACTGTACCAACACCTCATGGCGGAGGAATAGCCATAGCACTTACTTGGTTTGGGGGCATTACGTATCTTTATATCACAAATGTAATAGAATTTTCACTCTACGGGGCTTTACTAAGCGGAGTTATTATATCTGTCATATCTTATGTAGATGACCTGATAGAATTAAGTCCAAAAATACGTCTTTTAGCACAAGCCTTAACGGCTTTTTTTGGGCTTTATTTTCTTGGTGGGCTTCATGAAATTAACCTCTTCTTTTTTCAGATAGATTACGTTTACTTCACAAACATCTTTGCATTTTTTATGATTATTTGGTTTATCAATCTTTATAACTTTTTAGATGGTATTGATGGCTATGCTGGAAGTGAGGCCATTTTTATTGCACTTGGAGCTTATACTCTATTTGGAGGTGAACACTTTCTTGTTCTTGCTGCTGCAGTCTTAGGTTTTTTACTCTGGAACTGGCATAAAGCAAAAATTTTTATGGGAGATGTAGGAAGTACTTTACTAGGCTACAATGTAGCGATATTTACAATTTATTATGCAAATGAACATAGTAGTAATTTTTGGATTTTTATACTCCTTTTCTCACTCTTTTGGTTTGATGCTACACTAACACTACTAAGACGCTATAAAAATGGGGAAAAATTAAGTCAAGCACATAAAAAGCATACATATCAACGACTTGTCCAAAGTGGATGGAGGCATGATAAAGTTGTACTAGCTTCAATACTTGTGAATCTTTTTATACTTAGTTTGATTTATATAATAGACTCCACAGCTTTACTACTTTTTATAACTTTAATCTTGCTCTTTTTTATAGTAAAGTTTGTAGATAAAAAAAAGGAGTTTGAATGATTTTAAAACCTTCTGAGTTTAAAAGAAAGGTATTTTTTATTATCTTTGATACTCTTATTATCTTTTTTGCTTCTTTTTTTGCTTTTGCACTACGTTTTGAT
The DNA here is from genome assembly GCA_016938175.1 of Campylobacterales bacterium. Lineage (GTDB taxonomy): Bacteria > Campylobacterota > Campylobacteria > Campylobacterales > Sulfurimonadaceae > Sulfurimonas. The sequence goes on from JAFGVE010000034.1 coordinate 75,303, forward strand.
TTTTCTATACCTGATGAGTTTATACCATCAATGTATATAACAACTTTTATACTTGTTTTTTTACGTGTTACTCTCTACTCTAGTTTTAGAGTTTATGATATCAGTTGGCGTCATTTTGGTTTTAAAGATATGACTGGTTTAGTCTATGCTACTATCTTTGGTACTATGGTACTTCTTATTATCTCTTATCTCTTACGTAATTTTGGTTACGTTATTCCCCGTTCTATTATTCCTATAGAGTTTTTTATTTCACTCTTTTTAGTCTTGGCTCTTCGTGTAAGTAAACGTCTCTATCTTGAAAGAAATAAGATAAACCTTGACGCAAAAAATACTATTGTAATCGCTGACTTGGACAGAGCAAATACAATCTTACGTACCATACAAAACAGTCAGAGTGATTACTATCCAGTTGCAATAGTTAATGATAAAGAGAGAGGGAAAAAACTCAATGGTATAGAAGTATACTCTTGGGATATCTTACGTAAAAGTTCTTTGGTATGTGAAGTGGCAATAGTAGATGAAAAAACAGATGTGGTAAAGATTTACGACTTGCTTAGTGAACTTGGTGTTCATAGTATTCGTATAGCGAGCGAGTATGGAGAGTATGGAGCTGAGTTAAAAGATATTTCAGTCGAAGATTTATTGGCACGCCATCCAAAAGACTTAGACAAAAAAGCCATTGAGAGCTTTATAGTTGGAAAAAAAGTACTCATAACTGGTGCTGGAGGGAGTATTGGAAGTGAGATAGCCCGTCAGTGTAGCTCTTTTGGGGCGAGTAAACTCATCTTACTTGATCATAGTGAGTTTAATTTGTACCAAATTGCTGAAGAGCTAGCAGAGTCTGCTCCTGTACTTGTAATGCAGTCAGTTGTCAATAGAGAATTATTAGATGAAACATTTAAAAAACATCAACCAGATATTGTCATTCATGCGGCTGCTTATAAACATGTCCCTTTAGTAGAAGATAATATTTCAGAAGCGATTTTAAATAATGTAGTGGGAACTAAAAATGTCATCGATTGCTCTATTGAAAATGGTGTAGAGAAATTTTTGCTTATCTCAACAGATAAAGCTGTACGTCCTACAAATGTTATGGGAACTACAAAACGCATCTGTGAGCTGTACTTACAAAATGTTGAGAGAAAAGATACAGAAGTTGTAGCAGTAAGGTTTGGTAATGTCCTTGGAAGTAGTGGAAGCGTAATACCAAAGTTTAAAGCGCAACTTGCTGCAGGTGGTCCCATTACTGTAACACATCCAGATATTACACGCTATTTTATGCTTATTCCAGAGGCGTGTGAACTTGTACTACAAGCTGCGAGTATAGGTAAGGGTGGTGAGATTTTTATTCTTGATATGGGTGAACCAGTTAAGATTGTAGATCTTGCTAAAAAGATGATAGACTTGAGTGGACGCGATGATATAAGTATAGAGTTTAGCGGACTGAGACCTGGTGAGAAGCTTTACGAAGAGTTACTCATAAGTGAGAGTGACATGACAACAGAGTATGAGTCTATTACCGTAGCTGGAAAAAGTGACTATGCAATTGAAAAGTTAAACAGAGATATAGAAGAGTTAGTTAGTACTGAGAAAAAACTTGAGAAACTCAAAGAGATAGTTCCAGAGTTTAATCATATGACTAAATAATTTTATTTGTTATTTTTAATTTTTTATTGTAAACTACTTTGATTTTAAATTAAAGGGGTTCCTATGAAAATTTTAATGACATTAGTTTTAGGTAGTGCATTTTTATGTGCTTCCGTAGATATTAATAGCGCTACAGCCAAAGAGTTAACAACACTCAAAGGTATAGGTTTGAAAAAAGCTGAGGCGATTGTCGCATATAGAGAGAGTAACTGCTTTAAAACCCTAAACGATTTAACACATGTTAAAGGTGTTGGAGAGAAGTTTATAGAAAACAATAAAGATGAAATAAGCATCGGAGCGTGTAAGCATTAGTCTTATAATTGACAATATAACTTTTCCTTGATATATTGTCATTTATGATACTAAATAATAATAGAATAGACTTTCAAACAGCACTTTCACTTTACGATATGGACTTTTTTGAGCTTGGCGAGATGGCAGATAAAAAGCGCCAAGAACTTCACGGAAAAAAGACCTACTTTAACATCAATAGACACATAAACCCGACAAATGTATGTGCAGACGTGTGCAAATTTTGCGCTTACTCTGCAACACGTAAAAATCCAAATCAGTATACTATGGACCACGAGGAGATACTCAGAGTTGTGGCAGACATTGATAAACGTGGTGCAAAAGAGGTGCACATAGTCTCAGCACACAATCCAAATGTAACACTTGAGTGGTACCTGGGGATTTTTAAAAAGATTAAAGCAGCATATCCACATATGCACATTAAAGCACTTACAGCAGCTGAAGTTGATTTTCTTTCTCGCCATCATGGACTTAGCTATGATGAAGTACTTGACTTGATGATAGAAAACGGTGTTGACTCTATGCCAGGTGGTGGAGCCGAGATATTTGATGAGAAGGTTAGAGACTTTATCTGTAAAGGTAAAGTAACCTCAGACCAATGGTTTGAGATTCACAGAAAATGGCATGAACGTGGTCGTAAATCAAACGTAACGATGCTTTTTGGTCATGTAGAATCACGTGAAAATAGAATTGACCATATGATGCGAATACGAGCCCTGCAAGATGAGACAGGAGGTTTTAATTGTTTTATTCCTCTTGTATACCAAACAGAGAATAACTACCTAAATATTAAAGCTCCAATTACTGCAAATGAGATTTTAAAAACAATGGCAGTTGCACGTTTAGTTCTTGATAATGTACTAAACTTGAAAGCTTACTGGGTGACTTCAACTGTAAATTTAGCACTTGTTGCACAAGAGTTTGGAGCAAATGATTTAGATGGAACCATTGAAAAGGAGTCTATTAACTCAGCAGCAGGCGCAAAAAGTGCTAATGGAGTAGATTTGCATGATTTTACTGCACTGATAAAAAACAGTGGTTTTACTCCAGTGGAACGTGATAGCGTTTATAATGAAATAAGGGTCTGGTAGCGATTTTTTGCTAGTATCGGTTATTATCCCCACATATAACCGTTACACCCTTTTACAAAGAGCGATTCGCTCACTTTTAGAACAAACCCACCAAGTCGCTGAAGTCATAGTTGTTGATGACGGCTCAACTGATAACACAGCACAAATCCAAAAAGACTTTCCTTACATAAGATACATTTACCAAGAAAACTCCGGTGTTGCAGCTGCTCGAAACAGAGGCATAGAGTTAGCTCAACATAAGTGGATAGCTTTTTTAGACTCTGATGATGAGTGGCATAGTGAGAAGCTTGAGAGGCAAGTACTGCTTCATCGAAATAATCCAGATATACTTTTTAGTTACACAGCAGAGCTGTGGTTACGTAACAATACGCAAGTAAAAATTCCTAAAAAATACAAAAAAATTGGACAAAATATATTTGTCGAAAACCTCTCTTATTGTAACATTGCTCCATCGTCTGTTTTACTCCATAGAAGCATTTTAGAGAGAGTTGGCTTTTTTGACGACTCTTTTAGAGTCTGTGAAGATTATGAGTTGTGGCTTAGAATACTGAGTGTTTATGAAGCAGGGCTTATAAACGAGCCACTTATACATAAACATGCTGGACATGATTTACAACTTGGCTTTAGTAAAAATATGGAAACGTTACGTATTAGGGCTTTAGAAAAGCTCTTACATAAGCCTTTAAGTAAAACTTATAGAGCCTTAGTCCAAAAAGAGCTAGAAGAGAAATTAGCGAGGCAAAAATGAAATTTTTACTTCTATTAGTTCCTTTTTTATTATGGGCTCAAAAACCAGAACTGCCTCTTTTAAAAACATATAAAGACCAAAACATTAGCGGTTGGGTAATGAGTGAGAAACTCGATGGTATTCGTGCCTATTGGGATGGCGAAAAGCTTCTTAGTCGTAGTGGTAAAGTCATTCATGCTCCAAAGTGGTTTTTGCAAGGCTATCCTCCTTTTGCCGTAGATGGAGAGCTTTGGAGTGGACGAGGAGAGTTTGAAAAGATTATCTCCATAGTTCGTGATAGTCTTCCATCAGAGGATTGGAGGGAGATAAAGCATTACATATTTGAAGTGCCAGATGTAGATGGAAATCTTTATGAAAGAATGGAAAAACTCAAGCCTTACGTAAGCGATAGACTTAAAATGGTTACACAAATAGAGGTGAAAAGTAAGGCGCATTTAGCAGTATTTTTAAAAAAAGTTGAAGCAAAAGGAGGCGAGGGAGTTGTAGTACGTGACCCCAACACTCCTTATATCGCAAAACGAACAGATAAAGCCCTGAAAGTGAAAAGTTTTTTAGATGATGAGTGTGAGGTTGTGGGTTACACAAAAGGAAAGGGAAAGTATGAGGGTCTTATCGGAGCCCTGAGGTGTCGCTTACGTAACGGTACTCTTTTTCAGATAGGGAGTGGTTTTAGTAATGATGAGAAGACAAATCCACCTGCAATTGGAGACATCATAACATTTCAATACAAAGAGCTTACAAAGTACAAGAAACCAAGATTTCCAATATTTCTACGAGTGCGTTATAAAAAAGATGAAACTATGTTAAAATAAACGCTAATTTAGTGAAACAAAGAGATGTGTGTTAGGAGCAATTTTTTGAGCATTTATGTAGTTTTAATTTTTATTCGATAAAATTTCAGCTATAAATTCCGGATTAGCTCAGCGGTAGAGTAGGTGACTGTTAATCACTTGGTCACTGGTTCGAATCCAGTATCCGGAGCCACTACACACATAAATCATTCTTAATTTTCACTAAATATTACTTTATCAAGGCAGTCTTGTGAATAATATTACACACGAAACAAAACTTACTCTTTTTTATATTTTTATAGCTTTTTCTTTCTCAATTTTGATGCGTCTTATATGGGTATATCAGTTTTATGGTTATGAAGCCTTTATGTTTAATGGTCAGTTTATGATTAACACCAATGATGGGTATTTGTGGGCAGAGGGAGCTAGGGATTTGCTTGCTGGATATCATCAGTCAAACGATCTCTCAGCAGTAGATAGTGCGGCATCGAGATTGACAGCACTATTTGCATATATTTTACCATTTTCTTTTGAGAGTATTATATTTTATATGCCTGTTATATTAAGTTCACTTATTGTCGTTCCAATTATACTTATTGCCAAAACACTGAAAAATTTGGAGATGGGACTTATAGCGGCACTTCTCTCTTCTATTGCGTGGAGTTATTACAATCGTACAATGGCTGGATATTATGATACAGATATGTTAAACATTGTTCTGCCAATGTTTCTGCTCTGGTCTATCATTTGGGCAATAAATACACATAAAAATATATATTTACTTATAACAGCACTTGATATTTTACTTTATAGATGGTGGTATCCACAGAGCTACTCTTTAGAGTTTTCATTTTTCGGACTAATATTACTTTATACACTTGTTTTTGATAGAAAAAATGTGTATAACTATAAGCTTTTAGCACTTATGCTTTTTGCAATGATGGGAATGGAAACGTGGATACGTTCTATTTTGGTTATTACTGCTTATCTTATCTTTAGAAATGAAAAATTTGATAAGTATATTTACTATATCTTAGCAGCTTCTATAGTGATATTCTTTGCATCTGGAGGATTTGATCCAATTATATTACGGCTAAAACTTTATATTTTTAAAGATGAAGTGTTAAGTGTAAATGAGGGGTTTGGGCTTCATTTTTTCACAGTTATGCAGACAGTTAGAGAAGCAGGAAAAATTCCTTTTGAAACTTTTGCAAATCGTATTAGTGGGCATACCATCACGTTTATAGTTGGCTTTTTCGGGTACATTTATTTAGTCTATAAACAGAAAATTATGCTTTTAGCACTTCCTATGCTTGGACTTGGTTTTTTAGCATATTTTGGAGGTCTTCGTTTTACTATCTATGCTGTACCAGTTATAGCATTAGGAGTTGCTTTTATCATTACTGAAATTGCAAAAAAACTCCCGACAGCCAAGATGCAAGTTCTGTTTCAAATAACTGCAACGCTTTTAATCCTGTATCCTAATTACTTACATATTGATGGTTATAAGGTACCTACAGTCTTTAATGCAAAAGAGGTTGAGATAGTGACAGCTCTCGGTCAAAAAGCACAAAGGGAAGACTATGTGGTTTCTTGGTGGGACTATGGTTATCCACTTCGTTATTATGCAGATGTAAAGACACTGGTTGATGGTGGAAAACATGAAGGTGATGTTAACTTTCCTGTTAGTTTTGTTTTGACACAACCACAAGAAATAGCTGCTAAAATGGCTCGGTTAGATGTCGAGTATACAGAGCAAACTTTTACGTTAAACGAAGAGAATATAGATAAAAACCTTACACTCTTTTCAAATATAGAGCAGATGACAAAGGGTTTCGGACTAAATAATACCAATGATTTTTTACTCTCTTTAGAGACTGAAATAAAACTGCCTAAAAAAACAAGAGATATTTATCTCTATCTTCCATATAGAATGTTAAATATTTATCCGACTGTGACACTTTTTTCAAATATTGATTTGATGAGTGGAGCTAAAGGGGAGAGTCCATTTTTTTATATCAGCCGAAATTTTCAAGAGTTAAATGACAAGATAGTATTAGGGCAGGGAGTTTCAATTAATAAAAGTGATTTTTCTCTGCAACTAGGTAATCAAACAGAGCGTCTTCGTAGATTTGTAAAAACATCATACACGCAAGATATGAATTTACAAGTAGATGAACAGCTTATAGATTTTAGTGCGAAACTCTCACTCATATATATGCAAAACTATGGTACTTTTCTACTTGTAGATGAGAATACGTATAACTCACTTTTTATACAGTTAATGGTTCTTGAAAAATATGATGAAAATCTTTTTGAAAAAGTTATCTTTGATCCAAATGTGAAGGTCTACAAGCTCAAAATTTAGAAATGTATAATTATAAAGCAGTAGTGAGATATAATCCTATCCAAGAGTTGTTATAATTTTTTACTGTTACGTATAAAGGGACTACCATGAACTATAAAAACAATTTTAATCCAAGTTTGACAGACGAGAAAGTTTTTAATGCTATAACAAAAGAGAAAGTAACGGATGAAATAGGTTACTATAATCTTGTGCATCAAGATACACGAGCTATTAAAGAGTATGCGCAAGGCGTTACACAAAAAAATGTTGTAGTTATCGGTATCGGAGGTAGCACACTTGGAACGTATGCTATATATAAATTTTTAAAGCATTCAAAAGAGCTGTCTAAAAAGCTTTACTTCCTAGAGACTACAGACCCAATAGATATACACTCAAAGCTTTATGATGTAGATTTAGAAGATACCCTTTTTATAGTTATTTCAAAATCAGGAACAACTGTTGAAACGGTATCTATCTTCAAATATCTTCATACTCTAGTTAAAATTGATAAAACAAATACTGTAGTTGTTACTGAGTTTGATTCAAAACTCAATGCTTATGCAAGAAGAAATGATATGGTGGCTTTTGAAGTGCCTAAAAATGTAGGAGGAAGGTTCTCAGTATTTAGTGCAGTTGGTCTCTTGCCATTAGCTATTGTTGGAATAGACATAGATGCACTTTTAGGCGGAGCAAAAGAGATTCATGCCTCATTTTTCTCAAAATCAGATGAGTATGACAGACTATTGCACAAAGCACGTTTTTTTGTTGAGAATAAAAACAACTTTAATATGAATGTAGTGTTTTCATACTCATCACGTTTAGAGGGATTTAACAAATGGTATATTCAACTTTGGGGAGAATCTTTAGGGAAACTTGATGTACATGAAATGCATCAGGGCCTTACTCCTATAGGTATCATCGGTCCCATAGATCAACACTCTTTTTTACAGTTGATAGTTGAGGGTAAACGTGATAAAACTGTTACTGTAGTAAAAGTTGAAGATTTTCACAGTGATTTGGAGATACCTGCTGTTAATTTAGAGGGATTAGAAGAGTTAAACTATTTGGATAATTTAAAATTTTCATCACTTATAAACATGCAAGCAGACGCAACAATTGAGGCTTTAAACAATCTTCATGATATTCCATGCGATGTGATAACAATAGATGGAATTAGTGAAAGCTCAATCGCAGCTTTAATGTATGAGTATGAGCTTCTCACGTCTATATGTGCCAAATTTATGCACATTAATGCTTACGACCAACCGGGAGTTGAGAGTGGAAAAATAATTTTAAAGAAGAAACTAAAAGGGTAGTTTACTCTATAACATGACCAACAAATTTGCTCATGTTGTCTAAAATATCTCCGCCTTTTCTATAGGCAAGTCCACAAGCTTCATATGCAAAAAAGACGCCGGCTTGGTATTTACTTTCTTCTGAGTCTTTGACATATTCTACATACTCCTGGTAGACTTTTTTATAATTGCCATATATGCCGTCCGTGGCTTTGAGAATATCTCCATTAGCTGCAATGATTTTTGTATTTGAACCTTCACGTCCAAAACAGGGTTTTTCAACCTGTTTTATACCCTCAAGTGGTTCAAAAGAGGTTTGTAGTAAGTAAGGCGAATCTGGAAAGAGATCGTATAATATTTTCATCATTCCTTTCGACTGAAAGAGCAGTGTATATGCTGGATTTAAAATGATAGCTTTTTGGTTTTGTATAATCTCAGTGAGCATAGTCGCAAGTTCTGGCTCATCTATAGCTATATCTTCCCAAGGGTAAAGCTTAAACCAGTACTCATACTCATTCCCTTGCGCATCGTAAATACCATTTTCATCAAAATGAGTGTTTTCTAGGTATTCAAAGGCTGTTACAAAACCGGCATCAGTTGCCATTTGCTGAAGAAGTTTTGTAGTCATTTCCTCTTCTGTGTTATTTGATATAGACGAGAAAAGTATTTTCCAACCATCATAATTTGCATCGAAGTTGTCTGTATCATCAAAAAGTGTAATGAGTCTTTTAAAGTTATTGACCATACTTTCATATACAGTGTTAAACTGTTTTTCTTCATCCATACCATTTTGTTTGAGCACTCCCCATTGCAATAGTGCGGTTTCAAAAAGAGCTGTTGGTGTATCTGCATTAAACTCGATGAGTTTTATAGGTGCTCCATCAATACCACCACTTAAATCAAAACGTCCATATATATGCCAGTGAACATCATTTTCCCAACTTTTTTTAATTGCATCGACAAGGTTAAAAGGTATTCCAAGTTCAAAAAATAATTCATTTTGTATAACGTGTTCTGCTGCACTTACATACATGTCATAGATTGCATTAGCTGCTTCATAGTAAGCTTCAGCTTCAGTTTCACTTACACTAATAAGCTCATCACTTATATAGTTGCTTCCATCACTGTCTGTATGCCATGTAAAACCAATTTCATTGAGAGTTTCTTTGCTTATAGGAGATACTTTGTGTTTTGTGAGCATTCCTCAACCTCCAAACAGACTGCTAGAAGTAGAGCTTTTTGAAGTTGAACCAAAAAAACTTTTTTTAGTAGAGGCATTTTTAGCTGCTTGACCTGCAGCTGAACGGCTATATGCACTTCGATTCGAGTTTGTAGCATTTTGAGCGAAGTTTTTATTATTCATAAGTGCATTACCAATCATATTTCCAAGAAGAGAACCTGCTGCAACTGCCAAAATTGTTCCTGCAAGTCCCATACCTGCACTTCCTGCATTATCCTGAATTGTTTCACTCGTACCATTTTGAACTTTTTGGTACTCTTGTTCAGCAAGTGCTTTCATCTCTTCTTCATTCATAAAACGCTCAACTACGTTTCCATTTTCATCTTTTTCACGGATAATAGCTCTGTTTGGTCCATCTGTAGGAACCTCTTCAACTACAATATATTTTCCATTTGCTTGCTGTTCTATAATTAAAAATCTATTTTTTTGTTGTTCTTGTGGTGCCTCACATCCACTTAAAGCACTCATTAAAAGTGTGCCTGTGGTTCCAAGTAAAATTCCGCTTGAGAGTGAAGATAAATGTTTCATATTTTAATAAAGCTCCTTAATATTTTTCTTTTCAATTTTGAGTAGTGTTTCTAGTTTTCTATCGTAAAAGTAAACAGCTTTTCTTCCGGTGTAGTACACGTCTCCTCTATATATAAACTTATGTGTCTCTAGAGTTTTATTTTTTTCCATAAGTAATAACTCACCACTGAGTGCACCTATAGGGGCAATGAGTGTTGAAAAAGTCAGTACGAAGAGTGTCCCTAGGAGAATAATACTTATTTTATTGCTCAAATAGAGTGTAACGTAGCCGAGTAAAGCGGTGAAAAATAGGAAAATGTATATATTTTGGTTGTCTGCAAAAAGTATATTGTAATAGAGGTCTATCTCATTTGCGTCTATATAGTGGAGTTTAATACCTAAAAAGAGAAAAAAATCAAGTATGAATGTAAAAAACATACCACTTAAAATGGCTTGAATAACCTTACTCATCGTAACCTCTGCATTTTTTTTGTATTTATCTTGTAGAGTCTAGAAGCTTGTCCTTCAAAAACTCTTTCCCGATTTTCAACTATTATATCTGCTTTTTTTTCACAAAAAGTTCTCTCAAAATTTTTGCCTGCTTCATTTGCTGAAGTGGAGTAGTTCCACTCCAGTAAACGTAGAACACTTGAGTGAAGTTTCCCTTGAGCAACGCGAAATGAGCTACCTTTTACAATGAATGTAGTTTTTTTCGAACGTCTTACTCTATTTTTCTGGGAGTTTGGTACACGAATACCGTATTTTGTGAGTGTTGTAAAGTTATGGTAGAGTTTAATAAAAGGCTTTGTAGAGACTCTTGTTTTAATCTCTATGAGTTTTTGCTCATTTTGTGAAGAGAAACCGACTGTTGTGTCGGTTTGTGTAAGAGTAATCTTCTCGTTTAGAGAAGAAAGTCTTGAAGTGCTGTTGATTTCGACCATGAACCATCTCCCATCTCATCTAGAGCTAGTATAAGCGCACGTGAGGCACTGAGTGTAGTAAAGTATGGAATTGAGCGTTTGAGCACTTCTTGACGGATTACAACTGCATCTTTTTTCGATGTATTATTATCTGAAGTGTTAATTGCCATTGCAATTTCGTTATTCTTCATACTATCTTCTATATTTGGACGACCTTCAGAGATTTTGAGTACTCTTTCACACTCTATACCAGCAGCTGCTAGATACTCTTGAGTCCCTTTTGTCGCTACTAGTTTAAATCCGTGTCTAATAAGACCTTTTGCAAGTTCTGGAGCGTGTTTTTTATCAGTATCTACAAAAGAGAGGAAACATGTTCCACCTGTTGGAATTTTATTGCCAGCACTCAGTTGTGATTTTGCAAAAGAGATTCCAAAGTTCGAGCTAATTCCCATAACTTCACCAGTTGATTTCATCTCCGGTGAGAGAACAAGGTCTGCACCATAGAGTTTATGAAATGGAAAAACTGCCTCTTTAACAGAGATATGACCTTTTAGTTTTGGGCGACGAAGACCATTTATCTCTTCTACAATGTTATATTTATCATAGTATTCTAGTGAGTCTTTGAGCGTTTCACCCATCATAACACGAGTCGCAACTTTTGCAAGAGGCATACCTGTAGCTTTACTTACAAATGGTACTGTGCGTGAAGCACGTGGATTTACTTCAATGAGATATATTTCACCTTCATAAATTGCATACTGTACGTTCATAAGCCCTACAACACCGAGTCCAAGTGCAATAGTTTTTGTTTGCTGTTCAACTTGCTCAATCATCTCTTGGGTAAGGTTTACAGGTGGGAGTGAACATGCAGAGTCACCAGAGTGAATTCCCGCCTCTTCAATGTGTTGCATAACTGAACCTATATAAACTTCTTTGCCATCTGAGATACAGTCAACATCAAGTTCAATAGCTTGGTCTAGGAATTTATCAATGAGAACAGGTGCTTCATTAGATACTGAAATCGCAAGTGCCATATACTGGTTTAATTCTTCTTCAGAGTAGACTATTTTCATTCCACGTCCACCAAGAACGAAAGAAGGACGAACAAGTACAGGATATCCAAGCGCTTTAGCAATTGGAGCGGCTTCTTCTTTTTTACGAGCAAGACCATTGGCAGGTTGCTTGAGTCCATGTCTATTTACAAAGTTTGCAAACTGTTCTCTATCTTCTGCAAGGTCAATAATTGCTGAGCTTGTTCCAGAGATTTTTGCACCAATCTTTGTCAATGAATCTGCAAGTTTCAATGGTGTTTGTCCTCCAAAGTGAACAATAATGCCATTTGGTTGCTCGTTTTCTATAACTTCACGAACATGTTCAAAGTCAATAGGTTCAAAGTAAAGTACGTCTGAAGTGTCATAGTCAGTTGAGACTGTCTCCGGATTACAGTTGTACATAATAGACTCAATTCCCATCTCTTTGAGTGCAAAAGAGGCGTGAACACAGCAGTAATCAAACTCAATACCTTGTCCAATACGGTTAGGACCACCACCTAAAATAAGAACTTTTTTCTTGTTACTTACACGGTTTGTTACGTTTGGAAGTTTTGTAATATTTGTTGTTGAGTATAGATAAGGAGTGAGTGCCTCAAACTCTGCAGCACAAGTGTCTACCTCGTTAAACTCAAGTTGTACGCCAAGTATCTTCCTTGCACTCCATACATCAGACTCTTTATATTTTTTAGCAGAGTTTTTCTCTATAAGTTGTGCAATGCGTTTGTCAGAAAAACCATCAGCTTTAACACTTCTCATAAAAATTTCATCTGAGAGAATTGTTTCAGTAATTGTCGCTTCTGTCTCTACAAGTTCACTTATTTGATAAAGAAACCATGGATCAATAGCAGATGCTTCATACATCTCTTCTACACTCATTCCACGGCGAAAACCTTCTGCGACGTAAAGCATTCTGTCTGCGTTTGGACGACGAATTTCATGTTTGACAAACTCTGTTTCAGCTTCCATCTCATCAAAACCACATAGACCAGTTTCAAGAGAGCAGAGCGCTTTTTGCATAGACTCTTTAAAAGTACGCCCGATTGACATAACCTCACCAACAGATTTCATCGAAGTTGAAAGAGTACTTTCAGCTTCTGGAAACTTTTCAAAAGTAAAACGAGGAATTTTTGTAACAACATAGTCAATAACAGGCTCAAAGGATGCTGGCGTTCCTGTAATGTCGTTCGTAATTTCATCAAGTGTGTATCCAATAGCAAGAAGAGTCGCAACTTTTGCAATTGGGTAACCAGTTGCTTTACTTGCAAGAGCTGATGAGCGAGATACACGAGGATTCATCTCAATAACTATCATACGACCGTCTTTTGGATTAATAGAGAATTGAACGTTACTTCCACCTGTGTCAACCCCAATCTCACGTAAAATAGCAAAAGAAGCATTACGCATTCTTTGGTACTCTTTGTCTGTAAGTGTAAGCGCAGGAGCAACAGTAATACTATCTCCTGTGTGAACACCCATTGGGTCAAAGTTTTCGATTGTACAGACGATGATACAGTTGTCAGCCTTATCGCGGATAACTTCCATCTCATACTCTTTCCAACCAAGCATAGACTCCATAATTTCAATTTCGTTTACAGGAGAAGCTGAAATACCCGCTTGTGCGAGTTTTTCAAACTCTTCCATGTTATAAGCAACACCAGAACCGCCACCTGCAAGAGTAAATGAAGCACGTGAGATAACTGGAAAACCTATCTCTTTTGCAACTTCAATTGCTTCTTCAACGCTATAGGCATTTTTACTTTTTGGAAGGTCCATACCGATTTTAAGCATAGCTTCATTAAATGCTGAACGATCTTCACCTTTGTGAATGGCTTCTGGAGTTGCACCGAGAAACTCTACGCCTTCCAACATACCTTTTTCATACATGCTTGTCGCTACGTTTAGTGCAGTTTGTCCACCCATTGTTGGTAAAATTGCATCTACATTCTCTTTTTTGATAATTTCTGCAATAACATCTTCTTTAATTGGTTCAATATATGTTCTATCAGCAAATTCAGGGTCAGTCATAATCGTTGCAGGATTGGAGTTTATGAGAACAACGCGGTAACCTTGCTCTTTAAGTGTTTTGACGGCTTGTGTTCCAGAGTAGTCAAATTCACAGGCTTGTCCAATTACAATTGGACCAGAACCTATAAGCAAAATAGTGTTTATGTCGGTGCGTTTTGGCATTGTAACCCTTCTAAAAATGTAGTATAAAAAATTTAGAGATTATAGCTCAAAGGCACTTAAAATTTGATGAGTTTAGTATTCAAAGGTATAGATGAGTGAGAGAAGTCCTGAGTAAATATAATCATCATCAGTAAGCGGACTGTTCGCTGCATCTTGCGTGAGTTTATCAACTCTTGCATTGAGTAAGGCTGAGAGATTTTGTGTCAGTGGATACTCTACATAGGTTTGCGCACCGAGTTGAAAACCACCATCGGGTAGATACGCTTCTCTACCAATGCTACTATCTACTTCAGAGCTTTCAACACCATAATAGTAATTTACAAATTTTTGTGATTGGTAGATACAGATGAGACTTGGGTAAAAAGTAAATTCTCCCAGCTTAAATTTATCTCCTAATTCACTCTTCACTATCCATGATTCATAACGATCTAAAAGGTCTGTAAGAAACATGGTTTCAAAAAAAGTGTCGTGATGTTTTGCACTAAATGCCACTCCACCTTCCAGTGTATTTTTTCGTGTTTGCATCCCTTCAAGATAGCTCGAATCAGAAGATTCATATCCATATGGACGTGGTTGGACAGTAAGAGAAAATGCCCAAGCATACTCATCTTGTTTATCTCCTAAAAAGTAAAGTCCAAACTGTGTCCATCTTACGTAAAAAAGAGAGTTGTCAAAGAAAATAACAGGTGATGCGACAATGAGTGCAGAAGCACCTTTATAAGGTTGTGTCTGTATATATGGACCTGCACCTATAGTTAACTTTTGCTTTGCATCTTCTGCATTGAGGGACATAAAAACGAGTAAAAGTATGAGTATTGTTCTCATCGAACACTCCTTATAACGTGGAAGTAGTTTGTTTCATTCGCTTTGTAATACTGCTCAACTACTGCAGTTTGATACCCTTGCGAACTTGAAACTGATTTGACACGACCAACTTTTAAGCCGGTAAAAAATATATTATCAAGTCCAGAACTTACAACTTCATCTCCCTCATTGATTTCAAACCATGAGGGAATAAAGTTGACAACAATAAACTCTTCATTGTTTCCGTGTGCAATACCAGGAGCATTGTTTTCACCTATAAAAACAGAGTAGGCACTTTTAATATCCTTGTTGAGTAGTGCTAAAGGCTTATTGTTTTTTGAAATAACTATTCCTGCGACAAACTCTTTATAGGTAAGACCATAAATTTTAGAACTGTTGTAGTCAGGCATGTCAAGCCAGAGTCTGTTAAAGTTACCAAACTCTTGATAAGAGATAGCTCTTACAAGTGATACTTGAGGCTTGAGTTTAAGTGAGGAGTTGTTTTCACTATAGAGTTCGTTTATCTCTGCTGCGAGCTGCTGCATCACGAGATGGTTATTTTCATAGTTTTGTAGTTTTTCTGATAGCTCTTCAATTGTAGCTGCTTGGAAAATGTGTTTGTTGATTTTCTTTTGAATAAACTCTACGGAGCCATGGTAGCTTGTTTTAATTGCATTCAAAGCACCTATCATAGGTGACTGAATAGCGTTGTTATAATACATAGCACCTACAGCGAGGGCTATGATAATTGAGATGTAAGAGAGTAGCTCTTTATTCATTCTCAAAAAGTTCTTGGAGTAAATCTATCTCTTCTAAGGCGCGACCTGTTCCTCTTGCAACTGCTAAAAGAGGCTCATCCGCAACAAAAACGGGAATTTTGACAATATCTGAGAGATATTTATCAAGCTGGCGGATAAGTGCTCCACCACCTGTAAGAATAATACCGTGGTTTACAATATCACCCGCTAAATCTGGTGGCATTTTCTCTAAAACATCGCGAAGTGCTTCAGCAATTTCTTTAAGAGGCTCTTTCATAGCCTCCCTTGCATCCTCGCTTGTTAGCTCAACTGAGCTTAAAAGACCTTCCACCTGATCACGACCATTGACAACCATTGAAAGTTCTTGATCAAGTGAAACAGCTGTTCCGATACTGATTTTAATATCTTCAGCTACACGTTCACCGATGAGAAGGTTGTATTTTTTTCTTACATAGTTCACAATACCTTGGTCTATTTTATCTCCCGCTGTACGGATAGATTTTGAAAGAACAAGACCACCAAGAGAGACTACACCAATCTCTGTAGTACCACCACCGATGTCAACAACAAGATTTCCATGAGGCTCACGAATATCTACACCAGCACCAATAGCCGCTGCCATAGGCTCTTCTATAAGATATACTTCACGAGCACCAGCACTGAGTGCAGATTCACGCACTGCTTTTCTCTCTACTTGCGTTAATCCGTAAGGAACACAAATAATAATACGAGGAGAGATAAGAGAACTTCTTCCGTGTGCTTTTTCTATGAACTTACGAATCATCTTCTCAGTCATATCGAAGTCTGCAATAACACCGTCACGCATAGGACGAATTGCACGGATGTTTCCAGGAGTTTTTCCCACCATCTCTTTTGCTTCATGACCAACAGCAAGAACTCTGCTTTGACCATATTTTTCACTTTTTACTGCAACAACAGAAGGTTCGTTAATAATAATTCCACGACCTTTTGCAATTACAATAGTGTTGGCTGTCCCTAAGTCTATAGAGAGATCGTTTGAAAAAAGACCGACAAGTTTACTAAATATCATTTGCTTCCCTTATGCTGTTTTTTGTGTTGTTTTTTTGATGTACATAGGTTTTTCACCTTTTTCGATAACATCTTGTGTAATGAGAACTTCATAACCTTTATAGTCTGGAAGTTCATACATTATCTCTATCATAGCCTCTTCTAGGATAGCACGAAGACCACGTGCTCCAGTTTTACGCTTAATCGCTTTTTTTGCTATTGCCAAGAGGGCATCATCTTCAAAGTTTAACTCTACTTCATCGATAGAGAAGAGTTTTTTGTACTGTTTAATAAGTGCGTTTTTAGGCTCAGTTAAAATGCGTACCATGTCTTCTTCTGTAATTTCACTTAGGGACGCGATAATTGGAAGACGTCCTACAAGTTCTGGGATAAGTCCAAAATGTACTAAGTCATCTGGTTCAACCATGTCGTATGTAGGTTTTTTCTCATTTTTACTTTTTTTCTCGTGACCAAAACCTAGTACATTTTCACCCTGCTTACGTTTGAGTATCTCTTCAAGACCATCAAAAGCACCACCACAGATAAATAAAATATTTGTCGTATCAATTGCCGTAAACTCTTGATTAGGGTGTTTGCGACCACCTTTTGGCGGAATATTTACGAGTGAGCCTTCTATGATTTTTAAAAGTGCTTGTTGAACTCCTTCTCCACTTACATCACGAGTGATAGAGCGGTTTTCGCTCATACGTGCGACTTTATCTACTTCATCCAGAAAAATAATTCCTTTTTGTGCACGTTCAACGTCTCCATCAGCAGCTTGAATGAGTTTCGTTAAGATATTTTCAACATCTTCGCCAACATAGCCTGCTTCTGTTAGACTTGTTGCATCCGCAATAGCTATGGGAACATTAAGTACACGAGCGATTGTCTGTGCCATAAGTGTTTTTCCAGAACCGGTTGGACCGATAAGCAGGACATTTGATTTTGCAATTTCTGTATCGTCATTGTCCTGTTTTGTGTTTTTGAAAATTCTTTTGTAGTGGTTATAAACCGCAACACTTAAGAGTTTTCTTGCTTTTTCTTGACCGATAATATAATCGCCTAAGAAGTTGTTTAACTCTTTTGGTGTCATAAGTGTACTTACAGCCTCAACAAGCTCTTCTTGACGTGAATGTGCTATCTCTTTTTCATCGCCAAACATAATTTTATAAGCTGAAGTTACACAATTTTTACAGATATATACGCCGTTCCCAGCTATAAGAGGATTTTTTTCACTCTCAGTTGCATCACAAAAACTACAGTGTCTATGGATCATTTTTTATCCTTTTCTTTTCTCTCAAACGGAATACCGCGTTTTGTTTTTAAAACAAAGTTACAGAGGTTTTTTACAAAATGGCTTTGTGTCTCTTCTAAAAGTTCCGTTGCAACATCTTTAAGAGGTTGACCACTCTCAAATAGGTCTCTATATGCAGATTTAAGTGCATTGATATCATCACGTTCTATATGACGTCTTAAACCTGTTAAATTAAGTCCGCGAAGTGTTGCACGGTTTCCTTCTGCCATACAATATGGAGGAATGTCTTGTGAAAGCGCACTTGCTCCACCGACCATTGCATAGTCACCAATATGCACAAACTGATGCACAGGCGTCATTCCACCAATGACTACATAGTCACCAAGCTCAACGTGACCTGCTAAAGTTGCAGCGTTAGCTAAGATACAGTGGTTTCCAATAATTACGTCATGTCCAAGGTGAACATAACCCATAAAAAGGTTTTTATTACCGATAATTGTCTTACCGCCACCACCTTTTGTTCCTGGATTAAAGAGTGTAAACTCACGAATTGTATTGTCATCACCTATAATGAGTTCTACATCTTCACCGTTAAACTTTAAATCTTGGGGAATAGAGCCAATAACCGCATGGGAAAATATACGATTGTTTTTTCCTATAGTTGTTTTTCCATATATACAAGCACCTTGTGCGATTGTTGTGCCATCACCAATTGTACTCTCCGAAGAGATGTGGCAAAAAGCGCCGATTGTGACATTTTCACCTATAACGGCACCATCTTCAATAACTGCCAGAGGAGATATGTTACTCATATGTACAACTACTCTTATTTATCTACTATCATAGCTTTGAGTTCAGCTTCTGATACCAGTTTCTCATCTACGTATGCTTCACCTTTAAGCATCCAGATAGAACCTTTGTGCTTAATAACGCTGATACGGTACTCTAATTGATCACCTGGTTTTACAGGAGAGCGAAATTTTGCATTGTCAATACTCATAAAGTAAACAACTTTTTGTGCTGCTTCTTCTTTGCTCATGTCCATACTTTTAAATGCAAGAATTCCACCTGCTTGTGCCATTCCTTCTAAAATCATAACACCAGGATAAATCGGGTGACCCGGAAAGTGCCCTTGAAATATATTTTCGCTAATGCTGACATTTTTGTATGCGCTAAGTGTTTCGTTTTTGTCTAGTTTTGTAACGCGGTCAACGAGTAAAAAAGGGTAGCGGTGTGGTAAAATCTCTTGAATTTCCATTACGTCCATAATCATTATAAAAAAGCCTTCGTAAAAAATTTGACTTATTTTATCTAATAATATGTTAAAAAAACATAATTGAACTGCTAAAGAGTTTTGTGTTTGGGGAGGAAAGTTACAAAAGAATGAGCCGCTCTTTCGTATCCTCGTAGGTTTTTGCGTCTAACTCAATTGTCAGTTTTGCATCTGTGACATTCTCTAAAATTATTATAGGAGTAAGGTCATAATATGAGTTTGTAAGTTCAAAGCGAAGAGATTGTTCTTCTTCAAAAGAGAGTGGATTATAGATGAGTGATTTAACATTTTGATAGCTTCTATTTGTGCGTCTGTTAAACTCTTCTAATGAGAGAAGTTTAATCTCTTCTCTATTAAAGTAATGTACTCCATTTTCACTAAACTCCACTCGTCCCTGAGCTTTTTTTCTAGGAAGAGTGGAGTAACTCAGTGCATACGCATCAAGAGTCTGATTTTTCCCCTGTATGAGCTTGAGTGAAAACTGTCTATAGTTTAAAAATTTCTGTTTGATTATTTTATACTCTTTGGCTTCATCTTCAAGTTTGTTACGGTAGTTGTACATCTCCAGACGCTCCTCAATAGAAGCTGGCAAAGTCATTCCAGAAATAGGTGAGAACATCTCATCCATAAGTCTGTCTTGCTGTTCACGTTGCATTGTTAAACCGTAAATACAACCACAATAGTCTTGTCTATAGAGCTGCTCTTCTTTTGTTACGCGTGACTGATCTTGTGTCCCGCCACCACTTCTATAATCAACCGCAATAAACTCAACACCATGCTTAGCATGAAACTCATCACCGACACGTTTGAGTTGCTCTTGTGATTTAAGTGGGCTAACGAGTAGGGTAGTTGTGATTTTATCTTCACCTATTTCTAAAGCCTTTTTTGCACTTGTAATGAAGCGTTTATCAAAACAGACTTCGCAGCGTGCCCCCTTTTCAGGCTCTTTTTCTAGTCCTCTAACAGCATCCATCCATGCTTCAAAATCATACTCGCCTTCTAAAAGATCAATTCCCAGTTTTTTACATGAACGTTCAACATCAAGAAGTCTTAGTTTATATTCCGAATAGGGGTGGATATTTGGATCGTAAAAAAATCCTGTCAACTTCTCTTGAGGGTAATCTTTTTGCAGTTTTTCTAAGAAAAAATGTGAATCAACACTACAGCATATATGAACGAGCATGATGACTCCTAAGGATAAATATTGTGCGATTATAGCAAAAAAATTTGTGAGTAAGCAGAGGATTTAAAGCTTAAAACCTCCGCCTAAGGCTTTATAAAGAGTTACGACTGCAACAAGCCTCTCTTGCTTTGCAACTATATGACGCTCTTGGGCATTAAAGTAGCTCTGTTGTATCTCTAAAAAGGTTGTAAAATCAATGAGTCCGTTTTTGTACTGTATGGCAGCTAAGTCAAATGTTTTTTGAGTTTCAGAGACTATTTTCTCAATGAGTATGAGGTTTTCATTTGCGTATTGTGCTGTACTCAGGGCATCTTCAACCTCTTTAAACGCTGTTAAAACTACTTTTTTATAATCCTGAAGTATCGCTTCTGCCTTGGACTCTTCTATAAGTCTGGCGTTTGTCAGTATTCCATCATCAAAAATGTTGTAACTGATTCCAAGTCCACCGTTAATGGAGTAACTAGGGTCAGTAAAAGAGAGAAGTTGTAAACTAGATAAGCCTGTAGCTCCGCTTAAAGAAAAACTTGGATAACGCATCGCATCTTTGACCATTATGGAAGCTCTACTTGCTTTTATGGAGGCTTGTGCCGAGGCAATGTCTGGACGTCTTAAAAGTAACTCTGAAGGAAGTCCCGCACTTACTGTTGGAATGGTGATGGTCTCTATAGAGTTCTTTTCAAGTTTAAAAAGAGATGGTGATTCACCTACTAAAATAGCAAGTGCTGTTTTATAGATTTTTGCTTGATTTTGTAAGGCAATGAGTGTAGCTTCTTGTGTGAAAAGAGTTGTTTTTTGTCTACTTACGTCAAGGGCATTTATAGTTCCAAAACGTAGTCTTGCTTCCATAACATTTAAAACTTTTTGTGCAATTTCTAGGTTGTTTTTGGCAATTTGTACTCTTTGTAGAGTATGTATGTAGTTAAAGTAACCCTGTGCGATATTAGAGGTAAGTGAGAGCTTGATCGCTTCATAATCATAAATAGAGATAGAGACACTTTCACGTGCATTATCAATATTTGCCGCAATTTTACCCCAGACATCAAGCTCATAGTTCATACTCACTTCAGCATTTGTAGACTCACTTGACCTTGAATCTGTGCTTGAAGCATTGGTTGTCGCACGTAGGTCTACTGAAGGCAGATATTGTGCTCCAGCCGAGTTAAGTGCTATTTTTGCCTGTTCTATTTTTTCATAAGAGCTTAGAAGGTCTGGACTCTGCTTGAGTGCTTTGTTTATCAGTTCATTTAAATTATCAGTGTGAAACTCTTGCCACCACTGCTCTTTTACAGAGTGTGAAGTGCTACTGTTTTGTTCTTTGTAATGTGGAGCCTTTTCTATTTCAATTGATAAATGAGGATCTATGGTAGTACATCCTGAGAGAAAAAGGACTCCTATAAAAGAGCAGTTCAATAGTAAGTTTTTTGTCATTTTTTCTCCATTTTATTCTGACGCCAGTGCAAGTACAGGGCTTAAATTTGCAGCTTTTTTTGCCGGTAGATAACCAAATACAAGTCCGGTGACAAATGCCGATGCAAATGCAAGCATGACAGGTGTTAAAGAGTAGTAAATAGGCATTCCAAAGTATCCGGCAAGAGCACTTACCCCTAGACCGATTCCAACGCCTAAAAGACCACCAAAGGCGGAGACCACAAGTGCTTCAATGAGAAACTGTTCTAGTATATCTCTATGTCTCGCACCACACGCCATCCGAATACCAATCTCTTTTGTTCTTTCAGTAACACTCACGAGCATAATGTTCATAACTCCTATACCACCAACCAGTAAGGAGATAGCGGCTATAGAGCCTAAAAGTATAGTGAGAGTGTTTTGGGTGGCAGTCGCGTCTTCAATAAGCGAAGCCATATTTCTGATACGAAAATCCTCTATGTTGTGGCGCTGTATCAGAAGATTTTGAATGTTTGATTCTGTTTCTTCCATAATAGGGAGTTGGTCGAGTGCAACTGTTATGTTTCTTAGAGTCTGTTCCCCAATTAGATGGAGGCTTCCCGTAGAAAAAGGGGTAAAGACAACATCATCCTCATCCTCCCCAAATGCAGATGCCCCACGTGTACTCATTACACCAATAATTTGAAAGAGTATATTGTCAATGATTATAAACTCTCCAAGGGCATCGCTGTTGTTAAAGAGTGCTTTTTTGACTGTTTGCCCAATGACTGCTACTTTTGCAATGTTTTGTTCATCTTCTGGAGTAAAAAAACTCCCCTGAGCTATCTCCCAGTTTCGTACAAGTGGATAATCACTAGTAGTTGCGTTTAGGGTACTTGACTGATCAGAGTTTTTATAGCGTACTGTAATGCTTTTTTTTGTTTCTGGAACTGCGGCTAAAATATTGTCAAGTTCATTAATGGCCTCGACATCCTGAGGAATAAGCGTTGATATATCACTTCGTCCACGAGTATTTGGCATACCCGGACGGATAATAAGAAGATTTGTTCCCATAGCACTGATTCTATCTAAGACACTTTGCTTTGCACCATCGCCTATGGCTAGCATAGCTATAACCGAAGCAACACCTATAACTATACCTAGCAAAGTAAGCAGGGTACGCATCAGATTCATTCTGAGTGAACGTAGTGCGCCTTGTGTTGACTCGAGCAATTCAAGAAGCAAAGAGTCATGAGACTCTATAGTTTCAATTTGGCTTATTTTTTCTACTCTGTTTGGTTGGGGGTTTGAGAGAAGATGACCATCTTTTATCTCTATAATTCTATCAGCCTCTTTTGCAACCTCACTATCATGGGTAATGAGTATGATGGTATATCCTAAAGCAGAAAGTTCTTTGAGCAAGGACATAACCTCTGTACCACTTTTGCTGTCAAGTGCTCCAGTAGGTTCATCTGCCAAAATAATTTCACCACCGTTCATAAGTGCACGAGCTATGGAGACTCTTTGTTGTTGTCCTCCTGAGAGTTGAGAAGGATAATAGGCTAATCTGTGAGAGAGTCCAAGGTCACTCAGTAGCTTTGTAGCTCTTGCGTGACGTTTTTGTAACTCTTGACCAGAGTAAATAGCAGGCATCTCTACGTTTTGTAAAGCATTGAGCGAATGGATGAGGTTGTAGTTTTGAAAAACAAAACCAAAAGAGGAGCGTCTCAGTTGTGAGAGAGCTCCTTTATTCATAGAAGATATGTCTTGTGACATAAAGGTATAGTTTCCCTGTGTCGGTGTATCAAGACACCCTATAATGTTCATAAGCGTAGACTTTCCTGAACCGCTTGAACCCACAATAGCGATGAACTCTCCTGAGTATATATCTAAGTCTATACCATGGAGTACTTGAGAAATAGTGTCTCCGTTTTTATACTCTTTAGTAATGCCTTTAAGAGAGATAAGCGGAGTTGTCCTTCTGTCAAATGTTTCCGTTGACATTAAAACATCCTTGGCATCTGTGCTTTATCTCTTTTTTTAGAGGATTTTTTGCTGTTTCTTACAACAACACGTTCTCCCTCTTTGAGACCCGATTTTACCTCTATAAGCACACGGTTTGAGACACCTAGCTCTATTGTACGTCTTTGGAGTTTTCCATCTTCTAGAAGCACATCAACTTCCGCACTCTCTCGTGACTTTGCACCTTCTCTTATAAGTGCATTTGTAGGAATAAGCAGAATATTTTGTGCACTGGCAAGGAGAAAAAAGACCTGTGTTGTCATAGAGGTCATGAGTGTTTTTGAACTGTTGTTTGCATCAAAGAGTGCATTGTAGAGTACGACGTTATTGGTAACGGTTGGTGTCGGTTCTACTTTTTGGAGTTTTGCGTACCAGCGTTTCTCTTTACCTATTGTTTTAAAGTAGAGATCCATACCTAAACGTAGCTTTGTTACATCGGCTTCGGAAACTTCTGCTTTGACTCGCATTGTATTTAAATCTGCAATCTGTAATATGATTGGCGCTTGTTGATTGGCGTTGAGCGTTTGTCCCTGTTTTGCACTCAGACTTACAACTGTTCCATCCATAGGAGCGTATATACGGGTAAACTCTAAGTTTGCTTCATCAGCACGAAGGGATGATTGTGTCTGCTCTATCTGTGCTTTGAGCATAGCAATTTGTGCATTGGAACTTTGTAGTGAAAACTCTGCACTTTGAAGCAGTTCTAAACTGGTTGCATTATGCTCATAAAGGTTTTTTTGTCTATCAAAATTGATTTGTGCCAAAGCATTTTGTGCTTCTTTATCTTGAAGTGATGCTTCTTGATAACGTAACTGTGCACGTTGTTGGTCTACTTTTGCCATAAAAAGAGTAACATCTATCTCTGCTAGCAGTTCTCCTTTGCTAACATAATCACCTATATCTACATGGAGTTTGTGTAGCTGACCCGTAACCTGTGCACCAACATCAACGTACTCTCTTGGTTCAAGTTTTCCTGTAGCAGTAACTACATTTTCTAAATCTCCACGTTCTACAAAAGCTGTTTTATACACTTGAGTACTCTCTTGCGTATTTGAAAACCAGTAGTAAAATACTCCAGAGCCAATAATAACAGCCGTAAAAGTAATAAAAATCTTACTTTTCATGGATATGTTTTTTTCTTCTGTTGAGATAGAGCATAAATCCTGTGATAGCAATGAGAGGCATCATTAGAGCTGCTATAAAAAAGAGTAGTTGTCCAATCCATCCAAAGTACTCACCACTGTGTAGGGCAAAAATGCTATGCATAACTTTATCTACAAAAGTTTTGTCATCGTATCGTTCGTGTTCTTTGATTTGCATTGTCTGCATATCTACAACAAATTTATTACGTGCGTATGGGTGGGCAGGTTTTTTGTCAATGTATATAAAAGTGTATTCATTTCCTGTCCTTGGAAGACGAAGGGAAGCATCTTTATAGCAGTTTTTAACCTCTAGGTTAAAGGTGTCAAAGGCTTTTTGAATTTTAGTAAGTTCGATGCTTGATTCTTCTCTCTGTGCTCGTTTACCCATTTTTTTCATATCTACTCTTTTGTGTTGCTCTATTCCTGTGATGTTGTGAAGTAGCTCGTTATACCAATGATAAGACCAGTAAAGCCCTGTAAGTGAGATAGTAAGATAGACAGGAATAACCCATAAACCTACAGCACCGTGAAGCGTGTAGAGAAAAGATCTCCCTTTTGCTTTGAAATTTACTTTCATAGCATTTACAAACCCACGTTTAATTTTTGGCATATAGATATACACACCGCTAAAGAGCAGATATAAAAGAATGAGGACACTCGCACCGACAATCTGTTTACCAACTTCACCAAGTAAAAGTCGTCTGTGGATATTTTCAGCAAATTTAAAAAAATTGTGTGTAGTTACTTGAGGTAAAATCTTACCATTATAGGGATTTATGTAGTAGTTCTCACCTTTACGGCTCTCTTTACTTGCAATAGTAATACTGTAAGATGCATCCTCGGCTTTTGAGATACTAATAGCATTTATTTTTGCATCTGGTTTTTGCATCAAAAAGCGACTTGTAAGTTCTTCAACAGAGAGTTTTGAGCCTTGTGGCTCAACAATAAAACTCTCTTTGTGTAGTAAGGCAAGTAACTGTTTTTCGTACGAGAGGATTGCCCCAGTCGTGGCAACCGTCATTAAGATGAGGGCACTTAAAAGCCCTAGGTATAAGTGAAGTTTGTGTAAGATTTTTCCCATATATATTTTCCTAAATTATATTTTTACGTTCATACTCAGCCAGAACTCTCGTGATTTGGCTTTTGTATTAAAGTCATCTCTATAGGTTGCATCCCAACCGCCACTTCCATCAGATGTAAACTGTGTTGTATATGTTGTAAAGTCTTGGTCTAAAAGGTTGTTAATACGTCCTATAAACGTCACATGCTCATTTGCCTTATATGTCGCTCCTGCATTAAGAACTGCATAGTCTTTGTAGTAAAAAGCATCCTCTTTCGTACCGCCTCTTGGAATACCTCCATAACGATTTTGCTCACCAGTTACAATGATATAACTACTTATGTCTTTTGTTGGTTTATAATCAAGGGCTACATTGTACATCTGCTCAGCACTTCCTGAAAGTGGCAGTCCCTCGTATGAACCACTCTTTTGTTTTGAGTCAATAAATGTGTAGTTACCACGAAGAGCAAATTGTGAATTTATAAGATATTTTCCTGCAATCTCAACACCTTGGATAACCGCTTTTTCAACATTTACTTTTTGTGTAAAACTTGTATATCCAAGTGCCGCCCACTCTGCACCTATGTCCGAAGTGACTGTACCGTCACTCTGAATTTTGTCTTTAAAGTCGTTGTGAAAGTATGTAATGTTGAAGTTTCCATACTTTGTATTGTCATAGTAAAAAGCGATTTCTGTGTTGACACTTGTTTCTGGTTTTAGGTCAGGATTTCCGATGAATGGGGATGTCCCTTGTCCACCAAATCCAACTATACCATCAAAGAGGTCAGAGGTTTTTGGAGTTTTATATCCTGTTCCAACACCACCTTTGATAGTAAAATCATTTGTAAAGTTATAGACACCGTAGACACGTGGAGAGAAATTGTCTCCAAATACTTCGTGCTTATCGTAACGTCCACCGAGTGTGAGTGTAAAGCCTTCAAAAGCATTCCAGTTCTCTTCTGCAAAAAGTCCCCACTGTTTATGTGGTTGAACTGTTCCAGAGTTATAGCCATCTGTTCCCGTATATCCAAAAACACCATCTTCCATTTCAGCATCAATGTACTGAAAACCAAGAATGATAAGATGTTCATCAAGAGGGATGTCTAGTTTTCCATCTACTGTAAGCTGACGTGTCTCCATAATACGAGGCGAACGCGGTAAAAATGCTTCTAACTCTGCAAGTTGTGCAGGTGTAAGTGCACTCATATCTCCACCTGAAGCATCCCAAAGAACTTGCAGTTCTTCACGCTCTCCTGCACTAAATGGCATTGTTCTTCCCAAGTTAGCAGTATTTACTTGGTAGGCAGTTACTTTACTTGTACCAAATCCCCAATCACCCTCATGTGAGAGTGACCACTCATCTCTCTCAAAATTCTGATCTTCCGCATATCCTACACGAGGCATAATTTGACCGCCACTTGCACGCCAAATAGTCTCTAAAGAGTCAAATGTACCTACTTGTGACTGTGAATTGTCGTATCTTTGTCTCCAAGACTCTACATCTAAAACAAACTCATGGTTTTGGTTAATTCTGTATGAGAGCTTTGCACCCAAGCTGTAGTTTTCACTTGCAACGGTTCTTCCACCGCCTCCAAATCCGAGTTCACGTTCAACAGGGTTTCCATCAGGGTCTATAGCATCAGCATATTCAGGGTCTGAAGCCTCTTTGTCATATTTACTGGCACGAAGTGCTAAACCGAGTTTGTCTTTAATAAGTGGTCCCATTACTGCAACATCAAGTGTTCTGTCATCACCATACATATCATTTGATTGTACTGTTTGACTGACTGTTGCAGTTGTAACCCAAGTATTAGAGATTTTTTTAGTAATGATGTTAATAACACCACCAATAGCATCTGCACCATAAAGTGTAGCCATTGGACCACGGATAATTTCAACACGTTCTATCATCTCTAGAGGTGGAATGTTGTTTAATTGATTCCCTCCAAAATTGTTAGGATAGATATCACCGACATTGTTTTGGCGTTTTCCATCTATGAGTACGAGTGTATAATCAGCACCCATACCACGAATGCTCACACTTCCTTGTCCAGTTTTGTCTCGTGTTTCGCCTATGTCAACACCTTCAATCTCTCTTACTGCATCGAGTAAATTCGTGTAAGAGCGTTTTTGTAGCTCCTCTTTAGTAACAACAGATATACTCGCTGGTGCATCTGTGATTTTCTGCTCATATCCTGCCGCACTGACAACTTTTACCGCTTCTAAAGATACATCTGCATCATTTGCAAAGGCACTTATACATAAAAGTGTCGGTAGTATGGCACTTAGTTTAATTTTGTTTATATCTTGACGTGGCATATAGCCCTCCATTTTGTTTTTTCTTAACATAAAATGGCTGGCTACAGGCAGAGATAAGGAGAATAAATCCCTGCGTTTGCTGGCTGGTTAAGTATGTATATTTTTGTACTAATTAATTGAGTGCAAAGGCGACAGGCAAAACTATGCGAGAAGTCGTTTGCGGTACTGGCAAATCAAGGTCTGCCAAAAGTTCTGCGGCTCTGAGTGCACTTTTATCTAAAAGTTTATGTCCTGAAGAGTTTTTTAGCATGACATCTATCAGTTTTCCTTGTTCATTAATAACAAGCTTTAGTTCCACCACTCCAGTTTGACGCATACGTTTTGCGAGATTTGGATACTTTAAATTTTGTAAAAGAAGTGCTCTTATAACTTCAAAATTTGTCTGTACAAACTGCTCTTCAAGAGAGGCTGCACTTGCTTGTTGCTGAGAATTTTGTACCTGTGCTACAGCTTCTTTTGTCTGCGTTTGCTCTTTTGTAGGCTCTTTATGCTTAAGAGGCTTTTGTTGCTCTTGGAGTTGTGCTAACTCTGCTTCTTCTTTTGGCTCTACTTTTTCTACACTCTTCTCAGGTTTTGCTTTTGTAATCTCCTCTTTTCTTGGTGCGTGTTCTTTATGCACTTTATGTTTCTTTGCATGCTCTTGATGTTTATGTTTTTTATGCTTTTTTACTTTGTCATGCTTTTTAGGCTTGTCGTGTTTGGCCATTTTCTCTTTACATACTTTTGGAGGCGTCGGCTTATGCAGTGCCTTTTGTGTCTGCTGAGGTGGAGTAAAGCTTTGTAAAGCTACAGAAATGGTTTTACTCTGCTGTGGCGTTGCCTTAGTAGGTTGAGAACTCTCATACACTATTGCAAAGACAATGAGTGCGTGCAGAGCAAAAGAGAGTATAAAGCCTTTTTTATAATCGCTAAGTTGAAACTTTTTCATGCTAACTCCTTTTATTTTGTCAGTATGAGTTTATTGTCACGTGTAATACGTAAAACATATACTTGATCGTTATGCACTATCTGTACAATTTTCGTCGCTGAAAAGAGTTTTTGCGAATCTATAACTACTATCTCTTTCATTGTGTGACCGCCATAGAGATTTTTTCTAAATTATTCTCTTTGAGTTTGTCTACAACAAATATAAAGTCTTCATAGAGTGAACCTTTATCTGAGAGGATTGTAATGTCATCACTACTCTTAAACTCTTTGAGTTGTGCTATAAACTCCTCTTTTTCAAGCTCTTTTTTATCTATGAAGAACTTTCTCTCTTTAGTTATGACTATCTCTCTTTTTAGCTCTTTTATCTTCTCTTTTGTAGAAGAAGAAGCGAGTGAAACATCGAGTTTTCCAAGTGCTATAAAATTTGAAATGACAAATACAATAGCAAGCAGGACAAGTAGTACGTCTATAAAAGGAACAACGTTTATACCATCATATCTTTTGATTGAGCGCATCTTCCCATCTCCCCATTAAAATATCTGTCTTACGCAAAAAAGCACCGTAAATCATCATAGATGGAATTGCCACAAGCAATCCAAGTGCAGTTGCTTTAAGCGCTAAAGATAAGCCTATAACAACAGTAGCTGTCTCAAGTGAACTGTTTTGTCCCATATCGTAAAATACAACCATAATTCCTATAACTGTTCCAAGTAGTCCAACATAAGGTGCATTGGAGCCTATCATTGAGATTGTTGAGAGGTTTGATGTAAGTGCTATCTCTATCTCATTTTTTGTTTTGTAGTTGTCAAGGCTGATTTTTTTATAAAACAGCACTCTCTCTACAGAGTAAGTGAGTACAAGAAAACTCATAAAAAACAGTGTTCCAAGTACTCCGTAATCTACTATTTCTTTTAGCATATCCATATTTATTCCTCATAATGATAATTAGTATCGGAATTGTATTTAAACAATCTTAATCATCTATTAAATCAATAATCATTATCATCTTTAATAAATTATTAATATTTTTTGTGGGTATAAAAAATATTGACCAGAAAATTTTGCATAAAAATGATACTTTAACTCAGGAAGAACTTGCATTAGTACGTAAACATCCAGAGTTAAGTGTAGAGATTTTAGAGCGAAACTTAGTTTTAGATACTTTAATTATTAATGGTATTAAAGAGCACCATGAAAACCAAAATGGAACAGGTTATCCAAATCAATTTATGGGAAGAAGGATAAGCAAATTCGGGGCAATTATTGCAATAGCTGATGTTTTTGATGCATTGACAAACTCCAGACCGCATAGGGAAGCATATAGTTCGTTTGAGGCTCTAAGAATTATGATGAAAGATGAATCAATGGCAAGAAAATTTAACTTTTCTTATCTAGAAGCTTTTTTACGTTTGTTGAAAAGTTAAATAATTAAATATCTTCCCGCAAGAGATGCGGGAGAGTGTGAAAGTAAGAAGAGGCTTAGTCTCTTGTCTCTACTACAGAGATAGAGTTAATGTCATCTTGACCTTGGATTTGTTTTAAAACATCAAAGCTTGCTTGGTCATCTTCTTCGATAGCACCAAAAACTGTGTGAACACCATCAAGGTGAGGACAGTCTACAAAACAGATGAAAAACTGGCTTCCACCAGTACTTGGTCCTGCATGTGCCATTGAGAGTGTTCCTGCACGGTGAACAGAAGTGTTTGAAGATGTTTCACATTTAATTTGCCAGTCTGGTCCACCAGTTCCAGTTCCGTGTGGACAGCCACCCTGAGCCATGAAACCAGGAATTACACGGTGGAAGTTTAGGTCATTGTAAAAACCAGTGTTTGCAAGGTATGCAAAGTTTGCGACTGTATTTGGAGCTTCATCCGGAAAAAGTTTTACCCAAATATCACCTTTTGATGTAGATATTTTTGCATACTGCTGTTTTAGTGACTCTTCGGCAGTTATTTTGTAGTCTTTTAGTTCTTTTCCAAACATGATTTACCCTTGTAATAATTTGCGAAAGTATACTTTAAAATGCTTAACAAAAGCATATAAAAGTAAATAGAAGTTATAATTTCGACGATGAAAAAACTTTTTGAAAAAACCTATGAGACACTGCTGTTAAAACTACAAACATTAACCATTAAACAGGCGAATGTCTTTACTACACTCTTCATACTTCTTTTTACGATTATCTTTGCTGACTTGTTAATTACTGAAAATTACCATGATTATGAACGAGCATTGTACACAGACAAACTTTTAGAAAGATCCTATTTGGATTTGTTGGAACACCATGAGGAGCGGGAGAAAAAACTCAAAGCACTTCTTATAAAAAATACTGTAGCTATTGCCACTTTGGCGTTTATACTTTTTGCAATTATGATAGGTTTTTATAAAATATTTAACACACTTTTACAACGTGATATGCAAGCTTTTTTGGACTTTTTTAAATCAACTGCACATAATGAACAGGTACTAAATCCAAACACCATCTTCTTTGCTGAGTTTAAGAAGATGGTTGGGTATGCCAATGAGATGGTTGAGACTATTAATGAGCAGAAAAAAGACCTCAAAGAACTTAACTTAAAACTTGAAGATAAGGTGCAGGCAAAGACTTCTGACCTTGTAGAGACAAACAAAAAACTTTTGGAAGAAAAACGTTTCTCAGAAGAGATACTCCAGTCGCAAAAAGAGTTTTTAAGACATACTATTCATGAGACAAATACACCTCTGAGCGTAATGCTTACAAGTATAGAGATGCTGACTATGCAGAATGAAAAAAGCCGTCACCTCTCTAAAATAGAAGCTGCGGCTAAAAACCTTTTTAATATTTATGATGATTTAAGTTATTTGGTCAAAAAAGACCAAGTAGACTACCCAAGAGCAGCAGTGGAAATAAATAGCTATGTACACTCAAGAATAGACTTTTTCTCAGAAGTTGCACAACTCTCGAAACTCTCTTTTACTTATAGTGCAAACGTAGAAGAAGATTATGTTTACTTTAACGAGACGAAGCTTCAGCGCATCATTGACAATACGATTACGAATGCTATTAAGTATACTTTGGCTGATGAGTTAATAAACGTAAAAGTAGAATCACAATCGGGTTATGTTGATGTGAGTGTGGGCAGTAAGTCAAAAGAGATAAAAGATAAAGAGAAGGTTTTTGAAGCTTTTTATAGAGAGCATAGCAGTGATGATGGTTTTGGAATAGGGCTGCGTTTGGTAAAGAGCATTTGTGAAGAGGAAGATGTGGCTATATTCCTTGACTCTACAGATAGAATAACAACGTTTAGATATAGATTTAAAGTGATGGGCAGATAATGAAAATACTTTTACTTGAAGATGAGGTTATGTTAAATGAGTCCATTTGTGAGTATCTTGAGACTCAGGGACATAAGGTTGAGAGCTTTGTAGATGGAGAAGAGGCATATGAAGCCATACTTACAAAGGCTTACGACTTACTCATTCTTGACATAAATGTGCCAAATATGGATGGACTCTCTATATTGGAAAAGGTACACGCTGCTAAGGTTCATGTTCCAACTATTTATATAAGTGCATTGGTCGAGATAGAAGATATATCCCGTGCATACGACTTGGGTTGTTATGACTACTTGAAAAAACCTTTTCACCTAAAAGAGTTGGCTTTACGTTTAGACAGAATCAAAATTGCAAATGAAACGCCAAGAGTGCACCTACGTCTTTCAAAAAACTACTCTTACGACCAAGAACACTCGGTACTGCTTTTTAAACAAGAAGCACAGACACTTACCAAACGTCAGGCACAAATAATTGACCTGCTTGCACGAAACAGAGGAATGATAGTTGACTTTGAACAGTTTGGCGCTTACGTTTGGGATGAACAAGCAGTTGATAATGCAACAATTCGAGCAGAAGTAAACCGCCTAAAAAAATCTCTTCAAGAAGATATAATCGTCAATGTTCGTGGAATGGGTTATATGATAGAAAAACCTTAAGTAGCTACTGAAGGTTTAAGAGTCTATGCTCTCCATAGGTATTGGAGGACTGAAGTAGTAGCCTTGAAAATAGTCTATATTTAACTCTTTAAGATAAGAAAAAATCTCCTCATTTTCTACAAATTCAGCTATTGTTTTAAAGCCTAGTTCGTGAGAAAAACTAATAATACTTTTCACAAGTATTTGGGACTTTTTATCTGTGAGTATGTTTTTGATTAATGAACCGTCTATTTTTAAATAATCTATATATTGTGCAATGCTTAGGATTCTCTCAAAGTTTGAGTGTCCAGCACCAAAATCATCTATGGAAATTTTTACTCCATGTGATTTTACAGTAGTTAAAAACTCTTTGAGAAGTTTGACCTGTTCTATCTCTTCTGATTCTAAAATTTCAACTGTTAATCTACTCCCAATATCGTACTCTTTTATAAGTTCGACAAGATACTTTGTAAAGCTTTCATCTGTAATATCAAAGGTAGAGATATTAATACTGCATTCGTACTGGTGTGTAGCCATTATTTGAAAAACATTTTTAATCATTAGTCGAGAGAGTTCAAAGTAGTGTCTGCTGGCTTTTGATATCTCTAAAAATTCGTAAGGTATGTAAACCTTGTCATCCTCGGTTATCCTTATAAGCGCTTCATATTTTTTGACTCTGTTTGAGCCATCAACTATAACCTGTGCATAAGGAGTAACCAAATTCTCTTTGAGTGCTCGACTAATGATACTTATCCATTGTAAAACTTTTTCTGTATTTTGTTTTTGTATATGCTCATGGGAACTGTAAATTTCTATTGGCATTTGTCTTCGAAGTGCAGTTTCTAAAGCTAAGGTAGCCTCTTGTAACTCATTTTTTCCATCTTTTATATCAAGTGGATTACTGACTCCCATGGTCACACTAAAATGGGTACTGCACCCATTTCCACATGTAAATGCTTTTTGTTCGATTTGATTATGTAAATTCCTAAGCGCAGTTTTCAGCTCAGAAAGATTATTTGTAAATTTATATGTAAGTGCGAATTGAGAGTGCTCAATCCTGTAGAGTTTTGAAAAACCAAGTTGTTCTGTCATAAGTTTGATTTCCCTTGCAAATTCGTTTATGACCCTATCTGTAAGGTCTACGCCATAGACAGAGATAAGTTGTTTAATATTGTCTAAGGAAATAATGGTTGATACTTGATTGTTTTCATTGAGTAAGTCTTCTAGTAAATGTGCCTTATTTGGTAGATTTGTATCTTTGTCATATAAAAAACTACGAAGATATTTTTGATTTAACTTATTAACATTTGTGCCAAAAAAATAGCTTCCAATTAAACTAAGAATAAACAACACAAGAATCATTCCAGATACAAGTTTGTCCCAGTTGTTGAAAATATGGTGTCCATACTTTGTATGTAGAACCAAAGCTATTCCTTGTTCTTGGTTAAAACCATCAAGTTTTACAACTAAAGTATGGTCATCTATAAAAGTATATTTTTTATCTATGTGTTCATATTTGTAAAGCTCTTTAAGGTTTTTGTATTTTTTTATATCAATTTGACCAAGAACTTGAAACTCATGCTTACTATAGACTAGTAACTGTCCTTCTGCATCAATTAGCCAAACGTCATAGAGGGTAGTTTCAACAAGAGAGTGAATAAATTTTTGAAGGGATACGTTGACAATGATATAGCCTAAGGGCTTTTTATCATTATAAATTTTATATGCTAGTCGAAGAACAGGCTGTGCTTCTGTTTTGCCAAATTCTACGTTATTGTCCATAAAAGATATGCCAAGTTCATTTTCTTGAAGATGCTCGAAATATTTAAAATAGTCTCTATGTTTTTTGTTTATTTTTTCTTCTTGCTTCCAAACTTTAATATCTGATGCTTTACGGGATATCTTGATGATTTCATTAAAATCTGTGTCCATTATTCTGATTTGATTTAAACAATCAAGAGTTAAAATAGATTGAGAAAGTAAGAGTTCAGTTTCCTCTTTCGAGAACTCTTTTAAAAGGTATTTTTTAACTGGATACTGGAGAGTTTTTGTAAAGTTTTTGTAGTTATTAAAGAAATCATTTTCATATTCAATTCTTTCATTAGCTTTGCTATAGAGGTTGTCTTGACTAACGGTGTTGACATCGAACTCTGCTTTATTTATAGCTATAAGATAAAAAACTATGACCGCACACAGAGTCATTAGGGTGGAGAAAAGCATAAAGATTCGTACATAATTTTGTTTTTTCATGACAGATTCCTATCTCTATTAACAAGTAATGTTATATCAACTTTTTTTATATTTGTCAATAAAATTATAAAATGTTAAAAATTATTATGTATTTAAGAGTCTTATCAGTTGAGAAGCCTTAAGTCTTTTTTGATTACACTGCTATAGTTAAAAAAAAACTCTAAGGAACATAG
This sequence comes from Campylobacterales bacterium, assembly GCA_016938175.1. Classification (GTDB taxonomy): domain Bacteria; phylum Campylobacterota; class Campylobacteria; order Campylobacterales; family Sulfurimonadaceae; genus Sulfurimonas. The sequence goes on from JAFGVE010000034.1 coordinate 110,971, forward strand.
TTGTGATAACTGCTTTGACACTCGAAGAGAAAGTTTATCTTGAAAGAGTGCGACTTTTTTTTCAAGGTGCGATCAGAAACCTCATTAGCTCTATTGTTGGCGGTATCTTTTTAGGTCTTATCTTACACTCTGCAAATGTTCCTGATGTATATATCGCTATATGGTTTTGTATCCTCGTTTTTGCTGCACTTTTGACTGCTTATGTTGAGAAACGTGTATCAGCAATAGAACTAAATATGGAAAATGTTACAAAGTTAGTTTATATACGAGCATTTTCTGGTGTTCTTATAGGGTTTGTTTATGGCGTGACCCCTTTTATATTTCAGTCCTATTTTGGCATTTTGCAAGAGATGTTTTTATTTATCATTCTCTCTGCAACGGTCTCTATTGTTATAGTCGGCTACTCAATAATGCCTTACTACTATGTACTTGTTAATTTAGTGACTATGACACCCTTAACCTTTTATTTTCTTAAATATTTCGATACTGTTCACATAGTCTTGGCACTCACCGCGTTTATATGGCAGTATCTTTTACTGTCAAAAGCGTGGCGTGTTTCTCAGTCAAGCATTAATGCTCTTAGACTTAATGAAAAACTTCAGTATGAGATACATGAACATGAAGTGACAAAAATTAAACTGCAAGAGTTAGCAATGCACGATATGCTTACAGGTGTTGCAAACAGACTCTTGCTTATGGAAAATCTTGAGTCGATGATTTCACTTGCAACTAGAAACAAACAAAATGTAGTTGTCATGTTTTTAGACTTAGATGGCTTTAAAGAGGTAAATGACAACTATGGGCATGAAGCGGGAGACTATCTTCTACAGGTAGTGGCTAAAAGGTTACAAACACTTATACGCAGAACAGATACATTGGCAAGAATGGGTGGTGATGAGTTTATACTTGGTTTTATGCAACCGGCTCAGACTGATGTTTTGGCACAACGTGTTATTAGCGCTATCAATGAGCCTATAGAGCTTGTAGACAAGAAGAGTGTAAGTGTTGGTGTATCTATTGGTATAGCGCATTTTCCAAAAGATGCAAAAAATGCTGAAGAGCTTATTCGCATCGCAGACGATAGGATGTATCTCTCTAAAGCAGAGGGGAAAAACACCTTCCATTAAGGGCTTTTGTTAATAAAGTCACGAAATAATCACCTTTTTATGCTACTATGCACCGCATAATTTTTAGATATAAGTGACAACAGGCAGATGCCAATACAAAAACAGAAACTATTTTTTCTTCTTTTTTTTATTTTTATTACAAACTCTCTTGTAGCGCATTCACTAACTTTTGGGATTTTTACTTATAGAAATGCACAAAAGGTAATGAGTGAGTATGAGCCCATTGCGACATACCTCTCAAAAGAGTTAAACGTAACAGTAGTTATAAAACCTTTAACGCAAGAAGAGCTCGAAGATGAGCTAAATAAAGGAACACTTGACATTGTTGCAACAAACCCTACACACTATCTCTCTCTGCAAAAACAGCATAAAACGACTGGTGCAATTGCTACGTTGGTAAAACAGCATAACCATATCTATACTGCTAATTTGGGTGGTGTGATACTTACACATTCAAATAGGGCAGACATAGCATCCTTAAAAGATTTAAAGGGGAAAAATATAGCGATTCCCGGTAAGAAGTTTTTGGGTGGTTTTTTAACGCAAAATTATGAGCTTTTAGAAAATGGTGTGGATGTAAGCAAAGATGTAACTTTGCTCGAGCTTGGAAGTCACGATAGAGTTGTCCAAGCTGTTGTCGATGGTACAGTAGATGCAGGGTTCATCCGTAGCGGAATTTATGAAGAGCTTGTAGAAGAGGGTTTATTAAATCCTAGAGACGTTTCAGTAGTGCATGAGTATATGATGGACTACTTTCCTTTAAAAGTATCTACAACACTTTATCCCGAGTGGGCTATCGTAGCGGCAAAAAAACTTGATGTAGATATTATTTCTAAAATTGCCGTGGCACTTTATGGATATGTTGGTGAGCAAAAAGGAAATAATGTAATAGTTGGTTTTACGATTCCTGGGGATTACGCGGAGATTGACAGGCTAGCTCGTGCATTAAGAATTCCTCCTTATGAAATGGCACCTGATTTTACTTCAAAAGATATTTTTCAAAAGTATGGGAACAATATTAGTGCCATTGTTATAGTGATTGTACTTTTTATTGGAGCCTTATGGAGTCTATATCAAAAAGCACGCCGTGAGAAAATGTATGCTCAGTCTATTTTAAATGCAGCACCAAATCCAATAATTATTCGTAATGAACAGACAATAGTAAGTGCAAACACCGCCTTTTTAGAACTTGTTCAGTATGACTCATTAGAGGCTTTTAAAAAAGAGCACAACTCTATAAGCGATTTTTTTGAAGATGGTGAGACGGATGAGTATCTGCGTGCTCGTATGTATGACCAGAGTTGGATAGAGTATATCCTCTCAAATCCGCAAACTGAGTTAAAAGCAAAAGTGAATGTTGGAGAAAAAGTAAAACTCTATAGAGTTAAAGCATCTCTATTAGAGTCAAAAGGTGACACATATAGAGTTATTGTAACGTTTGATGACATCTCTTTGCTTGTAGCACAGCTCACAACAGATTCACTTACAAAAGTTCCAAATAAGATGCATTTTGATTTGATGTTTAAGTATGCACTCAATATTCATAAACGTGAAGCAAAACCTTTAAGCCTTATATTTTTTGATGTAGACTATTTTAAAAGAGTTAACGACATGTATGGACATTTGGTAGGAGACAAAATTCTTTACGATATGGCACAACTTGTAAAAGCTTCTCTGCGTAAAACTGACACAGTTGCACGTTGGGGAGGAGAAGAGTTTGTTGTCCTTCTTCCAAATACATCTTTAGCGGATGCTAAAAACCTTGCTGAAAATCTTCGAGTTAAAATAGAGAGTAAACTCTTTGAAGATGTAGGACATCTTACGAGTTCATTCGGTGTTTCCGAGTATTTAGAGGGTGAGAAAAGTACAGAATTTCTCGAGAGAGTAGATAAACTTCTCTATGAGGCAAAGGCAAACGGTCGAAATTTAGTCATTGCAAGATAGTGTTACTAAAATCTACATTTTAAAAAATATTTTTCCATTTTTACACAAATAGCACTTTTGCTATGTTCATGCTATGTTTCTCTTTTATGATTCTTTCAACATTAAAAGGGAGATGTATATGAAAAAAATAACATTGAGTGCAGTAGCACTTGGGTTACTCGTTTCGGCTAATGCCGCTGATAGTTTAAGCACAATGTTTTCAGAAGGGAAAGCAAGCGGACAGATAAGAGAGTTCTCTGTTGACCGTGAATACCAAGGAAGTGCTGGAAATACTACACATAGAAGAGCAAATGCAATCGGTGGACACTTAAAGTTTGAAACAGCAGACTATAAAGGTCTTAGCTTTGCAACTGCTTTTTACACAACAAATGGTTTTTTAAACGACACAGACTATACAGATACAAGTAAAGTTGATCCAACACTTTTTGGTCCAGGGAATGAAAATCTGAGCTTTATTGGTGAAGTATACTTCAATTACAAGTATGAAAAAACTAATTTTAAAGCTGGTCGTCAAACTTTAGAGACGCCTATGGCTGGTGGCGATGATGCTCGTATGATTCGTAGCCTTTTTGAAGCATATATGCTTACAAATACAGATATAGATGGTGTAACGCTAACAGCTGGGCATATTCAAGGTTTCTCACAAGGTACTTTCGGTCGTGTATATTCAGGTTATAACAATGTTATAGATGGAGGTGGAAGTGTTGCCTCTGCACAAGCAAACGGACTTTTAGCTGTAACTGGTGGTTACTCTTATGTAGATACAAAAAACAATGTTGGTGATTTTGTAAACATGGGTACATATGCAATTGGACAAAAAACTGACGGTGTATCAGTTGCTTCTGTTGTGTATACAGGTATCGAAAACCTTAAATTACAACTTTGGGATTACTATGCGTATGACCTTATGAATGTTATTTATGCACAGGCTGATTACTCTTGGACTTGTCTTTTAAGTGATGCTGTAAAGCCATATGCTGCAGTACAGTTTATTAGAGAAGATAATGTTGGTAAAGATTTAGCTGGTGATGTTAACAGTATGTACTGGGGTGCAAAACTTGGTGCGAAAGTTGAAAACTTTAATGCTTATATAGCATATTCACAAACAGGTGAAAACTCTGCTGCTGAAGCAGCTGCTGGCGGAACTGCAAATGCGATACTTACTCCATGGGGTGGTATGTCTGCATTTACACAAGGTATGGTTACTCGTCACATGTATTTAGCAGGGACAAAAGCATCAAAAGTTGCAGCAAGCTATAACTTTAAAGGTTTTGGTCCAGATCTTTCAACTTTAGCATACTATACTTCATTTGATATGCACGAAAACAGTGGATATGGAATCGCTAGAACAGCAACTGAAGCTGGTTATGACATTATCTACTATCCAGAGGCTGTAAAAGGTCTACAACTGAGAACTCGTGCAAACTTCCCAAGAAGTTTTCATGAAGGTGCAACTGGAACAACTGGTTGGAGTGAGTATAGACTCATTGTAAACTACAACTTCTAATTGAGTTGTAAATCAAAACAAAGGAAAAACAATGGAAAAAGAACTTGTTGAAAAAATAAAAGCAAATCCTGATTATCAGACGCTTCTTCAAAGAAGAGGCGGGTTTGCTATTAAGCTTACTATAGCTATGTTAGTGGTTTATTTTGCATTCATCTTAACGATTGCATTTGATCCTGCACTTTTAGGTACTCGTCTCTCTCCAGAGTCAGTTACTACGGTTGGAATTCCTGTTGGAATCTCTGTAATTATATTTGCATTTATTCTGACAGGTATTTATACAAAACGTGCAAATGGTGAGTTTGATGATCTTACAAACAAAATTAAAGAATCGGTAAAGGAGAACTAAGATGGTAAATAGAATTTTTCTTTTTTTAATTCTTGGCTCAATCGCGGTTTTCGCTTCTGGAGCTATTGAAGGTGAAGTACAAAAGCAAGCACTTAATGTATCTGCTATTGTAATGTTCTTACTTTTCGTTGGTGCTACTTTAGGTATCACGTATTGGGCTGCGAAGCGTACAAAGTCTGCAAAAGACTTCTATACTGCTGGTGGTGGAATCACAGGTTTTCAAAACGGTATGGCAATTGCGGGTGACTATATGTCTGCTGCATCTTTCCTTGGTATTTCTGGTCTTGTTTACTTAAAAGGGTATGACGGACTTATTTATTCTATTGGATTCTTAGTTGGTTGGCCAATTATTCTTTTCATGATTGCTGAGCCTTTAAGAAACTTAGGAAAATATACATTTGCTGACGTTGCGTCTTATAGATTACGTCAAACACCTATCCGTACTTTAGCGGCTTCAGGTTCTATTGCAACTGTTATTCTTTATCTTATCGCTCAAATGGTTGGTTCTGGAAAACTTATCCAGCTTCTTTTTGGTCTTCAGTATGAAGTAGCGGTAATTCTTGTTGGTGTTCTTATGATTCTTTACGTAACATTTGGTGGTATGCTTGCTACTACATGGGTACAGATTATTAAAGCGTTCTTACTTCTTTCTGGTGCAACATTTATGGCTGTAGCTGTAATGGCTCACTATGACTTTAGTTTTTCATCACTCTTCTCACACGCTACTGAGCTTAAAGGTGAGTCTATTATGAGTCCTGGTGGTTTAGTAAGTGACCCGATTTCAGCAATTTCACTTGCAGTTGCTCTAATGTTTGGTACAGCTGGTCTACCACACATTCTTATGAGATTTTTTACGGTTGCAGATGCAAAAGAGGCACGTAAGTCGGTTTTCTATGCAACAGGCTTTATCGGGTATTTTTATATCTTAACTTTCATCATTGGTTTTGGTGCAATCGTTATGGTATTCCAAAATCCAGCATATTTAGACAGTGCGAAAGCAGCTATTGAAGGTGGTTCTCCAATTCTTGGTGGAAACAATATGGCAGCAATTCACTTAAGTCATGCGGTAGGTGGAGATTTCTTCTTAGGTTTCATTTCAGCAGTTGCGTTTGCTACGATTTTAGCAGTTGTTTCTGGTCTTACACTTGCGGGTGCTTCGGCAATCTCACACGACCTTTACGCTTCTGTTATCAAAAAAGGAAATGTTGACTCTATGAAAGAGATGAAAGTTTCTAAAATTGCTACTGTTGCTCTTGGAATTGTTGCAATTATCATGGGTATCGCGTTTGAGAAACAAAACATTGCCTTTGTTGTTGGTCTTGCGTTTGCTATCGCAGCATCTGCTAACTTCCCAATTCTTTTTCTTTCAATGTACTGGAAAAAACTCACTACACGTGGTGCGGTAATTGGTGGTTCACTTGGTCTTGCAACAGCAGTTTTACTTGTTATCTTAGGTCCGATTGTATGGGTTCAAATTTTAGGAAATGAAGAAGCTATCTTCCCTTATAAATACCCAGCTCTGTTCTCTGTGACTGTATCATTTGTAGCTATCTGGTTCTTCTCGATTACAGATAACTCACAAAATGCTAAAGATGAGCAAGAGGCTTTTGAAGCACAGTATGTGAGAAGTCAAACTGGTATTGGTGCGGAGGGCGCATCTGCGCACTAAGTCCATTTATGTAGAAGGGAGTTTTCTCTTCTACTACATTTTATCGGAAGCTATAATTTGAGTATTTTAGATCAAAGAAGACTGATTGAGTCCATTCACCCCTTTGAGTTACTGAGTTCGGTCGAACTGGATAGACTCATGCAAAAAATTGACATAGCTTATTACACAAAAGATACCCTTCTATTCTCCAAATCCATCCCCTCAATAGCGTTTTATATCATCATTAAAGGTTCTGTAAATGAGTACATCGACGATGAACTACACAACGTGTATACACAAGGTGATAGTTTTGATGCTGATGCACTGATATATGAGACAACGCAGAGTCGTTTTATAGTTGCAGAAGACTTAATCTGTTATGAGATTAAAAAAGAGGACTTTTTAGAGTTGATGCAGAACAAAAAAATACAGAGCTTTTTTCTCCGAGACTTTGTATCACGTCATCAGCATTTAAAAGAGTACGAAGCACAAAGTGAATTGACACCTTTTTTAATGTCTAAGGTATCAGATATATATCTTCACAGTGCTTGTGTAGTGGATGAAGATGAGAGTATCATCTCTTCTTTAGAGAAGATGAAAGAGTATGGTGCACGAGTTATTGTCGTCAAAGGTACTTTAGATAACTACTCCATTGTTACAGATTCAAATCTTATAAACAATCTACTTTTAGGTGATGTTTCTAAAGAGGAGAAGATAGAAACGATTGCAACGCACGGGATAGTTTCTATTGAGGTAACAGACTTTCTATTTAATGCACTTTTACTTATGACACATAAGAGTGTCAAAAGGCTTGTAGTAACTGATGAAGGAAAAATAGTCGGTATATTAGAACAGATTGACCTACTTTCTTATTTTGCAAACCATTCACATCTCATCGCTGTTCAGATAGATAAGGCAAAGAATCTTAGTGAGCTTAGTGAAGTACAATCAGATCTGCGTAACCTCATTTTAACACTCCATGCCAAAGGTGTCAAAGTACGTTACATAACAAAACTCGTCTCTACTCTTAATGAGAAAATGTACAAAAAACTCTTTAATATGTTTGTCGATAAAGAGCTACAGCAGAGTGCTGCACTTGTCCTTATGGGTAGTGAAGGTAGAGGCGAGCAGAGTATTAAAAGTGATCAAGATAATGCACTCATTGTAGCTGATGGTGTTGATGTGGCACTCTATGAAGAGCCAATGCTTCAGTTAAACGCTGCACTTATACAACTTGGATATCCAAAATGTGAAGGTAACGTTATGGTGAGTAACACTTTTTGGCGTCGAAATGTAAAAGCGTACAAAGAGTTGATAGATAGTTGGCCGACAACACTCAATGAAGAGAATCTTCAAAATATGAGTATCTTTTTAGATACAAAATGTGTAGCAGGGGACCTTAATCTGCTGTCAGAGTTACGTGAGTATCTCTTTAACAGCTTTTCTGCAAGAAAAGATGTCTTGGCACACGCTGCAAAAGGTCTGCTCAATTTTGAAACGCCTCTCTCTATTTTCTCCGGTTTTGTTTTGGAAAAGAGTCACGGTAATGAGCTTGACTTGAAAAAAGGGGGAATATTTGCCCTTGTTCACGGTATTAGAATTCTCTCTTTAGAGCATAAAGTTGACAAAACAAATACGATAGAACGTATAAAAGCTCTGAACAATAAAAATGTTTTAGACAAGGCTTTTGCAACAGAACTTATAGAGAGTTTTGACACACTGCTCAGCATTCGTCTCAAAGCAATGCTTGAGGCAAAAGAGTCTGGAGAAGGAAACTACATAAATCCACAGAAACTTGAAAAGAATCAACGTGACCTTTTAAAAGATAGTTTCAAGGTTGTTAACAAGTTTAAAAAGTTTATGAGTTTTCATTTTCACTTAGATATGGTGCGCTGATGTTTGCTTTTTTTAAAGAGTTTCAAAAAAAAAGGGCGATGGCAAAGCTCAAAGAGCAGCATTACTCTTTTTTATTTGAAGAGATTGATGATGAATATGTTGTTTTTGATACTGAGACAACGGGACTCAATCCAAAAGAGGATGAAATTCTCTCAATTGGAGCTGTTAAAGTTAAAGGAAACAAAATTTTAACATCTGAGACTTTTGAGTTTTATGTTAAAAATGAGAAAAATATCAGCTCAAAGAGTATAGAGATTCACAGGATAAGACCTTGTGATTTAGAACATGCAAGGAGTGCGAATGAGGTTATGAGAGATTTTTTAGAATTTATAAGAGGAAGAACATTGGTAGGCTACTACCTTGAGTTTGATGTTGCTATGGTAAACAAGTATATCTTGCCACTTTTGGGTATAAAACTCCCAAATAAAACTATTGAGATATCTGAACTCTACTACGATGCACAAATAACAACCATTCCACAGGGTAACATAGACTTGCGTTTCGATACCATACTTAAAAAGTGTGATATTCCAAATATGGGCGTACATAATGCCGTAAATGATGCCGTTATGAGCGCTATGGTTTTTTTAAAACTTAAAGGTGGTTGCAAATGAAACGTGTTGTAGTTGTTGGCGGTGGTTATGGCGGTCTTCGTTGTATAGAGGGCTTAGAAAAAGTAGAAGAGTTAGAGATAGTGTTGGTAGATAGAAATCCCTATCACTACTTACAGACAGAAGCATACTCATATATAGCAGGGAAGAGCGATATTTATGATATCGCAATCGATTTAGCAAGTTGGTGCGAAGGTTTTGGACGTGTTAAGTTTATGCAGATGGATGTTGAAAAGATTGACTTTGATGCACAGACTGTATATGCGAATGAGCAGAGTTTAGAGTATGACTATCTTGTTGTAGGTGTTGGTGCTAGAACAAACTTTTTCTCTTTTATTGAGGGATTAAGAGAACATAGTCACGGTGTAAAGTTTTTAAGTAAAGCGTATAACTTTAGAAAAGATTTTGAGGCTGTGCTTTATGAGAAACTCAATGCACAAAGTGGTACTACTTCAGAGTCTATAAATATCGCTATAGGCGGTGCAGGACTCAGTGGTGTAGAAGTTGCCGCTGAAATGGCACATACGCTTAGAGAGTACGGTAAAACAATTGGAACTCGTGCAAAAGATGTCAATATTTATCTTATTGATGCGAGTGATACAATTTTACCTGGAAGTAGCACATACATCATAGAAAACACTATGAAAAGGCTTAAAAAGCTCGGCGTAAATGTCTTAACATCATCTTTTATCTCCAGAGTTGATGCAGACAAAATACTCTTTAAAGACGAAAAAGAGTTACCGTACCATTTTATGGTATTTACTGGTGGAATTAAAGCGGCACCATTGACAAATACAATTGAGTGTGAAAAGAACAGAATTGGACAGCTTATTGTAGATGAGAAGCTTAATATTAACAACTTTGCAAATGCCTTTGCCATTGGTGATTGTATAGAGGTTAAAGATAAGAAGGGTCGCATTTTACCACCGACCGCACAGATAGCTGAACGTAGTGCAGAATATGTTGCACAGAGCATTGTCGCAAAAGAGAAAAATATTGAGCAAAGCTCTTTTGATGCAAGTGTTATGGGTGTCTTTGTTGCTCTTGGGGGAAGTTATGCAGTAGGCGAGATGTTTGGCTTTATAAAAGTGAGTGGATACAAGGCTTACTTGCTTAAAAAAGCTATCACATACGCCTACTATTTAGGTTTGAAATTGAGGATAAATACAGGCTTTAAAAATAGGAAAAAAATCCTATAAAGCGAAGTGCCGAGATTGTTTTTTCTTGGCTATAATTTTATCTTCAAAAGTACATTGAAATTACAAAAAATAAAGGAAAATATATGTCAAATACAGAATTAAAACCGGTTTTTAACCCGAACAGGGAGTTTGCTAAAAATGCAAGAATAAAAAATATGTGTGAATACCATGATCTTCAAGAGTTTGCAAAGTCAGACTATGAAGGTTTTTGGGGCGAAATGGCAAAAGAAAAAATTGACTGGATTGAGCCTTTTACGAATGTAGTAGATGAGAGTAAAGCCCCTTTTGTAAAGTGGTTTGATGGTGGAAAACTTAACGTTTCAGCACAATGTATAGACCGTCACTTAGAGTCTCGCAAAAATAAAGCTGCAATTATTTTTGAAGGTGACAGAGGGGACGTTGAAACAATTACATATTTAGACCTTTATAAACGTGTAAACAAATTTGCCAACCTTTTAAAAGACGATTTTGGTGTACAAAAAGGTGACCGTGTTGTTATCTATATGCCAATGATTCCTGAAGCTGCCTATGCAATGCTTGCATGTGCTAGAATCGGTGCTATTCACTCTATCGTTTTTGGTGGTTTCTCATCCGAGGCACTTAGAGATAGAATCGAAGATGCAGAAGCGAAAGTGGTTATTACTGCTGATGGTGCATACAGAAAAACTAAACCATATATGTTAAAGCCAGTTGTAGATGCTGCAATTGAGGGAAAAACTCCAGTTGAGAAAGTTCTTGTTGTTGAGAGAAATAACGAAGAGGTAACATGGGTTGCTGGACGTGACTACTCTTACAATGAACTCATTAAAGACAAATCTGCAGTATGTGAAGCAGAGGTTATGGATTCTGAAGATCCACTGTTCTTACTTTATACTTCAGGTTCAACTGGTAAACCAAAAGGTGTACAACACAACTCAGCAGGATATATCCTTTGGGCACAGATGACTATGGAGTGGGTATTTGACGTAAAAGAAAATGACACTTACTGGTGTACTGCCGATGTTGGTTGGATTACAGGTCACACATACATTGTATATGGTCCACTTGCAATGGGTGCAACGACTGTAATGTTTGAGGGTGTTATCACTTATCCAGATGCTGGACGTCCTTGGGCAATGGTTGAAAATCATAGAATTAATCAGTTCTATACTGCACCAACAGCTATTCGTGTACTTCACAAAACAGGTGAAGATGAGCCAAGCAAGTATGACATCTCTTCACTCAAAGTTCTTGGAACTGTTGGTGAGCCTATTGACCCACCAGCATGGAAATGGTACTACGAAGAGGTAGGACAAAGCAAATGTGCTATCGTTGATACATACTGGCAGACAGAGACTGGCGGACACATCGTATCTCCACTTCCTGGTGCAACACCAATTAAACCTGCATGTGCAACACTTCCACTTCCGGGAATCATGGCTGAAGTTCTTGACCCTGCAACTGGTGAGAGAGCAGAAGTTGGTGAGACTGGTTACATGTGTGTAACTCGTCCTTGGCCTTCACAAATTCGTGGTGTTTGGGGTGACGAAGAGCGTTACGTAAAATCTTACTTTGGTGATGTGAAAAAAGATGGCAAACCAGTTTACTTCACGGGTGACGGTGCACGTTACGATGAAGATGGTTACATTACAATTACTGGTCGTACTGATGACGTTATCAACGTTTCTGGTCACAGAATGGGAACTGCTGAGGTTGAAGCGGCTATTAAAAAACACCCGAATGTAGCAGAAGTCGCTGTAGTTGGAAAACCACACGAATTAAAAGGTGAAGGTATTTTCGCATACATCGTTCTTAAGTCTGACGAAGGTGTTGCAGATGAGGTTGAAGAGGTAAAAGCTATCAACAACATCATTAAAAAAGAGATTGGAAACATCGCTATTTGTGATGATATGGTGTTCGCTCCAGGACTTCCAAAAACACGTTCTGGAAAAATCATGCGTAGAATTCTTCGCTCTATTGCTAAGGGTGAGGCTATTACACAAGATATTTCAACACTTGAAGATCCTTCAGTTGTTGGTAAAATCGAAGCGATGGTTAAAGGGTAAGCCCTTTAACACGCTTTATACATAAAATTTTAAGAGTATTTTCTCTGGAAAATATGTCCTCTAACCATCTTTCCATACAGTAACTCAAATACTACAGAACTTACAATAAACATCAAAAATATAGTGACAGCTTTTGGATTTGTCTTATAGGTATGTAAAAGTAAAATACAAAGTGCTAAAAAACTTAGTAATGACGCCAAAGATACAATGTATCTGTTTGCGTTTATACTTTTGTAGAGTTTTAAAGCACTAAGATTTACTATAAAAAATATAAGCAAAAAACCCGCACTTGCAATAATGGCAATAGCTTCTAAATTTATACTGTTACTGAGTATGAGACTAAAAAAAAGTGTTAAGAGTACACCTGCAATTGGTACTTGGGCTCTTTCATACTCAAAGAGCGTAGGAAGTTCACCATCTTTGGCAATAACGTAGCCAAGTCGTGCATTACCAAATATAGTTGCGTTTATGGCTGAAAAAGTAGAGAGTAGCGCGGCAACTGCCACAAGTGTAAAACCAAAAGAACCAAGTGAAGGTTCCGCTGCAAGCGCAAGTGCATACTCTTTTGCTTCAATGAGTTTTTGTACATTTACAGTACCTACAGTCACGACTGCAATGAGAATATAAAGTAGAATAACAATCCCTACAGAGAGAAAAAAGGCACGAGGTAGATTTTTACTTGGTTCTTCTATACTCTGTGCTGCATTTGCAATGAGTTCAAAACCCTCATAAGCTACAAAAATAATCATACCTGCAGCAACTATGGAAAAGGAACTCTCATAGTGTGAAGGAGAAAAGTTTGTATACTCTACATGAGACATACCTAAGGCGATTACAAGTATGAGAATGGCAACTTTTATAGTAACTATAAATGTTTCTGATTTTCCGACAAGTGAAGCGCTAAGAAGGTTTATAACAGCAGGGAGTAGTATGGCAAAAGAGATGAGTAGATGATGTAATAAACTGCTGGTATGAGAAAAAAAAGTTGCACCATAAGAAGCAAAGGCAACAGCGTAAAGAGAAATAGTCACAAGATAACTTAGCCAGAGCATGAGATTTACAGAGCCTGAGAGCAAGTTATGTCCAAAGGCTTTGTCTATAAAAATAACTGTTCCGCCTCTACTCTGAAATGCAACTGAGAGTTTTGCGTAAGAGTAGGCTGTTAAAAAGGCTATAACACCTGCAAGAAAAAAAGTAATAGGTGTTGCACCGTGGGCAAGAGAGACAGCATCTCCCAATACAGCAAAAATTCCTCCTCCAACCATACCTCCTATACCTATAGAGATAGCCCCAAAAAGAGTGATTTTTTTCATATATGCTCCTTCTTTTTCCTTCATTGTAGTCCAAAAAAGTAAATTTTTTCATGAAGGAAATTGGCTATAATTGCACATATATTTTATAAAGAGAGTAGCCATGGAACTTTGCGTCGCCCTTGATTTACCGACAGCTCAAGAAAACTTAGAACTAGTAGAGAAAATTAAAGAACACAATGTTTGGTTAAAAGTGGGTCTGCGTACTTATATACGTGACGGAGAGTCTTTTTTAAAAGCTATAAAGGGTATAAATCCGGATTTTAAAATCTTTTTAGATTTAAAACTTTATGACATTCCAAATACTATGGCAGATGCGGCAGAGTCTATTATGGGACTTGGTGTAGATATGTTTAATGTACATGCAAGTGCTGGCAAACGTGCTATGACTACGGTTATGCAACGTTTAGAGAAGTCTGAGAAACGTCCCATTGTTTTAGCTGTAACGGCACTTACTTCATTTAGTGAAGATGAGTTTAGTGAAGTGTATGAGAGTGCTATAGCAACTAAGGCTGATCAGTTTGCTAAAGATGCAGAGCAGAGTGGACTTGATGGTGTTGTCTGTTCTGCTTTTGAGAGTGAATCTATAAAGAACATCACTTCACAAAGTTTTATGACACTTACTCCGGGAATTCGTCCCTTTGGTGAAGATGCAGGAGACCAAAAACGTGTCGCAGACGTTGCTTTTGCGAAGGGTGCAAACATAGACTTTATAGTAGTTGGACGTCCTATATATCAGGCTGAAAATCCTTCAGAAGTAGTCGCTAGAATTTTAGAACAATTCTAAAGCCCTTTTTCAATCCTTTTACGTAACTCTTCAAACTCTTTAAAATGTAATGGTGACTTTTCAAGAGTTCCATTTTTTCGCATTGTATAAACGCCGTATTCGTTTATAAAGTACTCCGCACTAAGGTCTTTCCGTTTGTTTAAAGGGAGTACTTTAAAACTGAGGTTATCTAAAATAAGAGGTGCCTGCCCCTGTTTCTCAAAATAGCTCAAGACCATGTGTTGCCCACCTCGAAAGTTTTCTTTTACTATTGTGAGATAGAGTCTCTCTTTAGAAAAACCTAATTCTATAAGTGAGTAGTACTTTATAATGGCATAGTCTTCACAATCTCCAAAACCTACACTCAAAAACTCTTTTGGCGTTGCCCAATTTTCCTCTTTTTTATGTATGACATCATCGAATTGTGCTTGTAAGCCGTTGAGGTATAGATTAAGTTTTATGAGCTGTTTTTGGGTAGAGAGAGTTCGCAGTTCTTGCATATGTTTTTTGTAATGAAGGACTCTTCTGTATGCACGTGAGTCTGTCTTTTCTAAACGTAGGAGTTCTTCTTGAGTGAAGTTAGGATAGTTGTTTGCAAATAGAAGGGAGTAAAGAAGCAGAATGACAACAGTTTTAATGAGTCTCTCCCAAGTGTTTTGGATATTTTAAGCTAAGTGTTATAAAAGTCTTATTATAATCACGTCCTCAAAGGATAGATGGGTGAGCTGGCTGAAACCACATCCCTGCTAAGGATGCGTATGGGTAACTGTACCGAGGGTTCGAATCCCTCTCTGTCCACCACTGAGTTTTATAAACTCTTCTTACAATTTTACTTTCAAAAGTTCAAAACCTCAATCATCATTGTGTAACTGACCCGTAAACTCAAAACCGTATTTTGATTTGTTGGCTATGCCTTCTTCTATCTCTTCTAATTGGTCTTCTATTCTGCTCTCTACTTGATTTACATAAAAGTTATAGTGCTGTTCAAATTTAAAACTTTTTAGAGTATATTCTTTATCCGAACCAAATTTTTCAATGAACTTTTTAAGATTATCTTCCCATATAAAAGTAAGTTCACACTCTACACTCTCTTGGGTTCCATCTTCTAGTGTATAACTAAACGTAACTTCATCTTCGTAAGTAATCACTTCATATTTATTTTCTTCACTTGCCATCATTATTCCAATTTAAAAATATTTTATGCAAATATATAACATCTATATCTTTATATTTATAAATTTTTATATTAGTTGTCTGAATTAAATCTCAGTATATTATTTTTAAATCTATCTTTCTTTGATTTATAGGGCTTCAATAAATGCAAAGCCTTTTTGGCACTCTTGTAAATACATACTTCCAAATAGATTGTAGTGGTTGAGTAGATGGTAAAGGTTATAAATCTCTTTTTTGTCTTTGTAGTGTTTACTGAGGGAATACTCTTTTTCGTAAGCCTTGTAAAACTCTTGTCGAAAACCTCCAAATAGCTCGCTCATTGCTATGTCAACTTCTCTGTCTCCAAAGTATATTGCAGGATCAATAAGATAGATATTTGAACCATTAAAGAGAACATTTCCACTCCATAAGTCGCCATGAACTAATGATGGATGTTTTGTAGTTTCATTTAAAAAAGATATTAGTTTATTTGAGTGTTTATTGAGTAATGATGTAAATTCATGTTGTAAAGATTTATCTTCTATCATGTTCACTTGAGATAGGAGTCTATAGCTAAGAAAAAATTCTCCCCAGTTTTGTGTGACACTGTTTTTTTGTGGATTAAGACCTATATAGTTGTTGTAACTCAGTCCATATTGCTCAAATTTTTGTTTGTGTAATTTGGCAAGTTCTCTACCAAGTGTTTGTACTTGATGTGATGTAGGAGGGAGGTTTTGTATATATTCTAGTTCTAGTCGTTGAGAGTTACATTTTATTATATGGGGAGTTTTTAGATGTGTACTACTTTGAAGCAGTTTTTTTAATTGGAGTAAACCTTTGTACTCTGTAAAAATTGTATCATCAAATTTGCTACTATTATATTTTATAAACGTCTGCATAGCTAATTGTAGTAGCTACATCATAAAAACATTCTAAGAAGAGAGGAGAGCAGGTAGTGCAACTCTATCAAACAACACTGACATTAAAAGCAAAACAAAGAGGTTTTCACATCATTACAGATGAAATCGACAAAGTAGTTGCTCAGTATGATGTCTCTGTAGGAATGCTACATCTGTTTTTACAACATACAAGTGCAACATTGAGTATAAATGAAAATGCAGATCCAAGTGTACGTGAAGATATGGAGAGTTTTTTTACAGATTTAGCGGATAATAAAACCTATTATATTCACACTTATGAAGGGCGTGATGATATGCCTGCACACATTAAAAGTTCACTATTAGGTCAAAACTTAATTATTCCTATAACAAACGGTCGCCTAAATTTAGGGACTTGGCAGGGAATTTATCTAGGTGAGCATAGAGATTTCGCGAGCGGACGAAAAGTAGTAATTACAGTTTATGGAGAGTAAAACTTGACTTTTGTACCAATTAGTTCTATAATTGTGCCATGACAAATAAATCAGTGAAAAATAGCGTCGGAAGACCAAAGACATTTGAAAAAGATGATGTAATCAAATTGGCAATGAACCATTTTTGGGAACATGGTTTTGAAGGGACTAATTTAGATGATTTATTGGTTGCGATGGGGATTAAAAAGAGCAGTTTTTACCGTACTTTTAAATCAAAAGAAGAGGTGTTTTTTCTATCTTTAAATCTTTATAAACAAGAAACTTTTACTCTTTTAGAACAGTTAAAAGGTGAGATTGGCGTTAAAGAGACTCTAGTGCAAATTATAAAGTATGATATTGATGAAGCTAAAAAAATAGGTAAGCTCAAAGGTTGCTTACTGATAGACTGTGGAAAAGAGTTCTATAAAAAACATGGAATTATCAGCGAATATATGAGAACTGAAATGGATGATTTTGTTGATTTTTTTGCAAAATTTGTAAAAGAAGGGCAACTTAATGGTCAAATTACAAATCAGTTAGATGCAAAACTCTTAGCAGTGCGTTATTTAACCTTGTATACAGGTATTATCTCTTCATTACAGGCTGGCATTGAGTTTAGTGTTGTCGATGATTTATTGTTTTTTGTTGAAGAACTATTGAAGTAGTTTTTTTTAAATAATTTTGTACTATTTGGTACAATAAAGGAGTAGTTATGAAAAATGTTTTAGTTATAGTTGCAAATCCAAAAAAAGATAGTTTGTCTTTTGCAATTGCAAATACGTATAAAGAAAAGAGTGAGGAGATGCTTTTCATTTTGAACCGACAGATGAGATGAAGTATTATCACGAGAAAATGAACAAGGCAGATGAGATTGTAATTGTTTTTCCATATTGGTGGGGTAGTATGCCGGCAATACTCAAAAACTTTTTTGATTGGAATCTTTCGTCTGGATTTGCTTATACCTATGTTAATGGAACTACTAAAGGTCTGTTAAAAGGGAAAAATGTGAAGGTATTTGTTACAACAGGTGCGCCTAAGATTTTATATATGCTCACTGGAGTCAATAGAAGGCTCAAAAAAATGTTTAAAGAACAGATTATTGGGTTTTGTGGAATGAATTTACAGCAGTTTACTATTTTTGGAGGGGTGGATCATGATTTTAAGGGAGTTGGCAAAATCTTGAAAAATATAAACGTGTAAATAATTGAAAAGAAAAAACTTTAATGTAGTAGTAAAGTGTAACGTAAAATAAAGTAAAATTATGGCGTAATGGCTACAACTAATTACAAGGAGCTTAGCATGGAACTATTAGAAAGCTTTTTGATGGCACTACTAGATTTAAGTAATGCAATGGCACCTTATATTTTATTTGGACTGCTCTTTGCAGGTACTTTACATGAGCTTGTTCCAGAAAGTATAGTAACAAAGCATCTTGGTAAAGAGGATGTCTCTTCGGTGGTGAAGTCAACGCTTTTTGGAATTCCTCTTCCTGTATGTTCTTGTGGTGTAATTCCCTTGGCTACTTCTATGAAAAAGTCTGGTGCTTCAAAGGGCTCTACACTCTCTTTTCTTATCTCAACACCTATTACAGGAGTTGATTCCATTATGGCAACTTATGGGATTTTTGGTTGGATATTTACACTGTATAGAGTTGTTACATCTATGATAATGGCAATAGTCGCAGGTGTTTTAACCAATATTTTTGACAAAGAGATAGTAGGGACAGAAGAATCAAAAGTTGAGTCTTGTAATGGAGGTTCATGTTGCGGAAGTAGTTGTAGCGGTACATCGCAAAAAAAAGGTTTTTCATTCTATTTGGCTTTACGCTATGCATTTGTAACACTTCTTGATGATATAGCAAAACCATTACTTTGGGGACTTTTACTTGGAGCCTTGATAACAGTTGCTATTCCTGACAATATAGCACAGACTTTACAAGATAATTTATGGCTTAGTTATCTTCTCGTGATTGCGATTGCAGTCCCAATGTATGTGTGTGCTACGGCTTCCTTACCGATAGCTGCAGGACTTATACTCTCTGGTGTAAGTGCTGGTGCAGCTTTTGTGTTTCTTTCAGCGGGTCCAGCGACAAATACTGTCACTATAGGTGTTGTTAAAAAAATGTTAGGAACAAAGTCGCTTATTATATACCTTGGAAGTATTATTGTTGGAAGTATCTTATTTGGCCTTGGACTTGACTATATTTTTGATATTTCTCAAATAGATCCTAGTTCATTGGTTCATATGGAAGAAGAGGGTGGATTTATAGCTTTAACGAGTTCATTTATACTTTGGGGACTTGTGTTTTACAGTATTATTAAGTCATATAAAAGAGAATTGCACTCTTAAAGAAAGCTTTTTGTACCTCTACCGTCGTACATATCTTTAAAACGAAAGCTGATTAGATTTTGCATAATAGCAAAGAGCACCATAAAGTTCAAAAAACTACTGCCTCCATAGCTAAACATTGGTAGTGGGACACCAACAACAGGGGCAAAACCTATAGTCATGGAGATATTGACTCCCATATAGATAAATATCATAAAAGATATGGCGACAGTAACTACTTTAATGTAGTAGTCAGTATTAAAAATACTCAAGCTTAAAAGATGCAGAATGAGCATGATATAAATGGCTATAAGAGTTAAAGCACCTAAAAATCCTGTTCTCTCTACTACAAAAGCAAAGATAAAATCACTCGTCGCAATTGGTAAAAACCGCATTTGTGTTTGTGTGGCTTCATCTTTAGAGTTTCCACTCCAGCCACCTGAACCAATAGCAATAATAGATTGTTGAACGTGGTACGATGGCTTTTCACTCAAAAAATCTTTAATACGCACTTTTTGATAGTCGTGGAGCATAAACTTGTAGGCAAGTGGCGAAACAAGAAGAATACTTCCGACAATAAATGCAACAATTTTCCAGTAAACACCTACAAAAAATAAAACACCATAACCAATGAGTAACAATACAAGTGCTGTTCCTAAGTCAGGTTCTTTGGCTATGAGTATAAAAGGAAGTAAAATATAAAAACTTATTTTTAAAAACTCTTTGATTTTATACCCATCTATTGGTGGTGGTGTTTTATTTATCAAATACGCAAGCATAAGAATGAGTGCAGGCTTTACAAATTCAGAAGGCTGAATAGTTGCGTTTATAAAAGGAATGTCAATCCATCTTTGCGCACCAAGACGTGAGTGACCAAAAAATTCAACAGCCAACAGGAGTAGAATATTCGCCCAGTAAATAATGGGAATAAGCCAGCTCATTCTTCGTATAGGTAGGAGAAAAACGACTAAAAAAGTCAAAAAAGCAACACCGACGTAAGCCATCTGTTTTTGAGCAAGGGCAGGAACAACTTCTCCGATGAGCCAGTTTGAGGCGATGATAAGAGGAAATATAAGAATAATGGAAATAAAATCAAATTGTGATAAAATACTCTTATCAAATCTCCACAAAATTTATATCTCCAAAAAAAATTTTAAGATTGTAGCATAAAGGGTATAAACAATGATAAAAGCTAAAGAGTATATATGTCAAAGCTCAGAGCGTTTAGACACCTTTTTGTCTGAACAGATAGGGCAGACACGCTCACAAATAGCACAGCTTATAAAACTTGATGCAGTCTCAATTGAGGGGAAAAAAATAGCGCGCGCCGGGGTAAAGTTAAAGGCTGGACAGAAGGTCAGTGTTATATTTCCTGAGGCCAAACAAGAAGATGCTTTGGATGTTGATTTTGACGTTGAAATACTCTATGAAGATGAGGATGTCTTAGTCATAAATAAGCCAAGTGGAGTTACGGTGCATCCTGCTCCAAGTGTCAAAGAAGCAACACTCGTCGATTGGTTGAAACATAAAGGAATACGACTCTCAACCATAAGCGGTGAAGAGCGTCACGGGATTGTACACAGACTTGATAAAGGGACAAGTGGGGCTATGGTTATTGCTAAAAATAATGAAGCACATGAGTTTCTTTCAGCACAACTTCAAGACAAAAGTATGGGACGTTACTACATCGCAGTTATAACGCCACCTTTAAAAGATGATATAACTGAAGTTGAATCAAATATAGGCAGAAGTGCAAATAATCGACTGAAGATGGCATGTGGATTAGAACATGGTAAGTATGCAAAAACGCAGTTCAAACAACTCGCTCTTAGTCAAGATGAAAAAAATCAACTAATCGCTTGCAAACTCTTTACGGGAAGAACACATCAAATTCGTGTACATTTAGAGAGTATGAATAGACATATTTTAGGTGATCATATCTATGCACAAAGCCCTAAGGCAGAGAAGGCGGAACGAATATTGCTACATGCATACATAATATATTTTATTCATCCAAGCACAAAAAAAGAGCTATTATTACGAGCTGATTTAGATGCTTATATGCAAGAAAAAATAAAAAATAAATTTGATATGGAGACTTTAGATGAAATTATGGACACTCAGTACATTATGCGCAGCTTCCCTACTGTTAATTAGTGGTTGTACAACGACACCAACACCACCTGAAAAAGTAAAGATTGATACATCTTTACCAAAAGTTGAATTGACACAAAACGGTATTATCGTAGATATGAAGACTGTTGCGTTTGAATGGAGTAGCATAAAAGATCCTAGAGTTGAGGGTATCTACGTTTATAAAGAGACAATGACTCCAGAACAGACAAGTGAGTTTGAACGCTATGCTGTTATTGATAACAGATTTAAGACACACTATGTTGATGGAAATGTAGAGCCAAATACCAAATATAGTTATAAGTTTCAAACTTTTTCAAAAGATGCTGATGGGGTTTTAGGTGAGACTGTAACTTTAAATACACTACCGGTACTGGAGTCAGTTTCTTGGATACACAGTATTACCGGAATGCCAAGAAGTGCAAAAATTATATGGAGACCACACCCAAACAATAGAGTTCGTTCTTACATTATGGAGAGAAAAACACTCGAAGATGAGGAGTGGAGTGAGCTTGGAAGAGTAGAAGGTAGACTAAACGCAGAGTACATAGATCAAGGCTTACAAGACAATTTTGTCTACTTTTACAGATTAAAAGCATTAACATATGATGATATTCTTTCAACACCATCTCAGAGTGTCAAAGTAGTTACAAAGCCGTTACCACAACCTGTTGTCAATATAAAAACAACAAATAGTCTTCCACGCGCAATTAGAATTGACTGGGATAAATCTACGCAGAAAGATTTTGAGCGTTATTACGTTTATAGATCTGAAAGTATAGATGGAAACTATGAACTCATTGCAAAGCTTTATAATAATACTTTTACTGACAAAATAGAAGAAGATGGTAAAAGCTATTTTTATAGAGTAAGTGTAGTGGATATTGATGGACTTGAAAGTGAGCATGAGCAAAACTCTATTCATGGAATGACACTCGTAAAACCTTCAGCTCCTGCTATTGTTGAGGCGAGTTTTAAGGGTTCATATATTGAGCTTGTATGGAATAAAGCGGATATAAGAGCACGTTCATTTATAGTTGAGAGAGCTGAAATAAAAGGGTGGTTTGAGAGAGATACACAACGTTATGAGGGCATAACTTCTAAGAACTTTATAGATAAAAAGATTCTTCCAGGTACAGAATATATGTACAATGTATATAGTGTAGATAAGGATGGAATAGTTTCTGAGCCAAGTATCATGGTGAAAATTGAAACTCCTGAGTCTACACAAGTGCAATCAGCACCTGCTCCAAAAGAGCAAAAAGAGATTCCAGTTGCTCCAAAAGTTCAAAAAGCTCCAGAGGTAGTGGCACCTATGCAAAACATAGACTTGAGTGAGATTTAATGCCACACCTACACATAGAAAAATTTCATGAGATAGAGTTCCCACAAACACATAATGATGTGAAGTTTCGATTTATTGCAAAAAATGTAAACCATGAAGATGAGAAGCTAATAGCAGCAAACGTAGAGGGCGAAGAGTTTTTCTTACTTGTTAAAGAAGAAGAGGGTAGAAATTTATTAAAGACAGATAAACTAACTCGTCCAGCTTCCATACACTATGTACATAAAGCACTTAGTTCATATGCTGGACTAGCAAGACTTAATGTTCTTGCCTCAAATGTTCTTGATGGAACAAAAAATGTTCATCTCGAAGAGATTACAGCACTAAAAAAGATTGATTATTTTGCAAAAAGTTTTCCAACAGATAGGGAAGTACGCATAGAAGTCGGTTTTGGTTCAGGACGTCATCTTCTACATCAAGCTATTAACAATCCTGATATTTTGTTTATAGGTATAGAGATTCATAGACCTTCAATTGAGCAGGTACTCAAACAAGTAAGCATCCAAAAGCTTGATAATCTTCTTGTTCTTGATTATGATGCAAGACTTTTTTTAGAACTAGTACCGTCAAATATAGTTGGAAAAGTTTATGTACATTTTCCAGTGCCATGGGATAAAAAACCTCATAGACGCGTTATAAGCACTTCTTTTATAGAAGAGTGCCGCCGTGTTTTAAAAGTGGGTGGCACACTTGAGCTTAGAACAGACAGTGAAAATTATTATGCATACTCTTATGAGACCTTTATAGCCTTTAACAAGACTGTACTCCATATAAACAAAAACAAAGATATAGCAGTAAGTTCTAAGTATGAAGATAGATGGAAAAAAATGGAAAAAAACATCTATGACCTTACCATGATAAATGAAGAGGAGTCTGCACCCTTACTCATTGAGGGAGATTTTAATTTTTCATCCACGCCTGTATCTTTTGAGAATATTATAAAACTACATGGCACAACAAAACGCTATGAGAGTGGGTTTATACATTTTGAGAGAGCATATAAACTTAGTGATGGAGTTATGATGCGTATTTCAATGGGAAACTTTGATAGACCAGAACATCTCTACGTGATAGCCAAAGAGAGTAGTATAAGCTATTACCCTGAACTTCCACTACGTTCAAGAAGTAATCTCAAAGCACACAAATACCTAGATGAGGCACTGCATGGATAAGGTAATAATTGCAGACAATCTTTCTTTGGCATACTCTAATGATGAGACGATTATCAATAAGGTCAAGTTTTCTATAGACTCTGGAAGTTTTGTATTTATCACAGGGGCTAGTGGTAGTGGAAAATCCACTTTATTAAAATCCTTGTATGGAGCGTTGAAACCAAAGGAAGGCAGTCTTATTGTTGGTGGTGTTGAGTTAAAGGGTGTCTCTTCTTCAAAACTAAATTTTTTACGTAAGCACGTCGGTATTGTTTTTCAAGACTATAAGCTAGTAAAAGAGTGGACAATTGAGAAAAACATCATGTTACCACTTATCATAAATGGATATGAAAAGAGTGTTACACAAAATCAGGTGGATTCACTTTTAAAACATGTACGTTTAAAGCATCAAGCGGGGAAGTATCCTCTGGAATTAAGTGGTGGTGAACAGCAACGTGTTGCTATGGCACGAGCACTCGCTCATAATCCAATTCTTATATTGGCAGATGAGCCTACAGGAAACTTGGATGATTACTCGTCACAGCTTATTTGGAATCTTTTAGAAGGTGCAAATTCGCAACTGAAAACTACGGTAATTGTTGTAACGCACCATATACCAGAGAGTATGAATATTGATTACAAGCATTTTCATATAGAGTATGGGAGTATTCATGAAGTCATTTAAAAATCATTTCTCTCTTGTCATTGCTCTTTTAGGCATACTCTTTTCATTACAGGTGTTTTTCATAGTTGACAGGGCTGTTTTAGCCTACAAAGAGAACTTGGCAAAACATTACTCTTTGGTTCTTGTTAGTCAAAAAACTCTTGTAAGCGAGGAAATTTTAAAGCTAGATAAGAATTTTTCTGAACTCTTAGAGCTTTCACCTGACTCTGTAATTAAAGAGTTGAATTCTGGTTTTTCTCAAAAAAATATAGAACTCCTAAAGTTAACGCTTCCAAAATTTTATAAACTGAAACTTCGTATATATCCTAGTCCTAAAGAGCTTGCAGATATAAGTCAGAAACTACTGAAAAATTCTTCTATTGGGAAGGTAGAAACGTTTTCTAAAACACATGACACAACTTATAAACTTTTGCTCCTTTTTAAAACTGTTATTACAGTATTTGCCGCAACTCTGCTTATTGTGACAATTTTACTGATTTTTAAAGAGTTGCGTATATGGCAATTTAAACACAGTGAAAGAATGAGCATTATGGGACTTTTTGGTGCACCTGTATGGCTACGTTCGGCAGTTCTTTTTAGACTTGCAATTGTAGATGCACTTATAGCTACGCTTTTGAGCTTTTTACTCTTTAGTTACATTAGTACAAATGACTTGGTCCTGGCTCAATTTGAAAGTATTGGTATTGAAGTTACACTTTTTAATACAATAGAGGACTCCTTAATCATGCTTGGTGTCTCTATGGTTGTCTCTATTTTACTTGCAACTTTTATAGTTCTTGGACATAAAGAAGAGGTTTAATGAAGCTATTTGCATTTACTTTAGTTTTTTTCTCACTCAGCCTTTTTGCAGCTTCAGTAGATAATAAAATTAGTAAAACAAATTCGCAATTAACGAAGTACTCTAAGAATTACTCAAATATAAACAAAAAAATGTCGCAAAATGCCAAGGCGATTTTAAAACAGAAAAAAGAGCTAGAAGAGCAAAATGAACTTCTAAAAAAACTCCAAGAGGATTTAGCCTTAAAAGAGTTGAGTTATAAAGACAATACTGGACAACTTGACGCTCTTCAAAAATCGCAAAAAGAGTTAAAAGAGAGACAAGAAAAAATAGAAGAAGAGCTAGTTTTTGTCATTGCTCAAAGTGTTTCTCTTTCACTTGTTTTACAACAAGACTATTCGGCAAATGAAGATTCAATTATGGAGTTTGAAGTTTTAAAACAGATGTTGGCAGATTCCAAGAAAAAGGCCGATGAATTAAGTAAACAATTCTTTGCGAATGCTCAAGATATTGATATGCTCAATCAGCTTGCAAGTAATTTAGAAGTTGCTATTGCAAATATAGAGCGTAAAAGAAGAGATGTTGTTAAGATGAAAGAGGCGAATAAACAAGCACTTACAAAATTAACGGCTGCCAAAAAAAGTTATAAAAAAGAGTTAAAAGCTATCTTAAAAAAGCAAGATGCACTTAAACAGACACTTGCACAATTAAATATTATTAAGATAGATGAGATACGCAAAGCAAAAGAAGAGAAAGCAAGAAAAGAGGCCTTTTCTAAGCAGCAGTTTGTGGCTGATGAAAAGCTTCCAAAGGTCAAAAAAGTCGGTAGCAGTTATCAGGCTGTTAAAACACTAAAATATACTGGACCAAAAACCATTGCACCTTTAGATACTTACTCAATTATTAAAAAATATGGTACGTATACAGATCCTATCTATAAAATTAAAATCTTTAATGAATCAATTTCTTTAAAACCAAAAGAGAAAAATGCAAAAGTAAAAACAGTGTTTAATGGGAAAGTTATCTATGCGGATAAGACTGCTGTTCTAGATAATATTGTCATCGTTGAGCATAATAATGGACTCCATACAATTTATGCAAACTTGTCACAAATATCGCCAAATATTCAAAAGGGTAAAAAGATTAAAAAAGGCTATACAATAGGTAGAGTAGAGGATGAGCTTGTGTTTGAAGTAACACAAAAATCGTATCACATCAACCCAATTAGACTTTTTCAGTAAAGAGAAGCTCAGTAAGATTTTAATCAATTTGGATATAATTGCGAAAACTTAAGACAGAGCGATTATATGAACTTTATACAGACTCGTGGATACGATGAAACAAAACCAAAAACAGTTACTTTCTCTGAAGCAATTTTAGCTCCTATTGCCTCTTTTGGAGGGCTTTATGTACCTGAAAAACTTCCTGAACTTGGAGAAGAGTTTTTAACAAAGCATTTAAATTCAAGTTATAAAGAGCTTGCAAAAGATATGCTGAATCGTTTTGAGATAGATATTGATTCTGATGTAATTGATGAAGCACTTGCCCTCTATGATGCTTTTGATGATGCAAAAAATCCTGTGCCTGTAGTAAAAGTAAAAGAGAACCTTTATATAAGCGAACTTTACCATGGTCCCACGCGTGCTTTTAAAGATATGGCTTTACAACCTTTTGGTGTAGTTCTCTCTTCAATAGCACAAAAACGTAATGAAAATTATCTTATTTTAGCTGCAACGAGCGGAGACACTGGTCCCGCTGCTCTAGAGACTTTTAAAAATCGTGCAAATGTACAAGTTGCTTGTCTTTATCCAAATGGTGGCACAAGTGATGTACAACGTCTTCAAATGGTAACAGAAGATGCAAAAAATTTAAAAGTTATTGGGATAAATGGTGTTTTTGATGATGCACAAAATGCTTTAAAACGTCTTCTTGCATCTGAGGAATTCAAAAAAGCTCTTAAGGAGAAAAGTGTCTCTTTATCTGCCGCAAACTCTGTAAACTTTGGACGTATTATTTTTCAAATTGTATATCACATTCACTCTTACTTAGAATTAGTACGTCAGGGTGGGATTACAATGGGGGAGAAAGTATATCTTAATGTACCATCTGGAAATTTTGGGAATGCTCTTGGAGGATACTACGCAGCGCAAATGTGTGTACCAGTTGAAAAAATTGTCATCTCGTCAAATGAAAACAATGTACTTACAAGACTTATCAATAGCGGAAAATATGACTTGAGAGATTCTGAAGTTGTAAACACAACTTCTCCTGCAATGGATATATTAAAGTCTTCAAATATTGAGCGTATATTATTTGATATGTTTGGTGATGTACGTACTCGTGAGCTAATGGAGAGTTTAGAAAGTCAAAATTTTTATGAGTTAACAGCGGATGAACTTACAAAGCTTCAGGAGTGTTTTGCAGCTGATTTTTGTAATGGAGATGAAGGAAAGGCATATATAAAAAATATTTTCAATAATGAAAATTATTTAATGGATCCACATACTGCTACATGTATGAAGTCTTATGAAACATGCTCAAGCCCTGAAATCAAAACAATCGCGTACTCAACAGCTGAGTGGACAAAATTTTCACCGGTTATTGCAAATGCACTGACAGGTGAAGTGGATGCACAGGATATAATTGCTCTTGAGTCAATTGCAAAAGAAGCAAATTTAGAGATTCCAGCGATGGTACGTGGACTTTTTACAAAACCAGTAGTTCAAGACACTATTATTAATAAAGAAGATATAGAAAAAGAGATTTTGTCTTTTTTATAAAATCAACGAACTCTCTCTTCTTTGGGAGCATCTTTTGGCATTAAGCCATACTTTGAGAGGTCTATCATGACCTCTTTTCTCTTTTTTTCAAGCATTTTTACAACAACTGGATTTCTATCCATTTTATACTCTTCTGTATGAGTCACTTCACCTTGATGATTGTAATATTTTTTTAGTCCCACTTTGTAGTTATTTTTATAAAACACTTCTGAGTATTTATATCCCTCTTCATCGTAATCTGTCATGACACCTTCACGCCTACCATTTTCATACATAACTGTAGAGCCAAGGACACCGTTGTCATAATATGTCTTTTGTAATCCATGTTTTTGTGCATTTTTATAATTGACTACTATTTTTTTTGCCCCGTTATCATAAAATGAAGTATAGAGACCATTCTCTTTGTCGTCAATAAAATTAACTTGAGATTTTATTGCACCTTTGTCTGTATACCACCATGTCATTCCATTACGTTTACAATTTTCATATGTGGATTTTTGAGCTTTGTCAAAGACGACTTTTTTTTCTGCTTCTGTGCACAAAAGGCCATCTGCTTGTAAGTAGAGAGATGAAAGAAGAAATAGTGATAAGGAGAGTTTATACATAAGAATCCCTGAATGATAATTACAACGATTATATCATAGCTTTTGTATTATTTAAAATAGTTATAAGATATTAAGTTTTTATTAAAACAATAGCTTGTAAAATGTCTAAATATTGAGGTAGAACAATCATGAATGATGTAGATGAGAAAATAACAAAAAACCGTAACATGCTCTATTATAATCAGATGATGAAAAGTGATAGAGTTACTCAGCATCAAGCAAAGAAAAAAGAGACTAAGTCTAAATCTTTTGCTTCTAAAAAAGTTGAACTCAAAGACTTCGCTCCAGTTCCAGAAGGTTGGGAGTTTTTTGTTTATACATTTTACGTTGTGGCACTACCATATATACTTGGTGCAGTTTTCCTTTTCTTGGTTATTGCCCGAGGAAGTGTGGATAATTTTATGCTTCTTAATATAAATGCATTTCCGATAGTTTGGCTTATTGGTTATGAAATAGCTTCTGTGATTATGCTCTGTTGGATTTTAGTGCTTTATCTGCAACATGATAGCGAAGAGGTTTATTACTAAAGCTCTGTCGCTCTTTTGTAAGCTCTCTCTACTGCTTGCATACAAGTACTTCTTGCATTACCATCTTCCATAGCACTATATCCAGCTGCAGTTGTTCCTCCTGGACTCATCACATTGTCTTTGAGTATTGCAGGGTGTATATCTTGAATTAGTTCCCCAAAACCACCAAAAAGTCCACGCATAATTGCCATTGCATCATCACGTTTGAGACCTTGTTTAACAGCTCCATCAGCAAGTGCCTCTGCAATAAGAGCAAGATAAGCTGGACCACTTCCTGCGAGTGCAGTTGCTATATCTAGTTCTTTTTGACTTGCTAGCCATCGCGTTTCACCTATAGTGCCTAAAATTTCTTTGGCTTCATTTTTAAATTCGATGTCACCTGTGAGTGTTGTCATAGATTTTTGGACACTTGCTGCAAGATTTGGCATTGCACGTACAACTGCACCTGTATTAAAATGTGCTTTGAGTTTTTCAATAGATGTTCCTGCTAAAACAGAGTAGATTATTTTTGCTTCGCCCTTTAGTTTTTGTGAAACTTCTTCTACATTTGCAGGCTTGACACATAAAATAACTGTTTTATCTTGCACATTAAAGTTAGGAAGAATGTACTTGTCTATTTTAACACCAAGTTCTTTTTCGAAGTTTTCAAGCTTTTTAATATCCCTTCCAACGACTTCAATTTTATAATCTTTTTTTAGTCCTTTGGCGATACTTAGTGCCATATTTCCGTTTCCGATGAATGTTACTGTCTTCATTTTGTCCTAACTTTTTTATGTTAGTATAGCATTTATAAAAAACAATAGACTTTAAACTAAGGAATGAGATGAAAAGAGTAGTTATAAAAGTCGGAAGTGCTGTTTTAACTGATAAAAACCATATTGCTAAAGAGAGGATGCTAAATTTAGTAACTCTGATTGCAAAACTAAAGAGTAGGTATGATGTTGTACTTGTAACTTCAGGTGCTGTTGCTGCAGGTTATTTTGCCTTAAAGCTCGATAAGACAAAACAGATTGGTAAAAAAGCAATTGCGGCTGCGGGACAACCAATTTTAATGACAAGTTATAAGAAAAAGTTTGATATTTATGATATTGACACAGCGCAAATACTTTTGACTGAAGATGATTTTGATTCGAGAAAGAGAACAAAAATGTTTCAGGAGATTATAGATGCTCATCTGCAAAACGATATTCTCCCCATTATAAACGAGAATGACATTACGTCAACACCTGAACAGCTTTTTGGGGACAATGATCAATTGTCAGCAAATGTTGCACATGCTATTAATGCAGATTTATTGGTTATTTTAAGTGATATTGACGGATATTATGATAAAAATCCACAAGAACATGACGATGCAAAAATTCATAAGTTTATTCACTATATACCAAGTAGTGCACTCGAGACTGAAGCAACACCTAATAATGACTTTGCAACAGGTGGAATTGTAACGAAGTTAAAAGCAGCAGATTTTATGATAAAACATCAGCGTAAAATGTTTTTGACTAGTGGTTTTGATTTAAGTGCTGCAGAGTCGTTTTTACTTGAAGATGTACATACATTAGGGACACTATTTGTTCAAGAAAATTAATATAGGAGAAAGTATGGAGAAGTTTTTACAAGAAGCTAAGTCTGCCAGTAGAGTTTTAAATGCTCTAAGCGGTAGTGAAAAAAACAGGATTCTCAAAGAGATGGCGCAAGCCCTCAGAGATGATAGTGCCGTTATAATCGAAGCGAACAGTAAAGATATGGAAGATGGAAGAGTCAATAACTTAAGTGAAGCCTTAATGGATAGACTCTTATTAGATGCCAAACGTATAGATGCAATGGCAGTTGCAATGGAAGAGATAGCTGCATTAAAAGAGCCAGTTGGACGTGTTTTAGATGGTTGGATTACAGAAGATGGACTTAAAATTGAAAAAGTAAGTATCCCTATCGGTGTCATAGGTATTATTTATGAGTCACGTCCAAACGTTACTTCTGATACAGCAGCACTCTGCTTTAAAAGTTCTAATGTTTGTGTATTGAAAGGTGGTAAAGAAGCTCAACACTCAAATAATGCTATAGCAAAAACATTACAGAGTGTCTTAGAAAAAAATGATCTCCCAAGTTCTTTAATATCGCTCATTCCAGATTCATCAAGAGAAGGTGTAAACAAACTTATCAAGATGGATAAGTATGTTGACTTGATTATTCCAAGGGGTGGAGCTGCACTCATCAAACATGTAACAGAAAATGCTACAGTTAGTGTAGTAAAACATGATAAGGGACAGTGCCATACATACATAGACAAAGATGCAAAAATTGATAATGCAATTGCAATTGCAATAAATGCAAAAGTACAACGTCCAGGTGTTTGTAATGCTATGGAAACGCTTTTAGTAGATGAGGCAATCGCTGCTACAACTTTACCGAAGTTAAAAGAAGCATTTGATGCCGCACATACAGAGCTTAAAGGGTGTATAAAAACCCAAGAGTTAATAGCTGTTTCTGAGGCTACAGATGAGGACTTTGATACAGAGTATCTTGCAAATATACTTAATATTAAAGTTGTAGATGGTGTAAATGGTGCAATAGAGCATATTGTTCGTTTTGGTTCGGGACACTCCGAGGCAATTATTACAGAAAATATTTCAACTGCAGAAGAGTTTTTAAACAGTATAGATGCTGCTGCGGTATATGTAAATGCAAGTACACGTTTTACAGATGGTGGTGCATTTGGCTTTGGTGCGGAGGTTGGAATTAGTACAAATAAACTTCATGCTCGTGGACCAATGGGTATAGAAGGATTAACAACGTATAAGTTTAAAATATATGGAAGTGGTCAAACAAGATAGAGCCTTTCAATAAGGCTCTTTTGAAGAGTTGGCGTTATTTCGTTAAATACTCTTTAATATCTTTTACAAGTCTTTCAAGATGTCCTTGATACTGGTCAAGAAGCGTGAAGTAGCTCTGTTCCTTTGTATCACTTAGCGCTTCTTTGAGGTTGTTTGCAGCTTTTGTAAAATGTTCTGCTCCTATGTTTGCAGAAACTCCCATAATATCTAATAGCAGTTTATCAGCTGCTTTTTCCTCAGAGCTTTTTAAAAGACTTCTAAGTTCTTCAGCAGAGTTTTCATATGTTGTGACAAACTCTTGTAAAATGTCAATATAAAACTGTTCATCTCCTCCACAAATAGCAAGTCCTTTTTCTCCATGGAGTTCTTTTGTCATAGGTACTTCGATATAGTCTATGTCATTTTCTGTTTTCTCTTTTTGTCCGCCACTGTATGCATAAAGAACTTCATATAAGGATTCCATTCTAAGAGGTTTTTCTAACTGCTCTTCCATCCCTGCTTCAACCATTTTTTTGATGTCATCAGACGCTGTATCTCCACTGAGTGCTACAACTACTATATGGTTATATTTAGGATTTTCTCTAATGATGCGAGTCGCTTCAAAACCATCAACTCTTGGCATATGTGCATCCATTAAAATCATTAAAAAGTCATCATCTCTTTCTAAAATTTCCAATGCTTCTTGACCATCATTCGCCATAGTTAAAAGAATACCACTATCGGCAAGAAGTCCAGAGATGACTTTTTGATTGATAAGGTTGTCTTCTGCAACAAGAATTTTTGTGCCAGCAAACTCTTCAAAACTCTTTTTTGTAATTTTTCCATGTTTGACTACATCACGTTTACGGATGTCAGATTTTCTACGTTGAGGTGTTTCTTCTACAACTGGCACTGGGCTCTCTTCAACACCAAAGTCTCCCTCTTCAC
The DNA here is from genome assembly GCA_016938175.1 of Campylobacterales bacterium. Classification (GTDB taxonomy): domain Bacteria; phylum Campylobacterota; class Campylobacteria; order Campylobacterales; family Sulfurimonadaceae; genus Sulfurimonas. The sequence goes on from JAFGVE010000034.1 coordinate 143,966, forward strand.
TTCCTTCAAGTACTTCTAAAGGTTGCTCAGTTTCTTCTTCTGTAACTTCTTCGAGGGGTTCTTGTATTTGAGGTTTATTCTCCTCTAAAAACTCATCTTTAACTTCTGGTAATTCCTCTATAAGGGACTGTGACTCTTGTTTGTTAATTTTGACGAGAAGATAAATAATGAGTAGAAGAAGGATTACTATTAAAGCAATCATCTCATTTTGGTACTCTGAAATCATAGGCAGACCCTCTTTTTTGGTTTATGATACACTATAAAAATTTAAATTTTACAAAAGTTCTGTATAATTTGCCTAAAGTAAGTAACGAAAGGGCATAAGTGCAAGATATTCCACATATTCCAGTTCTTTACCGTGAAGTTGTAGAGACATTCAAAGGTATAGACTCAGGCATTATTATAGACTGTACAATGGGATATGGTGGGCACTCATCGATGTTGCTTGAAGCAAATCCAAATATTCAACTTATTGCGATTGATCAAGATCAGACAGCTATAGATTTTTCTACACAAAGACTTGCTCCTTTTGGCGAGAGAGTAAGCATTAAAAAAGGGCGTTTTTCTAACGTCATTAAAGAGGTTTTACAAGAAGTTAATCCTCAAGACATAAAAGGAATACTCGCGGATATAGGAGTATCATCACTACAGCTAGACCACAAAGAGAGAGGTTTTTCCTATGAGAGTGAAACACTCGATATGCGTATGGATAAAAATGCTCCTTTAAGTGCGATGAATGTTGTAAATGAGTACTCTACAGAGGAGTTAGAAAAAGTTTTTTTTGAGTATGGAGAACTTAGAAATGCCAAAAAAATTGCGAGTGAAATAGTGAAAAGTCGTCCATTCACTTCTGCAAAAGAGTTGAGTGATAGAGTAAAATCGTTTATGCCAAAAGGAAAAAAGATTCACCCTGCAACTCTTTTGATGCAAGCAATTCGCATAGAGGTTAATGATGAACTTGGAGAGTTACGTTCATTACTGCAAAGCATTGAAGAAGCAAGACTTCCACAAGCAAGAGTCGCAATTATTTCCTTTCACTCTTTAGAAGATAGAATCGTTAAACAGGCTTTTAACAGTTTTGCAAAGTCTTGCACCTGTCCTCCTGAGGCTTTTCGTTGTGAATGTGGAAATAATCATGCTTTAGGAAAGGTTGAGAGTAAAAAGCCTATAACAGCGCAAGATGATGAACTTAAAGCAAATGCTAGAAGTAGAAGTGCAAAAATGCGTGTCTTTCAAATGGATATTTCATGAGTGAAAAAAATGAGCTTTTAGAAGAGTTTGAAGAGCTTGCTACTCGTCAAAAAAATCTTACACTCAACTATTTTTTAATGCTTTTACTCATTATAAGCTTCACCGCTGTACTCATTTTTCCTAAAATTTACATCACACAACAGATTTACTTTAAAAGTAGGGATATCGCTAAACTCAAAAATGAGTATGATACTCTCAAAGAAGAGAATAAAATTATTAGTGCGTCAGTTGAAGAGATAAAGTTTAAAAATCAGATACTTGATACGCTTTTCTAAGGGAGTTTAGGTTGATACAACACTTTATTCGTTTTGCCATAGAAAAACCGCTTTTAAATCACATCTTTCTCATTTTTATTTTGATGCTATCTATCTTTGCATATATAAATATTCCAAAAGAAATTTTTCCTCCTATGAATATGGATAGAATAAGCATAACAGGCGGTTATGTAGGAACTTCTGCAGATGTCCTTGATAAGATGGTCGTGCAGAGTATAGAAGATGATTTACAAAATATAGATGAACTTGAAGAGATAAAGACTAGCATTAAAAACGGCTCTTTTAGTATTTTAGCCGACATAAAATCTGGTTCAGACAACATTAGTGTCCTTAATGATGTAAAAGATATTATCAGTAGTGTTAAAAAAGATCTTCCTGCCGATATGAATGAACCGGTAGCAAAAATCTCTACGCATGCTTTTCCTCTTGTTCTTATAGCACTCTCAGGTGATGTAGATAAACGTGTTCTTTTGGATAAGGCACAAGAGTTAAAAACAGATTTGAGCCGTTTTAAAGAGTTGAGTGAACTCTCTATTCGTGGTGATGCGGATGAAGAACTAGACATCGCTTTAAACACAGAGAAAATAAAAGCCTATGGACTACAGCCAGCTTTAGTTATTAGTGCCATTAAAAACATAAGTTCTATTTTCCCCATAGGAACTATTAAAGAAAAGGCACACCATCTCTATATCTCTACATATAATGGAGAAAAGACAAAAGCAGATGTAGCAAATACCCTTATAAGTGTTGGCGGTGTGAAAGTAAAGATAGAAGATATTGCTGATGTCTCTTTTAAGCTCAGTGATGCCATTGAACTATCACATTATAATGGTGTGCGAAATATTTCCGTAAACGTGACAAAGAGTAAAAATGGAAATGCCATAGCCTTGGTACGTGAAATACGCAAGGTCTTAAAAGAACACAGAAAAAATAATCCAGGTTTGGAATATAGCATTTATACAGATACTTCTGTATGGATTAAAAACCGTTTAAATACCGTTTTTTCTAATATTGCATTTGGACTTGTACTCGTATTTTTGGCGATGCTTATTTTTATAAATCGTGGTATTGCATTTGTTGTAGCTATCGGTATTCCTGTTAGTTTTATGATAGGTTTGATAGCAACAGAAATTATGGGTGACAGTATGAATATGCTTTCACTTTTGGGTGCACTCATAGCACTTGGAATGCTTGTTGATGAAGCGATAGTTGTAGCTGAGAACATCTATAGGCATTTAGAAGAGGGAATGGAGAGAAAAGAGGCTGTTATAGTTGGGGCTACTGAGATGTTTCCTGCAGTTTTAACAGCTACGCTTACAACTGTCTTTGCATTCTTACCTATGCTACTGATGTCGGGTGACATGGGAATGTTTATTAAAATTATTCCTATTATGATTAGTGTACTTTTACTCTCTTCACTCTTTGAAGCTTTTTACTTTTTGCCTCTGCATGCTTATGACTTTTTACGTGTTTCAAAAGAGGGAAGTTTTACAAAACGCTTTTGGAACTCTATGTACGAGCGTTATGACAGGGTTTTGCACTTTTTGTTTAAACGTCGCTATCTCTCACTTGCGTTTATGGTTGTAACAATTCTCTCACTCACGTTTATAATGATGAAGAATTCCAAGTTTCAACTCTTTCCAGAGTTTGATACAACGCAGGTATATGTTTCAGGGAAAGTCAATATTAACAATGAGTTAGAAGATACGGAAAAAATTGTAACTCTTTTGGAAAGTAGACTTTTAGAACAACTTGACAAAGATAACGTCTCTTCTGTTACTTCTGTAATCGGCTTTAAAATGGATGCGAAAAACAGAGCAGAACTTGGTGAAAATATGTTTCACATATTTATAGATCTAAATGAGCATGTGCCGGTAAACTTTTTTGACAAATACATTAGTCCTATTCTCTCTGTTGAGAGTTCGTCTGCGTTACAGACACGTAAAGATGATGCTAAAGTGATTGCTGAACATGCCAAAGAGATACTTAAAGATATGCACACACTTAAAGATAAAGAGGATGCACTTGTCTTTGAAGAACTCGTTGTAAAAGTACCTGGAGCAGGTGTTGTTGCTAACGATATAGAGATAGCTTTGAGTTCTAGAGAAGGGCGTGATGTTATGCCGTATTTACGTGAAATTCAAGATGAGTTGCATAGTATAGAGGGCGTTTTTAACATTTCGGATGATGCAGACTTAGGCGAAAAAGAGTTAAAGTTACGGGTAAATCAGTATGGGCAAGAACTTGGATTTAACGAGGAACTCATCTCTTCTGAACTTCGTGCATATTACCTCAAAGGGGAGTATGGAAAACTCTTTAATGCAAGTGGACTAATTCGTATAAAACTAGAGAGTAATATTAATCAAGATATAAAGTCTATTAATGACATTGAGGTACAGATTCCAAATTCACAACAGTTTGTCAGACTCAGAGATATATGTGATTTTGTCTATGTACAGAGTTTTGTAACGCTCAAAAAAGAGGATGGTAAACGTATACGAAGTCTCTATGCTTCTATAGATAAAAACAAAATGACCTCTTCAGAAGTTATGAAACGTTTAGAGAGTGTCTTGAAAAAAGTAGAGAACCAAGGGATAGTTTTAGATATCAAAGGTGAGGAAAAAGAGAACAATAAAAACAAAAGAGAGATGATGCAAGCAGGTTTAATTGCGATATTTTTGATTTTTATTACTCTTGTGTGGCTCTTTGACTCTATCAAAAAATCGCTCATAGTTATAAGTACCATTCCTCTTGTTCTCTTGGGTGTCTATATAGGACACTTTATAATGGGTCTAAATATGACAATGCTGGGAATGATAGGAATAGTAGGACTTGCAGGAGTCGTTGTAAATGATGGGCTCATAATGGTTGACTTTATTAAAAAAGCACAAGACACTGAGGAGTTGATGAAACGTGCAAAGACAAGACTTCGTCCTATTTTACTCACTTCATTAACAACAGTTTTAGGACTTTTAACACTTATATTTTTCGCTTCAGGACAAGCGATGATACTTCAGCCAATGGCAGTTTCACTCGGCTTTGGTATAGCATGGGCTACGGTACTTAACTTACTCTATGTACCACTTGCTTACTCTGTAGCTTATAAAATAAAACCACCACAAAATGAGGAGAAAATTAATATATGAATTTAGAAATAGCATACGCTGAATTTGGCGTAAGACCACCTGTAACAAAAGCAATACCTGAGTTTTTAATAGAGCTGACAGAAGAAGGCTTAAGAGAGCTCGTTTCTGAGCATTATGACTCTATAAAAGAGAGTGACATTAAGCACCTTTTTCCAGTAGATAATGCAGAAGAGTTTGCACTTGCAAAAAAACACTCAGCAGACTTTATGATACAGATTTGTGGAGGACCTGCATACTTCAACCAAAGCCGTGGAGCACCACAAATGGTAGGACGTCACGCACCTTTTAAAATAGATGCAAAAGCAAGAGAAACGTGGTTAAAACTCTACCAACCACTTTTACAAAACTTGGTAGATAAAAAAGGAATTACAGAGCGTTCTGTAGAGTCTTTTTGGAACTACTTAAACGTCTTCTCTATTTGGATGGTCAACACTAAATAATTCCTCTGGAAGGTAAGGAATATCTAAGCATTTGCTCTGTATAATTCCGACCTACCAACAAAAAGTGGGTTCTTAGCTCAGTTGGTTAGAGCTCTCGGCTCATAACCGAGCGGTCGAGTGTTCGAGTCACTCAGAACCCACCACTTACA
>JAFGVE010000035.1 GCA_016938175.1 Campylobacterales bacterium
GGAGTGTTATTCTGTTGGGAGGTTAATACTGTAAACTGTAAGTAAGCAATAAAAATCTTGCATTAGATGAAACTCTAAATCATCATTCGATAAAAGAAGTATAGCTGAATAAATATTTAATAGCAAGCTTATTCATAAACATTGCTAATACTGGTTTCCTTAAATTATTAATTTAATGATTTGATCTATAATTTAGACATTCTTTAACTCTATCATCTCTTGTTATTAAAATAGCTAAAGGTCACAACTCATATTTGTGTCAAAAAAATGTTCAAAAAGTAATAACTGCAAAGTTCCACAAATTTTAAGGAGTTTTATACCTCACATCTATTCCATTTACAAGTGCATATAGTGTTGGTAAAAATATAAGATTTAAGAGTGTTCCCCACACAAGTCCAAAACCGATGGAGATAGCAATAGGTTGGAGTATGACCGCTTGGCCCGTTGCGTAAAAGATAAGCGTAAAAAGTCCTAAAAATGTTGTTATGGAAGTAATGAGAATAGGACGGAGTCTCTGTTTTGCACGTGTAAAAAACTCCTCAGCTTTATGCGTTCCATGTAAAAAGTCCAGCATAATGATTCCATCATTTATAACAACTCCAGCAAGTCCCAGTATACCGATGATAGACGGCATAGTAAGCGGCATTCCTAAAAGTTTGTGACCTAGGAGTGCTCCTAAAACAGAGAGAGGAATGACACTCATAACCATAAGAACATACTTGATTTTTGAAAAAATGAGTAAAAGAGTCAAAAATATAAGAAAAACTGCCAGAAGCAGACTCTTTTTCATATCACTTTGTAGCTGTTTATTTTTCTCCTTTTCACCCAGTAAATCCACTGCCACACCTTTCGCACTTATCTCACTGAGTGTAGGCTCTAAAATCTCTAAAACCTCTTCAGCTGTAATCGCTCTTTTGTCCACGTTTGCATAAACTGTTTTGACTCTGTTTCCGTTGAGTTTATCTATCTTTTCATAATCTCTAATAGTCACAATATCTGCCACATCGGTCAGTTTAACATAGCGTCCATCCCCTAAAGAGAGATTAAAATTCATAAGAGTTCCTGTTTTATCCTTTGCCTCATCTTCTGTCTTTATCTCCATAATCCCATACTTGTTAAACGTCGTGGATTGGCGACGCTCTAAGAAGTAGTCACTTAAGAGTTTTGAGATAGATGCCTCACTCAATCCTAAACGCTCTCCATAAGAGTTGATTTTTATTTTATACTCATATTTTCCATACTTGATGTTATCGCTAAAATTTGCAATTCCTTCAATGTTTGCCAGAGCATTCTCTAACTTTTTAATAGACTCTTCAAGTAGTGCATCTTCATTTCCAGAGAGATTTACTTGAATATCGCTACGGATGAGTCCAGGCTTGTCTTCCATGACACCAAGTTCTACAAACTCGTACTTTTTACGAAAAGTTTCTACTATCTCCTGTGCTCGTGGAGAGAGTTCAAAAGTCTGTTTTTCACGTATTTTCTCGGGATTGTTAAAATCAAAACTAAAGTTTAAGAGAGGATTGAGATACTCGTTTATAAAATTTGTCTCTTTTCTGTCATACAATTCTAAAGTAATGTAAAAAACATTATTGTTAAACTCTGTTTCACCTGAAAGTGAACGTCTGTAGCCACTTGTTGAAGAGCTTGATTTTAGAGAGAATTCCTCTGCATGTTTCATGAGCTCTGCTTCTATCTCTTTTGTGATTGTAAAGGTCTCTTCTATAGGCGTGTTTATGTCTAGTTTTCCTGAAATATAAAGGTTATTTCCGTCAAAGTTTGGAAAAAACTGAAACTTCATAGACTTGGCTGTAATAACTGTGAGTATAGGTATAAGAATTAAAAACGTAATGAGAAAAAGCTTTTTATACTCTATGTGAAAAGTCAGTATGCGTTCATATACATTTTGTAGAGGTACCCAGTCTACAAGGTTATGACTTTTTGTTAAGAACTCTCTTGCGTGAAGTGGAAGAAAGAAAAAACTCTCTATAAGAGAGCCAAGCAGTATCATGACAACTACTATTGGTACCAAAATTAAAAAGAGTGCTATCTCTCCTTGCATTAAAAACATCGGTAAAAAAGCTGCTGCAGTTGTCAAAGTCGCAAGAGTCACAGGGAGTATCATCTCCTGAACACCGAGTATAGAAGCCTCTTTCACTTCCATCCCGTTGTCTATATGACGTTGAATGTTTTCACTCACGACTATCGCATCATCTACAACAATTCCTATGACTATAAGCGCTCCTAAAAGCGAGACAATATTTATAGAGTAGCCCATATAGTAAATAAAAAGCAGTCCTATAATGAATGAAAAAGGAATACCTAAAACAACTATAAACGCAATACGCAGATTTATAAGTACATAGAGTGAGAAAAAGACTAAAAGAAGTCCAAACATCAGGTTTGAAATAACAGTGTTTAAACGGTCCTCTATAGGTTTTGAACTATCTTGGTAGAAATCAAATATAACATCTTTATACTTTGGCTCAAGCTTCTTGGCATATGCTCGCAACTCTTTTGAGAGTTCCATTGAACTCCCCTCTTCTCCTTTGAGTATCACAAGTGTCAAAGTAGTGTTATTGTTAAATGATGAGAGTGTATCTGTTTGTGGGTAGCTTATGGAAACGGCAGCAATATCTCCTAAACGTATATATTTTCCATCCACATGTAAAATGCTCTCTTGCCAATCCTTAACATCCGTTTTTCCATTTACTGTTGAAACGTAAGCAAAATTACCTCTTTCTTCAATGTCACCTATCGGAAATATATAGGAGAGATTTGAGATAGCAGATACTACACTTCCAGGATTGAGTCCATACGCTACTATTGCCTCAGAGTTAATTTTTATAGAGAGCTCTTGGTTAGAGTCCCCGCGTATACTCACTTCAGCAATATTTTTTATTTTTGAGATTTTGTTTTTTATCTCTTTTGCGACCTCTGTTAGCTCTCCACGTGTAAGAACTTTTGAAGATACAGAGAGTTTAATAAGTGCTCTACTTCTATCTAAAATTACCGCTGTAGGTTCATTCATATCAGACGGAAGGTACTGTTTTGAAAGCGAAATAGCATCTTTTACATTATTTAAAACACTAATTTTGTTTGCACTCTCATTGAGAGTAAGAAGCATGGAGAAGTAACCCGGTGCGATTGTTGTCTCACTCTTGTCAATCCCGCTTATGTTGCTAATGGCATCCTCTAGCTCACGAACAGCCATCTTATCCATATTGTCCGCACTTGCTCCAACGTAAGCACCTTTGATATTTATCTTGTCAAGCTCGGTTGTTGGAAACAGCTCTTTTGGGATGTTTATATAAGCATTAATACCCATATAAAGAAGAAAAAAAAGCATGGCGTAGTTAAGGCGTGCATTGTTTATAAAATAGTGTATAAGTTTTATCATGAAAAGAAGCTCGAAATGGATTAAATTTTTTTTATTATAATACATTTTTCATATACAATTCAGAGCATTTTAGGAGATATTTTCAAGATGAGCAAATCACTAATAACAAACTTTTTAGCCATACTTTTCATTGGAGCTTCTTTTGTCGTGCAAGAAGCAAGGGAACTATTTTTATATACAGGACTCTTTGCCCTCTCAGGAGCACTTACAAATCAACTAGCTATTCATATGCTTTTTGAAAAAGTTCCTCTTTTATATGGTTCAGGAGTTATACCACTACGTTTTGAAGCCTTTAAAGCCTCCATTAAAAACCTGATGATGCAAGAGTTTTTTACTCAACAACAACTTGATACTTTCTTTGCAAAAGAGGAACAGAAGATAGACCTCACACCTATTATAAAGACAACTGACTTCTCTCCTGCTTTTGATGCCCTCTCAAAAACTGTCATGGAGTCCTCTTTTGGAGGGATGCTCGGAATGTTTGGAGGTGAGAGAGCACTAGAGGGTCTTAAAGAGCCATTTTCAAACAAAATGCGAAGTGCCGTAAAAACAATAGTCGCTTCAGAGAGCTTCAACCAAACCCTTCAAGAGCATCTGCAAAAATCTTCACTCAGTGAAGATATGCTTAGCTCCATTGAGTCCGTCATAGATGCAAGACTAAATGAACTCACACCTGAACTTGTAAAAGAGATGGTACAAAAAATCATAAAAGAGCACTTAGAGTGGCTTATTGTATGGGGTGGTGTTTTTGGTGGAGCAATTGGACTAGCAAGTTCTTTTATACTTTAATACTAAAGTCTTGTTGAGCTATTTATCCTATACTCTTTTGGACTTTGACCTGTATGCTTTTTAAAAAAACGTGAAAACTGTGCGGAATCACTAAAGTTCAAATATGATGCAATTCCGTAAATATTCATAGAAGAATATACTAAAAGATACTGCGCTTCTTTAATGATACGCTTATGAATAAAATCAAGACTGTTTTTCCCTAACGTCCCTTTAATAGTCTCACCAAGATGTTTAGCACTTATTTGCAACACTTGGGCATAAGAAGCGGTACTTTTCATCGTAAGAAAATTCTCTTCTACCAAATTCAAAAATTGACCTGAAATCAAATCAGCCTTTGTGTATGTTTTCGTTTCAACACGCTTCACCTTCTCACGATACAAAAGAATCATTATCTGAGTAAGTAGTGTTTTTGCATACTCTAAATAGTTGATGTTTTTATTTTTAAACTCTACATCTATCTCCTCATAAAGCTCTTTTACCTTTGTCAATAGTGTTGCATTTAAATCAATAGGCGTAAAGTGTTTATTGTGGAACTCCATAATCTCTCTTAAATCAACAAGTGATTTGTTAAACAAAATAACATAGTATTCAGACTCAGCAGTGTCTTCAAAAGAGTGAAGTGTTCTAGGTGGAAGCAGTTGCAGTGAATTTGCTTTAATGGTGTATGTAAATTGATTAATATTTCGAGTTGAAAGACCACTAATGCAAAAAACCAAGGTGTAAAAGTCACAACGTACTGGACTCCCCCTATGTCTCTTTTTACTATTTTGTAAAATCACAATATCTTGGGCTTGAAACCTGTTTGATAAAACATCCATACCAAATTTTGGCTGTTCGATGTAAAGATGGTTGTAGTTATTTATAGCTTGTTCGATGTTTAAAAGTTTTAAATTCACAATAATTTTTTATCCAAAAACCCGTATTATTTTAATTTCTGTTTTTATAAATTCTCTTATTTTATAATAAATTCCGAAAAATTGACAATAAAAGAGTAGTTTTACTATTGAACTGACTATTAAGAGAAAGTTATAATACTTCAAATCATAAAAAGGATTAGATATGAAAGAAAAAATTACTTTTGGTTTACAAGTACTTGTGGGTATTTTATTACTAGTTTTTGGTTTTAATATGTTCTTTAACTTCCTTCCAATGCAACCTGGTACTGAGCAAATCGGAGCATTTATGGGAGCTTTATTTCAAACAGGATATTTACTGCCACTTGTTGGAGTTATTTATATTGTTGTAGGGGTATCATACATTGCAAACAAGTTCGTTGCATTTACATCACTGCTACTTATTCCAGTAATGCTCAATGCATTTTTAGCGCACCTGTTTCTTGATATGGCAGGCATATTACCATCGGCATTTATTTTATTTGTGATTGGACTGGTGATGTGTAAACATCGTTCAAAATACGAATCTGTTTTTACAAACTAGTTTCATTATATACAGAGCGCAAAAGCGCTCTTATATATAAGAGAACTACTACTCTACAACCGCTTCCACGTCTCCTGCGGTTCTGTCATCCATAGAAATTTCTTCTCTATGAGGTTGGTTATTTGAGGCATCATCACCTAACTTATACCTATCATTTCCCGTAAAATGTGAACGATTTTCATCATCAAACGGTAAGTCCCAAACAATACACCCTTCCGTAGGACATGCTGCTTGACACGCAGGAGTTGGGTTGTCACCTATACACTCTGTACAGGTTGCCGGATTCACATAGTAGTAGTCTTCACCCGTCGGGTTATCATCTGCATCTACTATAGAACTAGTTGGACACTCATCTAAACAAGCATCACATGAAATACATAAATCTGTAATACGAACTGACATTTTATCTCCTTTGTAGTTATATACAAAAGCATCTTAGCTATATTTGGTTAACTTATTATTAAATGTTTAGCTTATCGAGAAGTTTTTGGAAGTTTTTAATACGAATATTTTTTCGTGAAAGTTCTATAACACCGTCTTGTTTGAGTTTTTGCAGACTTCTATTAAGGACTTTTCGTACAGTTCCTATCATAGAAGCCAAATCTTCATGCTTGAGATTGTCTATAGTTTTAAGAACAGGTTTGTTGTCTTTAATGTATGTAAACTTTGTAAAAAGTTGTAACAGCCTTTGATACACATCATAAAATGAAAGACTCAGAGCTAGATTTTCCATACTTCGTAACTTTTCGGCTAAATAAGCATAAAAATAGTGTCTAAAACCACTGTCTTTGAGTATCATCTCACGTATGTCTTCCATAGGAACGGCTATAAGTTCCGCATCCTCTAAAACTTCAGAAATATACTCATTTTCACTTCCATCTAAAAGAGAGAGTACATCAAACATATCACTACGACCTAAGAGATACAGTGTCTGCTCTTTTGCACTATTTAACTCTATCTGATATATCTTTATTTTTCCGTTCATTACAAAGTAGAAGTTATTTCGTGTGTCTAAAGTATTAAGAGGATCGTCTCCCTTTTTTAAAAAAAGTTTCTTACTATGTTGGGAGACGAGAGGAGATTTTTGAATCTCACTGAGTATAAGTTGCTGGTTTGTAGGTTGCTCAACCAAGGTCGTACTATTCATACTGTAATAGTACTATAAATTGTTTAATTACTTAATTTTAATGCTCTTTGGCTGTGCCTTTTTAGTCTTTTGAAGAGTAAGTGTTAACCTTCCATCAACAAGTTTTGCATCAACTTTTTCTGTATCTATATTTTCAGGAAGTGTATAACGTCTCTCAAATTTTCCAAAAGCACTTTCACAGATATAGTAATTCTCACGGCTGAGCTCGTTTTTATAATGTCTGAGTGCCGTAACACTTAAAACGCCATCTTCTATTTTTACGTCTACGTCCTCTTTTTTTACACCTGGCAAATCAACTTCAAGATGAAAACTGCTATCAGCTCGTTTCGCTAAATTTGAAAAAGGGAGATGTGATGCAAGATTGTCGTAAGCATCAGCTAGCTTACTGCTCACAACCTCAACGCCTTTGCTAATGTCTGAACCTATCTCTTTTGCACTTTTAACAATATCCATCTGAACCTCCTTATTTAATTTCTATTTTTTTCACTTTATCAACGAGTGCACTTTGTAGTTTTGGAATGATGACTTCAAGAACGCCATCTTGTGATTCTGCATGTATCTGTTCAATATCTGCTTCTTCAGGTAGAGTAAATGAACGTGAAAATTTACCAAATCTACTTTCAACCTTATAGTAGTTCTCCTCTTTGACTTCTTCCTTATAAGCTCTCTCACCAGAGATAATGAGTTTTCCATCCTCAACACTTACAGAGATGTCCTCTTTTTTTACACCCGGTAAATCAACTTCAATATGATATGCTGACTCTCCCTCACGGCTATTAATGCTTGGAGTAAAGTCACTACTCACAGATACTTGATGCTTCTGCTGCAAATCATCTAAGAGTGAGTTTAAAAAGTAATATGTATTTGGATTGTATCTAGTTGTTAACATAATGAACTCCTTTGAGTTTTATTTTTTTACACTGGCAGTATAAAAAATCTCAAAAGAAAGTTCTGCCACCTAGGTAGCATTAGAAGAAAAAAAATAGAAGAAAATTTATTTACTCTCTAAAAAAGCCCTCCAGCCACTAAAAGCACTAATCTCCTCTGCCTCTTTGAGGTAATCACTCTCACATAAAAATCCATAAACAACACTCCCATCTTCAAGTATAACTGAGCCTATGCAGAGTGGAGAGGCTATCTGCACCATAAAAGCCCCAAAGTTTTCTAAAGGCATACTCCAGACTTCTAACTCTAAATCTATATCACAACTCATATCCCTTACCATTCCCGGACGTGGAGGAACTTTGTCAGGTACCTCAAAAAGTCTATACCCCTTAGCTGTTTTTGTAGCCTTTACAAAAGTTGCATCCAACTCGACTAGTTGATAATTAAGAGGTAAACCGCTCATGTGAGCACCACATACCGCTACTTCTATCTGGTTACTCATTACTTTACTCCTCTTAAGTATCTCTCACCTATATCCATTAATTTTCTATCTTCAAAAGCACCGCTAAAGAGTGTAACACCAAAAGGAAGATTGTTACTTCTAAATCCAGCTGGCACAGCATAAGCAGAAAAATCAAGTAGGTTCATAAAGTTTGTGTAATACCCAAGATTAGTGTTTAACTCTATAGGGTTTGCGTTTATCTGCTCTATTGTATATATAGTTCCGGTTGTAGGTGTGAGTGCAAACTCCATACCTTTGAGTGCTAAGTCTGCCTGACGTTTGTACGCCTTTAACTTGTACTCTGCTTCAAAATAATCCTCTGCACTTTTAGTTTTTCCAGAGTTTACTATCTCTCTTGTGACATCTAAAAAGCTCTCAGGTTGTGTCTCTATCATCTCTTTAAGTGCTACGTAACGCTCACTCACCCAAGGACCATAGTAGAGTAAATTTGCCGCTTCTAACATAGGGGAGAAATCTACACTTACAGCTTTTCCACCCATAGCCTCAAAGTTCTCAACTGCCTTTTTAAAAAGGAGTTGTGCCTCATCATCCCCAAAAAACTTTAACTGCTCTTCGTATGGCACTGCAAAGTTAAAATATGAGCTTGCAGATTTTTGAGTTTGTGGCATCTCTCTACTATAAGCATCTGCTTCATCAAAGTTCGCTGCCACATCAAAAACAACCCGTGTGTCTTCTGTAGTGTTAGCAAATATAGAAACACAGTCCAAACTACGACAAGCTGGAACAACTCCTGAAGTACTCAAAACTCCTTTTGAGGGTTTTAAACCGACAAGATTATTAAATGCAGCAGGAACACGCCCTGAACCTGCAGTATCTGTCCCTAAAGAAAAGGCAACCATATCTAAAGCAACACTTATTGCACTTCCTGAACTTGAACCACCTGAGATATACTCTGGATTTATACTGTTTTGACACGCCCCATAAGGTGAGCGTGTACCAACAAGTCCTGTTGCAAACTGGTCAAGATTTGTCTTTCCAATTGGAATCGCACCAGCCTCAATGAGTAACTCAACTACATAAGCAGATTTACTTGGAACATAACTATACTCTTTACACGCCGCAGTCGTTGCAACATCCGCAAGGTCTATGTTATCTTTAATGGCAAAAGGAACCCCATAAAGAGGAAGTGAGCTTGGTTCACACGACTCTAACCTTTTTAAGTAAGGCTCCAACTCAGCTTCTGAGAGTATATATATCCATATAGGATTATCTCCATGCTCTTCTATCTTTCCCAAAGTTTTTTTAACAACATCTCTAGGAGTCAACTCTCCACTTCTGTATGATTTTTTTAAACTCTCAATAGTCATACTCTCTCTCCTTTAAAATTTCATCTCTGTTTGAGGCACATCATCATCTTGTGTTCTAAATGCCTCTATAAACGCTGCAGTCATAATGAGCAGTGCACCTATACCCTCATAGAGTGTCATACTCTCATTAGCTACTAGTAAAGCTGATATAACAGCTGTAATTAACTCTAAAATAATAATAATTGAAGAGCGTCCAGCTTGCATGTGAGTTACACCCCATTGCGAGCCCATATTTGCAAGAAGTAACCATAAAAATGTATACATTAAAAGGCTATTCCATCCACTTTGAGTTACTTCACTTGGTAGTGCCTCAACGCCAAGAACCAACAATGTTGCTGCTAAGGCGAAACAGCCAAAGAACATACTTCCTAGTTTTGAGCTCACCGGTACTTTTTGCACCCCTCTAAAGAGAAGGTTATTCATGGCAAAAAAGAACCCCGATGCTAGCGCAATCAAATCAATCCAAGACGGAGAAGTATTGAAAATTTCAAAACCACCTAAAATGATAAAAGCACCACTAATTGCGAGAAATACACCTAAGTAGCGCCATTTATCTATATGCTCTTTTAAAAATATCCGTCCACCAGCTACACCCCAAACAGGTAAAAGATAAAAAAGTACCATTACACGGATAACCTCTCCATTTATAAGAGCATAGTTAAATGCTAAGTTAGCACCACCACCAAACAAGGCAATGAGTAGCATCGCTTTTTTATGCTCTCGCCACTGCATGTAACCTCTTAATATAAAAGGAACTAAGGTAAGACTTAGAAGCCCATAGGCAAAAAAGATAAGTGCTATACCATCTATTCCACTACTATGTATGTTTTTTAATGGCATCCAGCTAAGTCCCCATAGCACCGAAGCACCAATGAGCACCATAGTAGGTGTATAGTGTTTATAGTTTTGTAGTTGCATGGTAGGACCTAAAGACTCTCTATGACAAAAAGAGCTGTACCTGCTTTTACACTTTCACCTTCACTACAGAGTACTTGCGTAATAACCCCACTCTCACTTGCTTCTATGTCTACTTCCATTTTCATAGTCTCAGCAATAGCTAAAATATCGCCCTCAGCCACCGTGTCTCCAACCTTTGCCATAACTTTCCACAAACTTCCTTGTACTGGAGACTCTACTATCTCAGCACCCTCTGCTACCTCAAGTTCAGCTTTTGCCTCAATAACAGCATCTGCATTCTCCATATTGAAGTTTGCAAGTCCTGTACGCTCCCACATTTGTCGCTCTTCTTCAAATGCAGCTTGTTGTGTCTTTTTAAAAGTATCTATGGATTCTTTATTTGTATCGAGGAACTCTTTGTACTCTTTGAGTGAGAATGTCGTCTCTTCCACTTTGAGTTTTACACGACCTCTTGGAAAATCTTGACGCATCTGTAGTAACTCTTCTGCACTTACTTCATAAAACTTTATCTGGTCAAAAAAACGTAACAGCCAAGGTTTTTCATCTATAAAGTCCTCTGTTTGTCTATGACGATTCCACATCTGTACCGTTCGTCCTACAAACTGATAACCACCCGGTCCTTCCATACCGTAGACACACATGTAAGCTCCACCAATACCCACAGCATTTTCAGGCGTCCATGTACGCGCTGGATTGTACTTTGTTGTAACAAGTCTATGCCTTGGATCTAGCGGCGTTGCAACTGGTGCTCCAAGGTAAACATCTCCAAGACCCATAACAAGATAGTTTGCATCAAAAACTATTTTTTTCACTTCATCTATAGAGTCTAAACCATTTATACGACGAATAAACTCTATATTACTCGGACACCAAGGGGCATCTGGACGAACAGTTCTCATATACTTCTCAATTGCCACACGAGTAGATGCATCATCCCAAGAAAGTGGAAGATGTACAATGCGAGCAGGAACTTCGATGTCATCAATAGCTGGAAGTGTTAGCTCTATACTCTTAATAGTCTCCATTAAAATATCACGTTTACAAAGTCGTGGATCAAAATGAAGTTGTAAAGAACGAATACCCGGAGTAATATCTATAACCCCTTTAATATCTGCTTTTTTAATAGCTTCCATAAGTACATGTACTCTAAAACGAAGAGAGATTTCAAGCTGCATTTCACCATACTCTATAAGTAAGTAACTATCACCTGATTGACGCATAACCATCTCAGGTAGCTCTTTACTACTTGTATCACTGTATAAAATAGGTGTAGTAGGTTTTAACTCTTCCAAAAAACTCTCTTCACTATATGTCTCTAAGCTCTCAATAGCCCTCTCTTGAACCTCTAACATCTCCATAGCACTCTCATGGCTCATAGGAACAAAAGAGACTTTATCACCCGCACGCAGCTGTCCCATTTTCCATAACTCTGCACTTACAATTGTCACAGGACATACAAACCCTCCAAGACTAGGACCATCAGGACCGAGTATAACAGGCATATCTCCCGTAAAATCTACAGCACCAATTGCATAGGCATTATCATGTATGTTTGATGGATGTAGACCCGCTTCACCACCATCAGTTCTTGCCCAATTTGGCTTTGGACCTATGAGTCTTATTCCTGTACGACTTGAGTTGTAGTGTACCTCCCACTCTGTTGCAAAAAATGTTTCTATATCTTTGGGAGTAAAAAAATCAGGTGCACCATGAGGACCATATAAGACACCTATTTTCCAAGTTTTACTATAGCTCTTGTAAGGCTCGACACTCTGCGTCACAGCCTCTGTCTCTGTTAAAGTATCTATGTGTAAAACATCTCCTGGAAGCAGTGTTCTTCCGGCATGTCCACCAAATTGCCCCAAAGTAAACGTGGAGCGACTACCAAGATACTCAGGAACATCAAAGCCACCTCTTACAGCTAGATATGTTCTAAAACCTTTGTCACTCACTTTTTTGAGCTTTAAAACACTTCCAGCTTTTACAAAGATGGCTCTGTTCATCTCTACGTTTACATCATCTAAGAGTGCTACTATCTCAGCACCACAGAGCGCTATAGTTGTATCTGTATTAAACTTTAATGTAGGTCCAGATATAGCTATTTCAAGTCCAGCTGCCTCTTGCTTATTACCAACAATTCTGTTTGCATAACGAAAACTTAGCATATCAAATGGACCAGAGGGTGGAACACCAATATCCCAGTATCCTAAACGTCCAGGATAATCTTGAATCGTTGTTTGTGTCCCCGGACGAAGAACATCAATTGTCGATGCTTCATACTCAAAGCTATTTAAAAATTTTGTAGTCTGCTTACCAGCTTGAAAAACATCAGATTTTACAATAGCACCCAAGTAACGAAGGTTTGTCTCTATACCATCCACACGTGTTTGTGAAATTGCACTTAAGAGTTTTTGAAGTGTCTCAGCTCTACTTTCCCCTTTTACAATTAGTTTTGCAATCATAGGATCATAAAAAGCAGAAACCTCTAGTCCTGTCTCAACAAAAGTATCACAACGAATATCTTTCGCAAACTCTACATTTGTAAGAACTCCCGAGCTTGGCTGAAAGTTTTTTAGAGGATCTTCTGCATATATACGAACCTCCATAGCATGCCCTTGTGGATTGTGTTCGTAAGTATATAGCTCTGGATTCTCTCCGTAAGCTTGTCGTATCATCCACTCAACTAAATCAACACCACTGACCTCTTCTGTAATTGGGTGCTCAACTTGTAGACGAGTATTTACCTCAAGAAAATAGAACTCTTGTGTTGTAGTATCATAAACAAACTCTACAGTTCCAGCAGAGAGATAAGCAACTGAAGATGTTAAATCTTTTGCAGCTTTATAGAGTGCTTCTCTTGTTTGTGCATCTAAGTTTGGTGCCGGTGTCTCTTCTATAACCTTTTGATTACGTCGCTGAACGGAACAGTCTCTGTCTCCTAAAACAGCTATATACCCTTTTCCATCACCAAAAACCTGCACTTCAATGTGACGAGCTTGTGCTACATACTTCTCTAAAAACATTCCTCCATCTGAAAAGTTGTTCTCACTTAAACGCTTTACAGACTCATAGGCTTCACATAGTTCTGCTTCATCATAACAGAGTTGCATCCCTATTCCGCCACCACCAGCAGTACTTTTAAGCATTACAGGATAAACAATACGGTTCGCCTCTTTTTTTGCTTCTTCTAAATCTTTTAAAATAGAAGAACCCGGTAAAAGAGGTACACCATTTGCCTCTGCAAGTTCACGAGCTGTATGCTTAAGACCAAACTCTTTCATATGTTTTGTTGTAGGTCCAATGAAAGTAATTCCTAAAGCATTACACTCATCTACAAACTTTGCATTTTCACTTAAAAAACCGTATCCGGGATGAATGGCCTCAGCACCACTCTTTGTAGCAACCTCTAAAATTTTACTTGTATCAAGATAACTCTCGCTTGCAAGCCCCTCTCCTATACAATAAGCCTCATCTGCAAGAGTTACATGTAGAGAATCGACATCAGCATCTGTATAGACTGCAACAGATTTGATATTCATTTTTTGAAGTGTTTTAATAACTCTACAGGCTATCTCTCCACGGTTTGCAACCAATATTTTAGTAAACATATTGTTTCCTCGTTAAGTAGTTTTTATGGGCCGTCCCGAGTGTTTACTTTCTACAAGTCGTCTTGTAAAAAGGAGAAGAATTACTCTTCCCAGATAATCATCTGAATTGGAGTAGGATTAAAAGCATTACATGGATTATTTAGTTGTGGACAGTTTGAAACTAAAACAAGTGTATCCATCTCAGCCTTCAAGTCTACATAGTCTCCAGGCTTAGAGATTCCATCTACGATGATAAGATGCCCATTCTCTTCAACTGGAACATTCATAAAAAAGTTAATGTTATTTGTCAAATCTCTTGGGTCCATCTCTAACTCACCAATCTCAAAAAGGTAGTTATCACGACAGCTATGCATATACTTTGTATCTAAAGAGTAACGAACTGTGTTGCTCTCTGCACTACAGTGTCCTCCAAGTGTGTCATGGTTTCCACAAGTATCAGCAATTACTTCCATCATTACATTATCATCAGTTGAAATTAACTTTGTTCCAGTAGTTACAAATATACTTCCCTGCTCTCTTACCGTATCATTAGCAGAGTAGCGCTCTTCATGGTCATTTGCATTATAAAAGAGTGTATCAACAGCTTGACACCCCTCTAAATCAATAATACGAAGTGTCTGTCCCTTTTTAACAACATAGCTCCAAGGTACTCCTGCTGCTATTTTTTCGTTATAAATTGCGTTTTCTATATTTAAGCTCATTGTTTTCTCCTTATGCAAAATAGCGGTCATTGTTTATAAATGCGCGCTGTGATTGTGGACTAAAATGACGACATAAGTCATCTTCTGTTACGGGTGAGCCTTTATAGAGTGTAAGCTCTACATCTTTTGGGTTATACTCACCTTTTTCAAGTACATGTGGTGTATTTGAGAGAATTAAAAGTACATTCATCTCAGCTCTTAGGTCTATGTAACTTCCCGGCTGGGCTCTTTTTGAGGAGAGCTCAAGTCTGTTCCCATCTACAACGTCCACTTTTCTAAAAAAGTTTACAGCCTGAAGCATATCTCGTTTTCCCATTCCATACTTTCCAAGCTCGACTAAAAAATTCTCTCTATCACTTTTATAGTAACGATTTCTAAGCTTATCGTATGCACCACTTCCAAAGTTTTGCTCAATTATTCTCGGATTACTAATTCCCGTTATTGCATCAAAGAGTCCGCCCGTTGTATCATCAGTGATTGCAAAAAGCACACGTCCTTGTTCCGAATACAGAGAGTTTCCTTTTCCTAAAAATGCGTTATGTTGTACTTTTACTGTATCTGCTGAATTAAATCTCTCAGCAGTGTTATCTGCATTATAAAACATTGCAGAGAGTGAGGCGAGTCCATCTTTACTAGAGATTCTTAGTTTATCTCCACGACGAATAATCTTTGACCATCTCGCCCCTCCTGGTAATACCTCTTGTAAAAGTATTTTTTCTGGATT
The DNA here is from genome assembly GCA_016938175.1 of Campylobacterales bacterium. Lineage (GTDB taxonomy): Bacteria > Campylobacterota > Campylobacteria > Campylobacterales > Sulfurimonadaceae > Sulfurimonas. The sequence continues at coordinate 15,440 of JAFGVE010000035.1, forward strand.
TATTTTTGTATGTTCCATAGTTATTTTTCTCCTTTTTCTATAGTTTGATGTAGTTTTGTCATTATGGTTTCTCCATCTCCAATTGGAATATCATAAGTGATTTTTGCTCCATATCTATTTGGTGCATGGACATCTTCTCTTACTTTGTCAAAGACAAGCAGACGACTTCCCAAATAAAAACTCTCATGTAGGTCATGTGTTACCATAACTACTGTGAGATTGTGCTTCTTCCACAAGTCAAGAATTAAAGCGTGCATATCTGCTCTAATTCCAGGGTCTAAGGCCCCAAAAGGCTCATCTAGCAGAAGAATTTTTGGTTTATTGACCAAAGACTGTGCAATAGAGAGACGCTGTTGCATTCCACCTGAGAGTTCTGAAGGGTATTTGTTTACAGAGCTACCTAGTCCTACTGCTTCTAAGATCTCAAGGGCATCTTTTTTTGCCTGCGCTTTTTTAGCTCCAAAGAGTCGACCTAAAAACTTTGACTCCTTAAGCTCCATAGCAAGCATTACGTTTCCAAAAACAGTTAGATTTTCAAAAACAGAGTAGCGTTGAAAAACTATACCTCTCTCAATACTTGGTTCATCAGGAAATATCTCTCCATCAAGTAAAAAAGTCCCTCTTGTTGGTCTCTCTTGCCCTAAAAGCATCTTTAAAAAAGTCGTTTTTCCACATCCTGAAGGACCAACAAGAGTACAAAACTCCCCTTTTTCAATATTAAGAGTGAGCTTCTCTAAAACAACATTGTCCCCATACTCTTTCCAGAGATTTTTAATTGTTATAAGGCTCATTCTTTCTCCTTTGCACCGCTATACCAAGGGAAAAGTTTCTGTGTACTCTTTTTGAGAAGATAATCAATCATAAAAGCTAAAAATGTTATCCATGCTACATAAGGTAATATGACATCCATCGCCATATAGCGACGTACTAAAAATATTCTATACCCCAAACCTTCAGTCGCTGCAATTGCTTCTGCAGATATTAAAAATATCCATGCCGTTCCCAATGTTATACGTACAGAGTCAAATAATCTAGGCATAATTTGCGGTAGTACTACACGGAGTACAATTGTCCAACTTGAACCTCCAAGTGTTTGCGCTTTTATAAGTTGTTCTGCCGGAATTTCTGAAACTCTTTGCTGTAAATCTCTCACCAAAAGAGGTGTCACACCAATGACAATAAGAGCAACTTTTGCAAGTTCACCCATCCCAAACACTATAAAAAGTATGGGTAAAATTGCCATAGGTGGCACCATTGAAAGAGCAGCTACAAAAGGTGATAAACCAGCTCTTACAAAAGGTATAAACCCAAGTGGAATACCAATAAGCAGTGCCAATACAGCGCTTATAAGAACTCCAAGGCCTAAACGTTGCAAAGATGCAGATGTATCGTTTACAAAAAGTAGTTCGCCCGTTCTTTTGCTCGGTGTTAAAGCCATTCTGTCAACAGCTTCGGCAAAACTGCTCAGAGATGGCAATAACTTATCATTTGGATTCTCCGCAAGGCGAAGATCCGATGCAACGATATAGAACACACCTATTATCAAAAACGGAAGAACTCCTAAAAAAAATGCTGTCGCCTTTGAAGGGCGTAAGTTCATTAATCGTTTCATCTGTCTGCCTTAAAGTTGACCCTCAGCAGCCATTTTTACATATGTGTCTATAAAACGTAGTTTTACATTTTTCTTATCCCCATAGATGTCTCCATTTGGAAACTCCATGCCGATAAACTCAGCATTAGGTGCACCTTCACCTAAGATACCGTGATCAAATGAGAACTCACTTACTTTTTTCATAGTTGCAGGAAGTGCAGAACTTTGTGCAAACTTCAGAGCTTCACTCGGATCGTAAAACATCATAGTAGAGTCAAGTTGGCTTTTATAACCCGCTAAGTCTGTGCCTGATGCTTCGGCCATCATAGTTAATGCTTTCGTATCACCTTTTTTCATTAGAGACATAACTTCAAACCAAGCTCCAGTAAGTGCTTTTGCAAGTTTAGGATTGTCTTTTAAAGTCTCTGTATTGACAACGAGCATATCAATAATTTCGCCAGGAATTTTGCTTGAATCATATACAAGGTTTGCGCTTTTATTATTCGTTAAAATTTCACTTAATTGTGGATTCCATGTAGTCATAGCAGTTACTTCGTCTGAACTATACGCTGCGACCATATCTGCATCTGATGTATTGACAACAGTTACATCTTTCTCACTAAGTCCCACAGACTCCAATCCACGTGCTAAAAGATAGTGAGAAACAGAGAGTTCAACAAGATTTACATTTAAACCTTTAACCTCACTCATACTCTTTTTATTTTTAAGGATAACTCCATCATTACCATTTGAGTAATCTCCCATTATCAATGCACTTGAATCAACACCACTAGCCGCTGGAATTGTTAATGCATCCATATTCGTCATAACACAGCCATCAAACTTACCTGCACTGTATTGGTTTATAGACTCAATATAGTCATTAACTTGAACTAACTCTATTTCTATGCCATATTTCTCAGCCCACTTACTGACAATACCTTCTTGCTGTGCATAATCCCATGGCATCCAGCCAACATAAATTGTCCAAGCAACCTGAAACTTGTCTTTTGTCTCAGCCATAAGTGACGATGCACCTAATCCAATAACCAGTGATGTGGCAACTAAAAGTTTTGATGTCGATTGAAATATTTGTTTCATAGGAAGACTCCTGAGTAGATTAAGGTAAACACACCAAGAGGTTGATAACCTCCCGGGCTTTTATCCCTCCGTGTAACCTCTACTCAAGAGGTTGATAACTCTCGGACCAGGCATAAGTTATACTTACCGGAACCCTAGTTATCTATTAGTAGTTGTGAGGCTCATCAACCTCATGATATGTTTTCTGCTTTAATTATATCAGTGAAAAGGATATATTTAATACATACATATGATTAAAAATTAATCATATAGCTAAAAATCTTCCACAAAGAGCATTATTTTAAAATACTATGCTTTCATTACAGTGATTTCTACATCATCTCCAATCTGTAATATATCCCCAGAAATAATTTTTGCACGTTTGCGCGTTTCTACTACTCCATTTCGTAAAACATAGCCATCAGCAACAATGAGTTTTGCTTGTGCTCCTGAGTCTACAAGGTCAAGTAGTTTGATAAGCTTATAAAGTTCTATATACTCTTCTTGAAGTTTAAATTCTAATGTATTCACTCTTTTGCTCCTGTCTAAATTTTGAAATCATACCACTAGAGTGCTATAATGAAGATTATGAATGTATCTAATGTAAACCCTTACGATATCAATACAAATTATGTCATTCAACTCTCGAAAGATAAGGTACTTGTTTCAAGAGATGATCCTCTTTTAAAATCTATAGAAGAGGAAAAAAAGTCTAAAGATGAAACTGCTCAAGCACAAGGGACTCAAAATTTACAAGGAGAGAAACTCTCCATGGATGAGGAGCGCTTACGTAACCAACTCCAAGCGCGCGACTCAGAGGTAAAAGCGCATGAAGCAGCACATAAGGCTGCTGGTGGCGGTATGGCAGGTGCAGCTAGTTACACATACCAAAGAGGTCCTGATGGAAAAATGTATGCCATTGGTGGTGAAGTCTCTATCTCTATTCCCGAAGCGTCAACGCCAGAGGAGGCACTTAAAAATGCACGCACTATTGCTGCAGCAGCTATGGCACCAGCAAATCCATCACCGCAAGACTTTGCCGTGGCAGCTTCAGCACGTCTTATGGAGATAAAAGCACAACAAGAGATACTCCAAGAAGAGCAAAAAAAGCAAAATGGAATAAGCACTTACAACACTGCTATGAATGAAAACGCATCATCTACCCAAGATGAGCAAGAATCTCTCCTAGATATTCCCGCTTAAAAACGCTTTACATAACCATGACAGTATGGTTGATACCCTTTAATGTCATAGTAATTTTGATGATACCCTTCAGCCTTATAAAAAACACTCTTTTGACGAATAGCTGTCGCTATTTTAAAGCCCTTTTTCTCCAAAAGTCCTATAAGTTTTTCAATAGTAGCACGCTCATCTGGGTTTGCAACAAATATAGCGGAGAGATACTGTGAGCCAATGTCTGGCCCCTGCCCATCTTTTTGCTCAGGGTCATGGATTTCAAAAAAGAGTCTTGCAAGTGTTTCATAACTTACTTTATTGGCATCATAAACAACCTCAACAGTCTCCAGATGTCCACTCTGTCCTCTGCTTACATCTTTGTATGTTGGATCTTTAAGATGTCCACCCATATAGCCTGATGTTACCTCTATAACTCCAAGCTCTTTTTCTAGATAATACTCAACACCCCAAAAACAACCACCTGCAAAGTAAGCCTTTTGAATATTTTGTGTCTGTTCTTTTTCAAACTTCAATGATATAGAGTTGACACAGTAACGTGTGTCTTTTGCCGTAAACCCTTCTCCTTCAAAAACGTGTCCTAAATGTGCTCCACATCTCGCACAAATTATTTCTGTACGATATCCATCAGCATCTGGAATACGCTTAACTGCACCTTCTATAGCATCATCAAAACTCGGCCATCCACATCCACTATCAAATTTACTATCAGATTTGTACAAAGGCGCATCACACTGTTTACAAACATAAGTACCATCCTCTTTATGTTTATAATACTCCCCACTAAATGGTCTCTCTGTTGCCTTATCTAAGATAACAGCTGCCTCTTGAGGAGTCAGTGGATTTAAATTTAACACTGGAAGTTTTTCCGTGTCAACCGCATATACAAAATGTATAATTGCCAAAAAAAGTACTATAAACCTCAACATAATTTCTCCTTTGTACTCTCTATTAGTTCTATCTTTTTGACTCGAGAGAACCTCTTTATCACATACTCACGTTTAGAAGCACTGCTTCTGTCCTCACAAACTTCACTATAAACCAACTCTACAGGTCTTCTTAATTTTGTATACTTTGCACCTTTGGACGATTCATTATGCTCATAAAGCCGACGTAATATATCTGTTGTAATTCCAGTATAAAATGTCTCATCACTACACTTTAATATGTATACATAATAAGACACTCTACACTCCCAATATAAACTAATAAAAACCCTACTATACCATATATCTCGTATCGATAAGTAACATCCAAATTACAGTTACTTATTTACTATTGAAAATAAAAAAAAGTTATATTATAATTTTATTAGATTTTTATCACAAAGTTGTAACATTTATAGAGTAGGAACCTTGGTAGGTTTTACACAAAGGTTTAGAGTATGCAAAAAGATAAGATTATTATAGTAGAAGATGACGAGATTACTTCACTTAATTTAAATATGTCCCTTCAAAAACAAGGCTATAGTGTAGTAGCACTTTGTGACAATATAACCCAAGCCAAAAATAAAATTGCAACACACAATCCTGATGTTGTGATCATCGACATCTCTTTGCAAGAGAGTAACGATGGGATAGAGCTTGCAACATATATACGAGAAAAAGAGAATATTCCCTTTATCTATCTCACATCATATAGTGATGACAACATCATTTCACAAGCAAAGCTGACAGAACCTTATGGTTATATAGTAAAGCCTTTTGATCCTGCATCACTTCATGCAACTATACAGATGGCACTCTTTAAATTTCAACTTGAACAAGAACGCAAAGAGAATATGAACACTCTTAAAGTTGACAAAATAAACTTAGAAAAACTTCTTTATGCAAGACGCTCTTCGGACAAACCTATTGTTCCTTTTGGAGATGAGTATCATCTTGATATCAGTATTTGTGAAACCTTCTTTAGAGGCAAAAAAATAAAACTGACAAAAAAAGAGAATGCTTTTTTACGTCTACTTGTAGCACAATTAGGGCTTGTGGTCACATTTGAACAAGCAATGAACTACGTTTGGGATGAAAATGGGGCGACAGAAAACAGTGTAAGAACTCTTGTATGGCGTTTACGTAATAAACTTGAAACAGACATTATCAAAAATGCTTCAGGCATCGGTTACTATATAGAAGAGTAGCCTTTAGAGAATTATTATCTGTTCTATCCTCTTTTTTATAGAGAGATACGTCTTTTCAAAATCATACGAAACATTTTCTTCTTTTGCCATCTCTTCCATTTCAGCAGCATATTTTTGTACAGACTCTATACGAAAATTTCCACTTGACCCTTTTATACTATGTGCCAAAAGGGCAATCTTTTTATAATCCTTACGAATAATTGCATTTTGTAATTCTGGAATAGTGCTGTCCATCTTTTTTATAAAAAGGCTTAAAAGCATTACAAGCTCTTCTGATGAAAGCATCAACGCCTCTTTAAGCTTTTTCTCATCCAAACCTGCAATACTGCGAGAATTATCCTCATCTTCTTGAAGTTCAAGAGTATTGGATGTATTAAAACGCAAATATGAAGCAAAAACACGCTCTAAATCTTTGAGAACAATAGGTTTTCCCAAGAAAGCATCATAACCACTTAGTAATCCTCTCTCTTTTGCACCCTTTATAACATTTGCCGTCAATGCAGCGACTGGTGTGTGTCTAAGAGCATGCTCTTTTTCATAACTCAGAATTTTATTGACAGTCTGATTACCATCCATCACAGGCATCTGCTCATCCATAAGAACCAAATCATAGCTCCCTTTGATAAAAAGCTCAAAAGCTTCAAGACCATTTCTTGCTAAATCAAAACTCAAACCGTAGCGTTTGAGAACTATTTTAATAAGCTCTTGATTGGCTTCATTATCTTCAGCAACTAAAATATGTCCTATAAACTTCTGAGCAACACGCTCTTTTCTAGGCTGTGACTCTTTAGGGTGTAAGAGTTCTTCAAAAGCTGTATGGAGTTTTGAACAGTAGAGTGGATAGCATATCTGTGCAATATTTTCATACTCTATATAATCATCACGCTCTGTATTCATAAGAGCGATGGCTTTTTGACCACTCTCTATGATTTTTGCATATAACTCCCGACTACTCTCTTGATCAACAAAGATAATGATATCAAACTCATTTTCTTCAAAGGATTGCACTCTTTGTATATCCATACCAAAAGAGTCTGCATAACGTAAAAAAGCATCATGCCTAAAGGTAGACTCTAATGGCATATAAAACGCAAGTGAGAGAGAACGATACTCCTGCATATTTTCAAAAAAGATATGCCCTCTATTGTGCACTTCTATGGGAACAATAACACTAAAGAGACTTCCCTCTCCGACAACAGACTCTACAGCGACACTTCCACCCATTAACTCTGCAAGCTGATTAGAGATAGAAAGACCAAGTCCTGTTCCTCCCTCTGCAAAAGTTGTATTTTTTGCCTGTACAAATGCAGAAAATATACTCTCAATCTCATCCTTAGCAATCCCTACTCCACTATCTTTAACACTAATAAGAAGCTCTGTACCTTGACATTGTGCTTCAAGATGAATGTGTCCCTTTACTGGGGTAAATTTTATAGCATTACTTAAAAAATTCGAAATTATCTGCTTGATTCTAAGGGCATCCCCATAAAGTTCTTTTGGCATATCAGGGTTTATAAAAGAGGTTAAAGTAATCTCTTTTGTGTTTGCACTTGCTACAAAAAGTTCCAAGGTATGATTTAACTCTTCATGAATAGAAAATAGCTTTGGCTCAATAGTAAACTCACCGCTTCTCAATTTTGAAAAGTCCAAAATATCATTCATAATACTTAAAAGGTTCTCTCCACTATTTAAAATAATGTCAAGATAATTTTTATGTTTTTTAGAGATATCTTCTTCAATCAAAAGGTTTACAAAACCAAGTATAGCATTGAGAGGTGTACGTATCTCATGGGACATATTTGATAAAAAATACTCTTTTGCTTGTCCTGCTTGCAGTGCTTCCTGTCTTGCATCTATAAGTTTTTGAAAAATTGTTTCAGTATAAAACTTTAAAATTCCCCGAAAATTTTTATCAAAGATGTACGAGATTTCATCAAACAGCTCTTTTGAGTTCAAATCAGCGTCATACGAAAAATCAACCATGGAACGACGAAAGTGACTACATAGCTCAAAGAGTTCATCAGCACTGATTTCTCTTACTTTTAAATATGTAAGTAGTTCTTGCATTATGGGACAGTTCCCTATCTCCATCTCTCCTGCAATAACTCCCATAAAATAGTCAAAAACACCTGAGGCATATTTTGTCACAAAATATTCGGTATCAATCTGATGAAGTTCCAGTATCTCACTTGGCGTTTTATAAGAGAGCCACTGCTTTACAATGCTACTCTTAGCGTCTATAAAAGTCCCTCTGTGTTTTACAAGTGTCGGTACTCTCTCTTTCATCTCTCTCCTTTACATCCGCTATGCCATAAATATATATGAAACTGCCATAATTACACTAATTTTCACTAAGGCTATAAGGGCTGTTCCTATAATGTTTCCTATTTGACATGAAGTACATCCACTATATTTTTTCCCTTCATACTGACCATATAAAATATAAAAAAGTGTAAGTAACAATGCAATTAGAGCCCCATAAACTTGTAAGTTCCATAGAGTTGTTTCTAAATTGGTGGAGACAAAAAATGAGAATAAAAAGTTAAGTAATAACAAAAGAGTTATGAAGTTTACACCCCTCATAACTTTATCTCGAAAAAATGTCGTAGGACAAAGTTCGGATATAGCCGACTCTATGCCAAATTCAAGTTTTTGTTCAAAACGTTTTTTTTCTTCTTTGGAGAGTTTTTGTAGAAATGTTGAACCAAAAGTATAATCGAGTTTACGTTGCAGTAAGACACTCATCTCACCATCAGCTTCTAAAGAGTTGTTCTTACCCTCTCTGTCTTCATAGACTACACTTATCTTGTCATGTCGTGTAACGGTTGCACTCAACTCACCAAAGTAAGCCGTTTTCTCAACCGTGGTAATTTTACCCTCTGTTTTTATTAGCCTTGGATTGAGCAATTCCAAAAAAGAGCCGTCTTCATTTTTAATCACAACGACATTGTAGTAACTTCCTATTTGAAATGCTGCAAGCCCATCCAACTGATTTGCTTCAATAGTCTCTTTTAAATCATCGATTAAAGAGACTATCTCCTCATTAAAAACCCTCACATCTGTTGCATAAGCAGTACTTGGAGGCGTTGGGTATTTAATTATTTCTCGAACCATAAGTTCTCTTAGTGACTCTTGCCTACAACAATTATCATCTTAATATTTATGACAATAAATCTTATAAACTGGTAGATTACGCATGTACGCAGTTTTTTTTGGAACGACCCTGGAGTCATTGTCGTAAAGTTTTGACTATACGGTTTTATATGTTTTTCATCTTCTAATGCCATTTTGTATCTCCTTTAGTCTATTTATATTGTAATTTTACTCTGGAATGAGTGTCCAACCCGGCTTTAATTTTGCCTTGTATAAAAACAGATGGTGGAGTATATGTTTTATCCAGTGTCCAGCAAGTCCAATCTCACCAAAGGTATAATCCACATCACGACCAGTCCCCGGGTACTTTTCAAAGTCAGGCACAACAGGATAAATTGTCATCGCTGCTGCAGTACCGGTAAAAATTCCTTTTCCAGCAGAAGCAACACAAGCAGCGCCCATATCTGCCATAGAAGCGTGTTGTAACGGAGCATCCTCACCCTTTAAGATTAAGTCACAAATTGAATGAGCAACAGCTTTACCCATAATTCCAGAAGGCATACCTGTTCTTGGTGGAGTTGGATTAATCGGTGTGCCGCTTGGAGAACTCATAGGTTTTGAAATAGCATGAGGAGGAGCAAAAGCGATACCGCATGCAAACATATTTGTATAAGTAGGGTTTTGATATGTAGACGGCCAGTCAGATGCTCTCCAATTCTCATAGGCACCAGCATCATACTTCGCATCTACTTTCATAAAACCATTTGGCGCGAAAATCACATCCGTTATATCCGAACCATCTTTAGCATAAGATTTTAAGCCAACACCTGCGAATGGAGGGATGAGCATAGAAAAGTCAAAATTCTCTGTTCCAATAGTGCCATCGAGAAGTTCATAATGTACAACTCCCTCTTCAACTTTAGAAACATGTGCTCCTATAATCCAATCAACCCCTCTCTCAGTAAAAAGAGACTCGGCAAATATCTTTGAACTTACAGCAAAGCCCATTGACTTCATGTGCATACCACCAATACCAAAGTCACCTAAAAATGACTCATTGGATATCCACTTAATGTCAGCCATATGACGTACACCTGCTTTGTTTAACTCATGTTCGATATTGAAAATATACTCAAACGCAGCACCTTGACATGTACACATTCCGTGTCCTGTTCCGACAAGAAACTTCTGACGTTCTCCATTTCTCATCTTTTCTATACACTTTTGTAACTTTTGCGAAGCATGAACAGCATGTTCTGCTGTACAAACAGAAACAGTATACTCTCCCAATTCACTTCCGTTTCCAAGACCTGGAGTAGCTCCAAAATTAAGTTTTGGTCCAGTAGCGTTTATAATATAATCGTAAGTAATATTTTCTACTTCGCCTGCTCTACCCTCTTGTGTATACTCAATTGTTACAAAGGGAGAATCATTTGTCAAATCACCTTCTGGGTTTAAGGAGACTGCTTTTGCTTGCTTATATGTTATACCTGCCTTTGCATATACAGGTGCGAGCTCAAAGGTTACATCCTCTTTACTCATCTCTCCAACACCAACCCAAATGTTTGAAGGAATCCAATTCCATTTAGAGTTTGGAGTGACAACTACTACTTCATGAGACGAGCCCAACCATTTTGCGGCAAAAGTCGCCGCAGTATGACCTGAGACACCTCCACCTAAAACAACCAATCTTGCCATATTTTTTCCTCACACTTTGTTTTACAAACTTGTTACACAAATACTGTATCACAATAGTATCAAAATAGTATCACAAAATATTATTTTTCTTTTAAAATTTTACTCACTATCTCGTAAGAGTTTTTTGAAAGTGTTTGGGTAGAAAGTATACGTTCTAACTCCAGTTTCATCAGTGCCTTGTTTTGTTCATTCATCTTTCCGTAGATTTTAAATGCACCGCAAAGCGCTGAAGCCATCTGTGCATTTATAGTATCTATCTCAATAATCTTATCTGCAACAAACTTATATCCGTATCCATCTTTTGAGTGAAAATATTTGTAGTTTCTTGCAAATACTCCTATGAGTGAACGTACAAGATTTGGAACTTTTTCATCATAACAAGAATCATTTTGCAATGCCATTACTCTGTCAAGAGTACCCTCACGTTTTGATGCTGCTAAAATTGAAAAGTATTTATTCATAACAAGAGTTTGACTTTTGTATTTTTCATAAAAATCAGCTTGGGCATAGGTTTCAAACTCTGCATCTATATTTTCTAAAATATCTAAAGCAACAACTCTGTCTGTCATCGTAACTGACTCTTCATACTGGCTCTTTGCCATAAGTGCTATCTCTTTTGATTCTAAAGAACTTAAAACTCTTAAAACTTGATTTTTCAAGGCTCTTTTACCCATAGCTTGTGCATCAAGTGAAGCAGATTTTGACTCATGAAACAAGTTATAAAGCTCTTGAAGTTTCTCTTTAAAAGAGTCAGCCAAATGTTTTGCAAGTCTCTCTTTCGCATCATATATAGAATCAAAATCAACTTTTTGCATTCTCTGCATAAGCGTAGAGACTGTCGGCAACTCAAGTAGAAGTGCTTTATACGATAAATCAGTATCTATTTCTAAAAGATGTCCATATGCAGCTACAAAGTTTTTATTTATTGCCTCACCTCTCATCATAGATTCAATCGTCTCTATAGCAAAAGTCTGAGCAGACTCATAACGTGCGAAACTATTAGCATCATGTTTCATTAAAAATGCCAAATCTTCACTCTCTTTTTCAATGATAATAGGAGCACTAAAGTCTCTATTGACAGAGAGATGCGGTTTTGCATTTAAGCCATCAAAACTAAATGTTTCTGAAGTTTTTGAGATAATAATTGTCTCATCTAAAAGCTCTTTTCCCTCTTTATCAATCAGTGCAATTTTCAGGGGGTAAAAATATGGTTTTTGCTCTTCCCCATCAACATTCAGCGGAATCTCTTGTACAAACGTTAGGTAAAGAGTTCCATCTTTAAACTCTTCGCTAATTTTGAGTCTTGGCGTGCCACTTTGGTGGTACCATAATTCAAATGCGGATAGGTCAACTCCACTTGCCTCACTCATAGCCCAGAGAAAATCATTTGTAGTGACTGCCTGTCCATCAAACTTTTCAAAATAAAGATCAGTTGCCTTTCTATAGTTCTCTTCGCCTAAAAGAGTATGTATCATACGGATTACTTCCGCACCTTTTTCATACACAGTAGCAGTATAAAAGTTATTCATAGATATATAAGATTTTGGCTGAATAGGGTGTGCAGTTGCAGAAGCATCTTCGATAAACTGGCGTTCACGAAGACTTTTTACATCTTCAATTCTCTGCACCTCTTTTGAATTTAAATCTGCTGAGAAACACTGGTCTCGAAAAACTGTCAGTCCTTCTTTTAAAGTGAGTTGAAACCAGTCACGACAGGTAATACGGTTTCCAGTCCAGTTATGAAAGTACTCATGTGCTATAACAGATTGGATTCCCATAAAGTTTGCATCTGTTGCACTATCTTCATCCGCTAAAACGTAAGCCGAATTAAAAATATTTAAGCCCTTATTTTCCATTGCTCCCATATTGAAACTATCAACCGCTACAATGTTATATATCTCTAAGTCATACTCTCTACCGTACTTCTCTTCATCCCACTCCATTGCCTCTTTAAGTGACTTCATGGCATGAAAACATTTGGATTCATTTCCTTTATCACAGTATATATTTAACTCTATTTTCTCTCCGCTTAGCGTTGTAAACTCATCACTTATACTTCCTAAATCTCCTGCAACTAAAGCAAAAAGATAAGAAGGTTTTGGATGTGGATCAACCCACGTTACACTATGACGTTCACCTAACTCTTGTGTCTGTGCCTTATTTCCATTACTCAAAAGTACAGGATAACGTTTTTTATCAGCTATGACAGTAGTTGTAAAAGAGCTCATAACATCAGGTCTATCTAAATAAGGAGTTATACTGCGAAAGCCTTCTGGCTCATTTTGGGTACAAAAAATTGTTCCTGACTTATAAAGTCCTTCGAGTTCTGTATTGTTTTGCGGATAGATTTTATTGACTACTTTGAGAGTGAAGTTTTGCGCTACATTATAAACTTCTAAAGACTCCTCTTTTACAGCATAGGCATCTGTACTTAAAGAGGAACCATCGAGCCAAAGCTCTAAAAGTTCTAACTCTTCTGCATTTAAAACAAGAGTATCAACATCATCTTGCACTTTTTTTATCTGCATACTGTTTGTAACAACTGTATACTCCTCAAAAAGGTCAAACTCTAAATGTACACTCTCTATTTGAAACGCAGGTTTCTTATAATCTCTTAAATGTATCGCTTCTATTTTACTCACTACTCTACTCTCTATTTTTTACGAATCATAACGTAATAAGTTTATCTTGCAACTAAAGAAGTCTTGAAGTATATGTAAGGAATGGTTTTTTATCTATGCCAAAGATTAAAAAGCTCACTCAAGACTTCTTTAGATGCAACTCTACTACTTACTAAAATACGGTGTTACAGATTCTATCCATTCATTCACTTGATTCCAAGAAGCCTTTTTACTTTCATGAATAGGCACTCTGTGTACACTATTTTTGCTATAGCCTTTAGGTGGCCATGTACCGACTATAACACTTCCATGACGTGAAACTTTAGAGTAAATGGTTTGCATAGCGTCAACAAAACTCTCACAATACTCCTCTTCTCCAAGTCCAAAAATCGCTACACTTTTGTTAAAAAGATGCTCCTCAGTTAAATTTTCCAAGTAAGAGTTCCAATCATCCTCAACTACACCATCACACCAGTTTGGAATACCAAAAAGAAGTAAGTCATACTTAAAGAGACTCTTTTGCAGACAATTATGCACAACCTGCATATCCAAATCTAAACAACTCAGTCTCTTTTGAATCTCTTGTACACTCTCTGCTACGTTTGTATATGAACCGGTATAAAAAAGTCCCATTTTAGACATTGTATATCTCCCTCATGTAAATTTATAAAACTTAATGCAAAAGAGAATCATCTCTTTTAGAGTAAATCTTATTTATGTAAGGTAACAGAGAGTGGCAGCTCAATGTTACCTTGGCTTTGAAACATCTTATTAATAGGGGTTACCAATAATTAGGAGAGTATTGGCTTTGAAATATTGTGATTTACTCATCAGGTTACTAAGACCTCTTCATTAGATGAGCAAAGCATTAACACAATACTTTAGGTATCTTCATCTGTGTTAATACTAAAAGTTATAGTTTTGCTTCTCTCATTTAGCTCCTTTATTCTTTTTTACTTGATAATCGTTATTATAATAGTAGCTGAAAGAAACTTAAAATACTTTTATACTAATAATCATTATCAATTTTAAAGTTAGAAGTAATCTAATATTTCCAACCAAAAACAGCAAAGATATTTAAAAATGTCTCATCTAGAGGTGCTTCAAAACGGAGCTTTACTTGTGTTTTAGGGTGTAAAACTTCTAAAGAAAGAGCATGTAAAAGAAGCCTTTGCATATCGTAGTTTTGTCGTACAAATTTATTGTGCTCCCCTCTTCCATACTTTGTGTCACCCAATATATGATGATTTATATGTTTTAAATGCCTTCTAAGTTGATGTTTTCTACCCGTTTGTGGCAATAACTCAACAAGTGAATATCGTGTCTTGTCATATCTCCCAACTGCTGCATCTATCTCAACTGTTGCTACTCTTTTATACTGAGTAACTGCTTCTTGTGCCTCTTTTGTCTCTGCAGCATCTTTATCAGCTATTTTGTCAAGCTTCTCTTTAAGTGCATGCTCTATCGTACCACTTACTTCTGTATAACCACGGACAACAGCGATATATTTTTTTATAATTGAGTGTGCTTTAAACTGTTCGGAGAGTTCTCTAGCACTCTCTTTATCTAAGGCAAAAAGTAAAACACCAGAAGTTGGTTTGTCAAGTCTATGTACAGGATAGACCCACTGTCCAAGTTGATCTCGCAAAATTTTCATAGCATAGTAAATTTCATGTCTGTCTATCATAGACTTATGAACTAAAAGGCCACTCGGTTTATTTACAGCAACGATATACTCGTCTTTATACAAAATTGAAAATTGAAAATTTTCAAACACTAAAGCACTATCTCTTTGGCGTATTCAACTATCTCAGCGGGAAGTGAAAGCTCACTCTCTATACTCTCTTTAAAACTCTTTTGCGCCTCTTTCTCACCGTGAATAATAAAAACTTTTTCTAAGCCCTCTATTTTCTTCATCCAAGTGAGCATTCCACTTCTATCAGCGTGAGCAGAAAAACCATTTATAGTGTGTACTTTTGCTTTTACTATAATATCTTCACCATAAAGATTTATCCACTCTGCTCCATCAACTATTTCACGACCTATAGTCCCCACAGCTTGGTAACCGACAAAAATCACACTATTTTTATCATTCCAAATACGATGCTTAAAATGGTGTGTAATACGTCCACCGTTACACATACCACTCCCTGCAATGATAATAGCGTTTGATTCTATCTCATTGATAGCCTTAGACTCCTCTGCACTAAGTGTATACACAAGTGCTTCAAAATCAAAAACATTTCCGTCTTCTTTATAGCTCTCCTGACATTTATAATTCAGATGGTGCAGATGATTTGTATATACATCTGTTGCCTTACTTGCCATAGGACTATCTAAAAATATTTTTGTATGTGGTAGGAGTGAGTTGTTATACATATCTTTTAATATGCAGAGTATCTCTTGTGTTCTCTCAATTGCAAAAGAGGGAATCATCACAACTCCCCCAGCTTGCAAGGTCGAGAGTATAGTCTCTTTAAACTCGCTGAGTGTCTCTTCTATGGGACGGTGTTCTCTATCACCATATGTTGACTCTATAAAAAGTGTCTCTGCTCTTTTAGCATTTGCAAGTTTTAAAAGAACAAGACCATTACTGTTTCCTATATCTCCGGAAAAAATAACAGAGTGAGACTTCCCTTCATCCATATAAAAAAACTCTATAAAAGCCGCTCCAAGTATATGTCCGGCATTTTTAAAACTAAAACTAATCCCTTCACATAAATCATAAAATTTATCATATTCGGGATTCACCCATTCCAAAATCGTAAATGTATTTTGTACATCTAGAGGCTCATAAAGTGGTTTTTGCAGTGTACTTATTTCATCTCTTCTCGCAGCTTTTTTATACTTTGTAGCAAAATCTTCATTCATGATTTTTACGCTGTCTAGTAAAACTATATAAGCTAAATCCATAGTTGCCTGTGTAGTGTATACCTTTCCTCTAAAGCCTTCTCTCACAAGCTTTGGTATACGCCCGACATGGTCAAGGTGTGCGTGCGTTATAAACAAATAGTCAATATCAGCAGGATTAAATGTAAATGGACGCTCATTAAAAGACTCCTCTTCTCCTTGAAACATCCCACAATCAACAAGAATTTTAATCCCATCAATCTCCAAAAGATGACATGAACCTGTCACCTCCTGTGTTGCACCGTACGAATTTACTGTAACCATGGACATTCCTTATGCAAGTCTATAATTTAAAAAATTAGTCTCTTTTTGTTGTCTTGCGTTTTTTACTTTGAACTTTAAGCTGTTTACGTGTAGCTGGCACTTTACTTGTGTTTTTATTGTACTGACGCTCTTTTTTTGCATGCGGATTTTTATGTTCCGCTTTGAGCTTGACCTCATCTACATCTTTTCTTCGTATGGTTGGGTCTGGCTCAAACCCTTCAACAAGCTCTTGAGGAATTTTTTCTCCTATTAATCTTTCTATACTACGAATATCGTACTTCTCATATACATCTAATAGTGAGATTGCCTCCCCTTCTCTTCCTGCTCGTCCGGTTCTTCCAACCCTATGTACATAATCTTCTGGGATGGAAGGCAATTCATAGTTTATTACATATGGCAGTTCTTCAATATCTAGTCCACGTGAGGCGATATCTGTGGCTACAAGTACACGAAACTCTCCTTCTTTAAACTGATTGAGTGTTTTAAGACGATTTGCCTTTGTCTTGTCACCATGAATAACACCCGCTTTTAATCCATCTTTTTGCAACTCAACGGCA
This sequence comes from Campylobacterales bacterium, assembly GCA_016938175.1. Taxonomy (GTDB): domain Bacteria; phylum Campylobacterota; class Campylobacteria; order Campylobacterales; family Sulfurimonadaceae; genus Sulfurimonas. The sequence goes on from JAFGVE010000035.1 coordinate 32,582, forward strand.
AGTTCATCAGCACTCACTTTTGTTCGTGTAAATACAAGTACCTGAGGGAAGTTTCTTGAACCAATGATGTAAGCTAAAAGTTCTGCTTTTCTATTGGCATCAACCAGATAGGCAACCTGATTAATCGTCTCAACCGTTGTATTTTTCTTTGCTGTTTCTATAAATGCAGGCTTCGTTAAAATAAGTTTTGAGAGCTTACGCACTTTATCACTGTATGTTGCAGAGAATAAAAGCGTTTGATGACGTTTAGGTAAAAGTGGGTGTATTTTACGTATATCTTTTGTAAAACCCATATCAAGCATTCTGTCTGCTTCATCAAGTACAAATACTTCAACACTATCAAGAGTAAGACCACTTTCAAGATGTTCCAAAAGTCTTCCAGGCGTTGCTATAAGAATGTCCACACCAGATTTTAAACGTGCTCTTTGCTTCTCTAAATCTTTCCCACTCACAAGTATCATAGTCTCCACTTCCATATACTTTGCATAAGAGTTGATATCTTCAAATATCTGCACAGATAGTTCACGAGTAGGAGCTAAAATAACAGCGCGTACTCCTGTACTTAAACTTGGTTTACGTAATTTATGAAGTATTGGAAGTGCAAAAGCAGCAGTTTTACCAGTACCTGTCTGTGCAGTTGCAAAAATGTCGCTTTTTGAAAGTACCAAAGGAATGGCACGCTTTTGTACTGTTGTTGGCTCAGCATAGCCTAACTCTTCTATAGCTTTTAAGAGTGGTTTTATCAGTCCTAGTTTCTCAAATGACATCTTCTTCCTTTGTTGTAAAAGGGTATTTTATCTAAAGAAGCCCTTGTTTTTAATGAAACGCAAACTCTTTAACACTACGAATGTTCTTCTTAAGAGAGAAAATATTGATGTACTCTATTGAAAGGACTTCATACTCTTTAAATCCCTTAGGAAGCTTTATCTTAAACTCATCTTCAACAGATTTTCCAAGTAGTGCCTTTGCAAGTGGAGAGTGCACGGAGATAAGACCATTTTCTGGTTCGCTCTCTAAAACACCACAAATTGTGTAGCTCTCTTCTTCATCACTCTCAATTTCTAAAAGTCTTACCGTACTCCCAAAAGAGACACGTTCATGTGAATGTAGAGATGGGTCAATAATTTTGGAATTTTGAATCATTTTATTGAGGTAAAAGAGGCGTTTATCTATAAAGCGTAACTTCTCTTTTGCAGCTTGATAGTCTGCATTTTCACTTCTGTCACCCAAAGCTGCAGCAACAAGCTTTTCATGTGCAACTTTGGGTTTTTCTTTTTCTAGGAGATATTTAAACTCTGCTACAAGGAGGTCATACCCCTCCAGACTCATTGGCTCAACCATATTGCTCTCGTTAGTGAGAGAATCCTTCTATATAGTAAGTTTCTTTATTTTCCAACTTTCTAACAGACACTTTGAACTTCTCGCTGAAGTGTTGTACTTTTTCATGTGCTTCTTGTGCAAGTTCAGGTGTTGAAGACTCAATTTTAATTTTAAATCTTTCATTTGAGTTTGATAGAGCCACATAAGCATTGTTTACCTTTAAATGGTCATGTAAGTCCATAATGTGCTTTTGGATTTTCTCGTATCCAGGAGTATTACTCTCTATAGATTCAAGTTGTTTTACCAAAGCATCATTTGGAGCATAACCAAGTTGTATAAGCATTGCTTCTCTTTGCATTTTTTCTATCCTTTTCTCGTGTATAATTGAAAAAAATAATAACAGTTTTTTGTAAATATTCAGTATGAATTTATTTAGAGAGACTATAATTATGCATTAAACTTATACACTAATTGTAAAAGAGGGAAAACTCATGACAGAAGAAATACTCAAAAAAATCAAGCAACTCCCACCTCTTCCAGAATCTGCAATGCAGATTGAAGTTGTTTACCAAGATCCCGACAGTAGCTTTAACGACATGGTTAAGATTCTTGAAAAAGACCCTCTTTTAACTGCTGACATCTTAAAAGCAGCGAACTCTCCTCTTTATGGATTTTCACGTGAAATAAACGCAATTAGCCAAGCAGTTGGTCTCTTTGGGATGGGAACTGTACGTGGATTTGCGCTTGCATCTATTGTTAAAAAGAGTTTTGCACTTGACCTTTCACCATATAAACTTAGCAATGAGATGTTCTCTTCTCTTTCAAAAAAACAACATGCCCTAATGACTTCATGGTGTATCAAAAAAGAGAATAAACTTCTTGGTATTCTCTCTCCCGCAGCTTTTTTAGTTGAAATCGGAAAAGTACTTATAGCGCAAGAGCTTATGAGTGAAGGCAAAGTAGAAGAGTTCCAGAGTGTTCTTGCAGAACTTGGGGATGTAGATGCTGCTGAGAAAGAAGTTGTCGGTGTAGACACGCCAGAAGTAAGTGCTTCTATTTTTGCACAATGGAAATTTGAAGAGGGACTAGTAGAGGTTATTAAACACTGTCAAGACCCACAAAATGCAAAAGAAGAGTATCAAAGAGCAGCATCTATTTTACATGTAGTACGTACTGCCGTTCCAATGAATGGTCTTATAACAGATGAAAGCGTTGCAGCTGCTACTGAACTTGTGGAAAAATACGGACTCGATATGGATAGCTTCAATACTGCCATAGAGAATGCGAGACTCTAAAAGAGTTGAAAAATTTACTTATAAGACTCACTCTTGGCTTGAGTGAGCTTGACATTAGCGACGATGAGATGCCTTATGTGCAAAACTGGCTCGCAAAAAAATACCTTACAAAAAAAGACGATACATACAAATTTAACTCTAAATACCGTGCTGGTACACTTGGAGTCATTCAAAAAGGTACAGCCTATCTTCATGTAATCGGTGAAAACATTCGTGATTTGTTCATTGGAGAGAGTGAACTTGGCGCGGCACGTCAGGGTGATCTTATCATTGCACAAAGACTCCTTGGCAAACCAGGTACTCCCTCTGCAAAAATTGCGGAAATTGTCGGGCGTGAAGAGAGTTATGGAATCGCTTACATCATAGAGAAAGACTCTCACAGATCTTTAGTAGACTTAAAAACAGAGTATCCAATCGGTGCAGAGATGTCTACCGAAGAGCTAGCACAACATGAAGTAGGCGATGTCTTTAAAATCAGTAACCAAGAGAATGCCGTTATGGAAAAACTTGGCAATATTGAAGACCCTGCCGTTGATGAAAAAATTGTACTAGCTCAGTTTAACAAGCATGATGACTTTGAAGAAGATGTACTTGCCATTGCTAAATCTTTTGAACCTGTAAATGCTGCAAAATATCCAAAGAGAAAAGATTTACGTGAACTTGATTTTTGTACTATAGACCCTGTCACTGCAAAAGATTTTGATGATGCAATATGTTGGGATGATACAAATAAAAAGCTTTACGTTGCAATTGCTGATGTAAGTGAGTATGTAAAACCTTTTGGTGCTTTGGATGATGAAGCCATCTACAGAAGCTTTTCAATATATCTTCCACACCGCTCTATTCCTATGCTTCCACGTCAACTCAGTGAGACACTCTGTTCCCTGCAACCACATATAGACAGACTCGCTTACGTTTTTGAGATGAACTTGAATATGGATACCCTTGAAGTTGAATCATCATCAGTATATGAGGCTATAATTCACTCAAAACGTCGTTTTAATTATGAAGAAATTGACGCCTATTTTGAAGGTGAGCTACAAGCTAAAAATGAAGATGAAACGCGTATATTTGCAAGTCTTACAAAGTTAAGAGTTGTGACTGATGCCCTCCGTGCAAAACGTCTTAAAATAGGTTACGATTTCCGTTCTACAGAGATAGAAATGGAGTTAGATGAAGACCTCAACCTACTTGCAACAGAAGAAGCAGAAGAGACTCCTTCACACGCACTTATTGAAGACTGTATGCTTCTGGCAAATAAAGAAGCTGCAAAACAGTTTGAACGTGGCATCTTTAGAATTCACGAACCCCCTTCACAGAGTAAACTCCAAATTCTATACCAAGAACTTGCTGGGATTGGTATGAATATTGATATTAAAACAACTATCAAAGAGACTATCACAAATATTCAAAAACAAGCAAAAGAGATGGGACTTGAATCAGAAGTTGATACACTCATAATTCGTTCTCAGATGCAAGCGCGTTATGCTCCTCTTAACTCAGGACACTTTGGTCTTGGTTTTGAACGTTATACTCACTTTACTTCACCTATTCGCCGCTACTCAGATCTCATTGTACACAGACTCTTAAAAGCGATAGCTGCAGAGGATACAAAAGAGGGTTCTTACGTTTTACGTAACATCGAAGCACTCTCTATGACTATCAGTGAAAAAGAGCGAGAAGCAACAAAAATAGAATTAGAATTTCAACAGAGAAAGTATGCACGTTGGGCAAAACTTCACATAGGTGAAGAGTTTAACGCACGTATAAGTGCTACTGACCCTGAACTCAAAGCAGACTTGCATGATGAAATCGTAGGTGCACGACTCAACATTATATCTACCACTCCTGCCGTACTTTTTGAAGATGTCAGAGTAAAAATTGAAAGAGTAGATATTGCACGAGCACTCATTTTTGCTACTCTAGTTGAGCGAGTTGATGTATAAAGGCGAGTTTGACAAACACATAGCCCAAGGGAGTGTCTCAAACTCTTTTGTTTTTTTTGGCGAAAGTGTCTTTCTTATAGATATGTACACACGTTTGTTGACAAATATAGAAAATGCAAACATACTTACTTTTTATCATGATGAATACGACTTTAACTCCGCAAAAGCGCATCTTTCACAAGCATCTCTTTTTGGAGATAGAAATATTCTAATTATCAAAAGCGAAAAAAAAGTTCCTAAAAAAGAGTTGGACACACTTTTAGAACTGTGTGAGAAAAACGCCGAAAATGTTTTTGTCTACGCTTACTACGGCAGTGATCATAAAACGTATAACAACAAAAAAGCTTTTGGCTCTAAAGAGACGATGTCTGTACGTTTTTTTCATCCAAAAGAGTATGAAGCGCAAAATATAGTCTTAAGTGTCGCACAGGACAAGGGTGTAAATATAGACAAATACACTATTGCACATATTTTACATATTCATAATGGAGATGTTGCTCTTGCCTGCAATGAGATAGAGAAGTTTCAAGTATTTAAGCGAGCTATTACAACAAAAGATGTAGATACTCTTGTCTTTGGACTTGCAGAGGTAAACTTGGATGACTTTATAAAAAAAATCCTCCATAAAAAAGATTTTAAAGAGGATTTACAAAATCTTCTAGAACATGGAGAAGATGAGATACGCATTCTAACAGCAATCACTGCCTATCTTACGCAGCTCTATCTTTTTAATATTTACATCCGTGTAAACGGTGCTCCAAATGCAATGGATATTTTAGGCTATTCTGCCCCAGGATTTGTTGTTGAAGAGAAGTCTAAACTCTCTTTAAAATTTAAACCCAACACCTACTCAAAACTTCATGAACTTCTCTTAGAGAGTGAATTAAAAATGAAAAGTGCCCATATAGATAAAACTGCCATCCTATTTTCTACACTTATTCGTGCACAAAAGCTACTCTAAGCTTTTGTGCTATAATTCCATTTATGATAAAGACTTATTTGAGAAAGTATTTTAGTGTTCTCTTTCTTCTAGCGACACTTTTAGGTACTCTACATCATCACCATGATACTGCAAAACATGACGATTGTAAGGTATGTACTATTGCATCTGAACTTTCACATGCAGATATTCCCGTAGAGACAGTATACCTATCATCACTAGAAAATTATTCTCAAAAAATTCTTCTTGCTCCAAAAAAATTTATTTCCCTACAGAGAAATACTAAACTCACCGCACGCGCACCACCTTACTTATTCTAACTTCTTACATAAAACAAAATATATAAATAATACAAATTAGGATAATTATGAAAAAAATATTACTGACAACTGCACTATGTGCAACTTTAGTTTATGCAGAAAATATACTGCTCCCAACAGAGAAAAGAACTTTCGACCAGTCAAAATACATTCCAGATATTTCGCTTGTGCTTGATACATCATACGTTACAAGAAATGCAGACCCAGATGAAGTGGGTCATTTTGAAGTTCCTGGAATTGCTCATGGGCTTTTAGGTTCGCATGGACACGATGGTGCTACTCACGCTACATATAATGCTAAAGAGGGTTTTAATCTCAACTATGCAGAGCTTATTTTAACAAGTAATGTAGACCCTTATTTCAGCATGGAAGGTGTATTTCACATGTCTGAAAATGGCTTTGCAATTGAGGAAGCATATTTTACTTCAACTGCACTTGAACACGGTTTTCGCTTTAAAGGGGGAAAATTTCTCTCAAACTTTGGATACATCAACGTACAACACCACCACTTCTGGGATTTTGGGGATATGCCTTTAGTTTATGAGTCATTTTTAGGAATGCACGGTATTAATGAAGTTGGAGCACAACTACAATGGACAGCACCGACACCCTTTTACCTTATGGCAGGTTTTGAGCTTCTTCAAGGAACTAACGAGCAGATGTTTGGCAATGAAACTATCGGAGACCCAGAAGATCCTGTAGCCAAAGGTGCAACAGCACCATCTCTTTACGTGGCATATTTAAAATCATCTTTTGATGTAGGGGATACAACATTTTTAGGTGGTCTATCTTATGTATACGGCGAGTCACGAATTGACCATACAGAAGATGAAGAGTCTCCACACGCTTTTAGTGGAGTAAGTCAAATTTATGGTGCTGACTTTTTAGTAAAACACTATTTTGACTCATACAGTTATCTGAAATTTCAAAATGAGTATCTCTACAGAGATATGGATGGGACACAGTACAGTGTGGATGAAAACGTGACAGTCACAGGCTCTACACCTCTACTCAAAAAGCAAGCAGGATTTTACTCTCAACTCATCTATGCACACGACACAAACTGGAGATTTGGAATACGCTATGATGCATTTGTAAAAAATGAAATTGTAAAAAACGGACCTGAGGCATTTGCACCAGATAATATGGACAAATACTCGGCTATGATAGAGTATCACACAAGTGAGTTCGCACGTTTTCGATTCCAGTATAACCGTAACAATGCACTCTACAACGAAGATGGCGAGCAACAGCATATAGATACTTTTATGCTTCAAGCCAATATCTCTATCGGTGCACATGGGGCACACGATTTTTAAGGTAAAGTCATGAAAAAACTTCTTATATTATTGCTTTTGCCACTCTCTCTTTTTGCCTCACTCAATATTGCGGTAACTTACCCATACATTGGTGCTCTTACTAAAGAGATTGGTGGCGAACATGTAGATGTAGAAGTTTTAGCCAAAGGAAACTGGGATCCTCACTTCGTAGTTCCACGACCTTCTCTCATTACAAAAGTAAGAAATGCCGATGCACTCATTATGAATGGTGCTCAGCTTGAGATTGGCTGGTTGCCACCTCTCATTCGTCGAGCAGGTAACAATAAAGTAACACCCAATGCAAGTAGTTTTTTAAACCTTGCACAACATATAGAGCTGATAAACAAGCCTAACAGTGTTGACCGCTCAGGTGGAGACATTCACCCTGATGGAAATCCCCATTTTCATCTCAATCCTGCTAATGTCATTACACTTGCAGAAGTTATCAAAGATTTTTTAACAAAACTAGATGCAAGTAACAGTGAAATCTATAATACAAACCTTCTTTCATTTAAAGAAAAGTGGGAGAAAAAGCTTCTTGAATGGCAGACTAAAATGGAGTCAAAAAAAGGGCTGAAGGTTATTCAGTTTCACGACAATCTTGCATATTTCAACAAGGCTTATGGTCTCAATAACTTAGCTACTATTGAACCTCTTCCGGGTATTCCACCCTCATCAAAACACACTATAGAATTAATCAAACTTATTAAAGAGCAGAAGCCTTGCTGTATTTTACACGACGTTTATCACTCTACAAAAACAGCAGAGTTTATACAAGAGAAAACAGGCATTAAAATCATTCTAATGCCTCATGATATTTCTGCACTCGATAGTATCGAAGACCTCACATCCCTTTTTGATTATTTAACTGGAGCTATGCAGTGAGCGATATTTTACTTATTCCAATTCTTTTAGTCATTATACTTGTAATGATTCACTCTTGGTTTGGACTCCGTGTTTTAGAGAAGGGAATTATTTTTACAGACCTTGCGATTGCACAATTTGCTGCACTTGGTTCTGCTATAAGTCTTGGCTATTTTCATGAAGAGTACTTTTACCCTCTTACACTTTCCTTTGCACTGTTAAGTGCATTTTTAATTGCTATTGCCTCACAGCGAAACATCAAACTCGAAGCCTTTATAGGACTATTGTATGTTTTAGGTGCAAGTGGCATTATGATGGTACTCTCACACTCTTCTGAGGGTATGGAACACTTTAAATCTCTTCTTGCAAGTGATATACTCTTTACACCTATAGAAGATGTAATCAAAAGTGCTTTAATTTACCTGCTTGTTGCACTACTTATCTGGCAACTCTATCCACGTGTCAAAGGTTTTTTAAAAGATTTACTTTTCTTTTCACTCCTCGCTTTAACTGTCAGCTCCTCAGTCGAACTTGCTGGTGTACTTGTAGTTTTTGTACTACTTATTGCACCTGCACTTGTTGCAAGAACGCTCACTACTCAAAAACCTCTTCTTTTTAGTTTTTACTTTGGATGGTTTTTTGGTATTTTAGCAATCGTTCTCTCTTACTTCTATGATTTGCCAACAGGCTACTCCATAGTCTTTTTAGGAGCACTCTTTAGTGCTTTAATTGTTCTCTTTCGCTCTGAAAAAGCAGTTTAGGAACAGAGCTTTTTCTCTTTTACCAAATCCTCAGAAGAGTTTTTGTATAATCGCGCTATTAAATAGACTCATATCCAAGGAATAATCATGCGCGGTTACAAGATATTTGCTGGTTCTGCTAGCACGAATTTTGCAAAAGAGGTTTGCCAAATCTTAGACGTTCCATTGGCACAAGCCGATGTAAAAAAGTTTAGTGACGGAGAGATTTCCGTTCAAATTTCAGAATCAGTTCGCGGTCGCGATGTCTTTATTATTCAATCTACTGGTGCCCCATCAAACGACAATCTTATGGAACTTCTCATTATGACAGATGCACTTAAACGCTCATCTGCACAGAGTATTACTGCTGTTGTACCATACTATGGTTACGCAAGACAAGATAGAAAAGCTGCACCTCGTGTACCAATTACTGCAAAACTTGTTGCAAATATGTATGAAACAGCTGGAATTGACAGGGTCGTAACAATAGACTTACACGCTGGACAGATTCAAGGTTTCTTCGATATTCCTGTTGACAACCTTTATGGTTCTATCACGTTTGAGCAGTACATCAAAAGTAAAAACCTTAAAAACCCTATCGTAGCTTCTCCAGATATCGGTGGTGTTGCACGTGCACGTTATTTTGCAAAGCGTCTTGGTCTTGATATGGTTATCGTTGACAAACGTCGTGAAAAAGCAAATGAAGCTGAAGTTATGGGTATTATCGGTGATGTAAACGGGTATGACGTTATTATGATTGATGATATGGTTGATACTGCTGGAACAATGGTAAAAGCGGCAACTGCACTTAAAAACAAGGGAGCTACTTCTGTTATGGCTTGTGCTACACACGGTGTTTTAAGTGGTAAAGCCTATGAAAACCTTGATTGTGGTGAGCTTGACGAGCTTATAATTACAAACACTTTAGAGACAAAACCGCACCAGTACATTAAAGTACTTACTGTTGCACCTCTTTTTGCAGAGGTTATTCGTCGTGTGTATCACAACGAAAGCGTTAACTCTCTTTTTGCATAAAGAAAACTTTTATTCAATAGGAATATAATTGAAAAACATTAGAAACTTCTCTATTATCGCGCACATTGACCACGGAAAAAGTACCCTGGCTGACAGGATTATTCAAGAGTGCGGCTCTGTAAGTGAGCGTGAACTTACGAAACAGATGATGGATACTATGGATATCGAGCAAGAGCGTGGTATTACCATTAAAGCACAATCTGTACGTCTTGACTATGTTAAAGATGGAGAGCATTACATTCTTAACCTTATAGACACTCCGGGTCACGTTGACTTCTCATACGAGGTAAGTAAATCACTTGCTTCTTCAGATGGTGCACTTTTAATTGTTGATGCTGCGCAAGGCGTTGAGGCACAGACTATTGCGAATGTTTATCTTGCACTTGACAATAATTTAGAATTAATTCCTGTAATTAACAAAATTGATCTTCCAGCTGCAGAGCCTGAAAGAGTTGCAGAAGAGATAGAAGAAGCAATTGGAATTGATGCTACAGATGCTTGCTTGGTTTCTGCAAAAACTGGAATAGGAATTCGTGAGCTTATAGACGCTATAGTTGACAGAGTTCCTGCACCAGTTGGTGATCCAAGTGCTACAACAAAAGCGATTATTTATGACTCTTGGTTTGACACTTACCTCGGTGCACTTGCACTCGTGCGTGTATTTGATGGCAAGATAACAAAAGGACAAAACATTAAACTTATGAGTAATGGTGAAGTACACCAGGTTCTTGATTTAATGTATCCGCATCCAAAGAAAAAGATTAAAACATCTGCTATAGATACTGGTGAAATCGGTATAGTTGTGCTTGGTCTTAAAGAGGTAAGCGTAGTAAGTGTTGGCGATACAATAACTGATGCTAAAAATCCAGCCCTTGAGCCTGTAAGTAAATATGAGCCTGCAAAACCATTTGTATTTGCAGGAATTTATCCAATAGATACAGATAAGTTTGAGGACCTTCGTGAAGCACTTGATAAACTCAAACTCAATGACTCATCTCTCTCTTATGAGCCAGAGACTTCAGTTGCACTTGGTTTTGGTTTTCGTGTTGGTTTTCTTGGAATGCTCCATATGGAGGTTATCAAAGAGAGACTTGAACGTGAGTATGACCTTGAACTCATTGCTACAGCACCTTCAGTTATCTATAAAGTTTACCTTACTGATGGCTCACAAGTTGATGTACAAAATCCTTATGAATTGCCACCAGTACAAAAGATTGACAGAATTGAAGAACCGTATGTGAAAGCGACTGTTATTACTCCAAGTGAGTATCTTGGAAATATTATTACACTTTTAGTCAATAAACGTGGAACTCAGTCTAAAATGAACTATCTCAATGAAGACAGAGTTATGCTTGAGTATGAAATGCCGATGAATGAGATAGTTGTGGACTTTTATGACACGCTAAAATCTATCTCAAAAGGGTATGCCTCTTTTGACTATGAACCTATAGACTTTAAAGTTGGTGATCTTGTCAAACTTGACATTAAAGTTGCTGGTGAAGCAGTTGATGCCCTCTCTGTCATTGTACCAAGAAATCAAGCCCTCTCTCGTGGACGTGTACTTGTAAAAAATATGAAAGAGCTTATTCCTCGCCAACTCTTCGAGGTGGCAGTTCAAGCCTCTCTAGGAAGCCAGGTTATAGCACGTGAAACGGTAAAATCTATGGGGAAAAATGTAACTGCTAAATGTTATGGAGGAGATATTACTCGTAAACGTAAACTCCTTGAAAAACAAAAAGCAGGTAAAAAACGTATGAAATCTATTGGAAAGGTACAACTGCCGCAAGAAGCATTTATGTCTGTACTCAAAATGGACTAAAATGCACTGCATGATGTGTGAGACTTTTTCACTCTCACATATCTGTAAAAACTGTCAAATAAACTATCTTAGCCCTCAAATTCGTAAACAAAAAATCTATCATGACATCGAGCTCATCTCTTTTTATAAATACGAAGAGATAAAAACTCTTCTCCATACAAAACATACAGACGTGGGAGAGTATATTTATAAACTTCTCGCTGAAAACTCAATGGCACTTTTTGCACAAGAGTTTCAAAGTAGCGAGCAGTATGATGCAATCGGCATTGATGACCATGTTCGCAATGGCTACTCTCACACTGCTATACTAACAAAAGCGCTCCATTCGCAACATATTTCACCTCTGTACAATATGTTACGAGCAAAATCACACCTCTCTTACTCTGGAAAATCAAAATACTTTAGACAAAAAAATCCACGAAATTTCAACTTACGTTATCTACCAAAAAAGCAAATCATTCTTGTTGATGATATAGTCACAACAGGTAGCACTATGCAAGAGGCTATACGAAAAATCTCTCATGAAAATATCGCTTTTTGTCTCGCACTTGTAGACTTAAGATAGTTTACACTTATACTTGTGACTAAAAACTATACAATGATGTAATACACATGTAATAATTTTTTATTATAATCAGGTATTATGAAGTTTTTATTTTTACTCTATTTTATTATTCATATTGCTTATGCAAACGAACCACACAAAAGCTCTGTAGTGCCTTATGAACTCTCTATAAAAGAGCTTGTAAATATACAAAACAGCGCTATTTTATATGGTTCTGGTGAGAAGATGGTGCATGTCTTTTTAGACCCTTTATGCCCTTATTCAAGGAAGTTTTTAGCGACTATAGCAAACAGCAAAAATATGCTTGAAAAATATAGTTATGCAATCTACCTCTACTCTATTCCAAGACTTCACTCACAAAAAAGTGTCGCAGCAGTTTATGACTCTTCACAACCTCTCAACACACTTCTTGACATTATGCTTCAAGATGCAAAACTAGAAAGTGAGCCATCTGTGACAACACAAAAAACAGTTCATAGCATTGCAGAAGTTGCACGTCACCTTCATGTTAACAAACGCCCTTTCCTACTAGTGCAGGAGTAGAGAATGTATTACAATACACCGAATATAAATAGATACCTTGACAGAGTTGTTGAATATAGAAAACCAATTATTCTTTTCTATATTCTCTTAGCAATGCTTCTTGGCTTTTTATACCAACCAAAATTTCTCTCTTCAGATGAACTGTTTTGGCTCAATGACTCTAAAGAGCTACAAAAAACACAAACACAAAATTTACAAACTTACTCCCTTGAAAAACTTATTGTTACTGTGGATACACTCGATGATGCAACACTCAAACAGCTGCAAGGGCTTCATGAACAGATACGCAAACTCGATGGAGTTACAAAAGTCTCTTCACTCTTTAGTAATGACTTTATTCAAACACAAAAAGAGAAAGATTCTGAACTTGTAGTGGTTGTCAACAGCTCAAAACTCAACTCTTTTGAACTAAAAAAACTTGTAAAAGAGATACATAACGAGTACTGTAACGTGGTTGATGAGGGCTTTGAGAAGTTTTACTTTTTTATTAGTACAAATAAACCACTGGAACTTAGTAAACTAAATATTCCCGGTACTTATGAATATATAGCAACAACAAATGAGATAAACTGGTGGAGCATACTCTTTTATGCCGCTGTTTTTATCGCTGTTACAACTCTCATCTTTCGTATACTCTTTAGAAACTACATCTCGACTCTTGGCGGAATACTGCTCATAACACTCTCAACTGTTTTAACCTTTAGCATTATTATAATGCTGACAGATATTTATACTATTCATATCACAATGCCTTTTATTACCATTAGTATTACTTTAGTTGAATATCTTTACTTTTACTATAGATGGCACGTTTCTCAGTACAGAACAAACAAGCTAAACGCCATCAGAAAAATGCTCAACAGAAGTATGACTCCAGCCATGTGGACATCAATTTTAACAGCACTTGGACTTGGTTCACTTGTACTACTTGACTCTGACATCATTAAGCTTTTAAGTCTAAGTGTTATTATCTCTTCCATCATGGGATATATACTTAACCTTACTGTTCTTCCAGCATATCTCAGTCATTTCGAGTTGAAACACACTCACGTTCCTTATGCAAAACTGGGCTATTTACTTGCTTCAAATGAACTGCATTATTCAAAAAAATTCCTCTTTGGATTTCTTTCTGTTACTTACCTTTTACTCATTATTGGAGCCTATTTTATCAGCTCAAAAACAAACTCTTTTTTCAAACTTCCAGTAAAAAATGAGCAAATTGAGTTAAAAATTCCATACAAAGAGATAAATTTAGAACTGATTCATTCACTTGAGAAATTTACAGTAGATATGCAGGAGCGTTTTGAAGACGAACTTGGAGATGTAAACTCACTTGCAAGTATAGTTACAACTCTCAATGAAGCCAACACACAAACGGAAGAACTAGACAATGAAGCCTTGCTTCAAGCACTTTTTTATATGGATCTCTATAATCTTAGTGAAAAATATTTTGATGAAAACAGTCTTAACGTAGAGATTAACCTCTTTGACATTAATAAACTTGAACTTTTAGACTGGCTCATGCACTACGATGGTATAGAACTCTACTTCATTGATGATGAGACACTCCTTGGAATCTCCAAATATGGACAGACAATTTTACTTGCCAGTTCTCTTTTTTGGGCACTTATAATTATTGGATTAGTTACGGGATGGATATTTCGCTCAAGAGGAATGATATTTGTAGGACTTACTATAAACGTAATACCTATACTCTGGTTTGGAGTCATAGTAAGTCTTTTGAGTATTCCACTCAGTCTTGAGATGCTCATAGCTATGACTATCTCTTTAGGACTTGCTTCTGATGCAACTATACATTTTGCCTTTAAATATTTTAGACTAAGATACTTTGGACGTTCTCAAAAACATACATTGGAAAAGATGTTTTTTTATGCAGGTATTCCTGTCATCATAGGTTCAACCATTCTTATTTTAGTCTTTGCGTCTCTTTCTTTTTCACAAGTACACTCTTTGCAACTCATAGGAAGGTATAGTGCTATGCTTATCTCACTATCACTTTTAACTGACCTTTTTGTTCTACCGGTTATGCTACTTTTTGTAGATAAGTTTAGAAGAATAGAAGAACGTGGAGAGGACTACATTGAGCCTAAAAAAAGAGGTTTTTAAAGCTTCTCTAATTCACTACTTGAAGAACCCCTAGTAATTTGTGCCAAAAGGAGCTCTAATAGCTCTTCTTGATGTTCATCTTTATTTTGTAATAGTGATGATTTTATTTCAAAGTAGTCAGCACTTTTCATAGACTTTTCTTGTTCAGCTATAAGCTGTAACTGTTCGAGCAGTTGTTTTTTAAAATCTTGCACAAGTTTTTCTATATCATCCATACTCATGGAATTCTTATCCATATTTTGAATGAGTTGTGCACGATACTTTTCGACTTGCTCCTCAATTTTTTCTTGATTCAACTCATGCAAAAATCTAGCCGCTCCAAGCTCACGAAGTTTTTGTAAAAACTCCTCAACAGCACTGTTTGTCTCTTCACTATTAGCCTTCGTTTCTTCTGAGTTGCCATATTCTGCATTAAAAGCAGTCCAAAACTTTTCAACAAGTGCTTTAAACTCCTCGGATGAATACTCTCCATTTTGAGGGTTTAAAACATTATGGACACTATTTTGTAAATACTCATAATCAATGAGAGACGGTGTATAAGTGGTATTATCTAAAACAGACTTGATTCTTTGCATATCAAAACTAAGAGTCATAGCCATTAATCTCTCTTTATCACTTAAAGAGTTTAAAGCTTCAATGTATGCTGCTTTTACATCATTTGGCATATTTCTTGGAATAGGCATAAGAGATTTGCCCTCTCCAACTTCCATAAGTCCATCATTGTTAAAGTCGAACTGTTCATTATCGTGCATTAAAAGATTGTACGCACCCTCGGCTGAGATGGCATCGACATCAATCGCCTCTGCAAGAGAGTTGTACTTTTGGAGAGTTCTGAGTTCACTGCTATCCAGTGCAGATAAAAATTCTTTTGCATTTGAGAGCTTTATATCTGCATCTTTAGCTTCGCTATATATTTTTTCAAAGGCCTCTGCAAATGAAGCCTGATACGCTTTTCTACCATCACTAATGTTGTAGTTTTGCATCAAACTCATGTGTTGTAAATAGGCTGTATCTGTCTCCATAGTTTTTCCTTGTTGAAATTTATAAACGAAACAAGCAAAAGTAATACCATTGATTTAATATGAAATTTTTAAAAAAATAGTTTTGTAGAAGATTTATTGTTCAAAAACTCCTAAGAGTTTGAGAGAATCTCTAAACTCTACTTCTGAAACACTTTTTGAAACAAATTACATCTCTTAAAAAGACTATTAAGCTAATGCGTAAGATTTTCTAATTTTGTTCCAAAACTTAGAGATTGTTGCATTAATAGTGTTTACCTTATTATGGACGTTCCATTTTCCTTAGTCTCCATTTTATTATAAGTAAGGTTATAAGTATAATTAATAGTATAGCTACATAAATTGGCGTGAATATAAAATATTTTAAAAAGTAAAAATGGTTTGGTTGTGATGATTTTAATCCCATAGGTGATGCTATTCTCAAAGTTATTCTTTCACCAGAAAGTAATTTTCCTACCTTTTCAATACGTACTTGTATCTTATTAAAGCCTACACCTAATTTAAGATTGGTATTTATTAACAGAGGTACTAAACTTCTAGCAGGATAACTGAATGTACAAGGCCATGCGTAGTAGATGACAGATTGCTTTTTATGTGTAAAAAGAATTTCGATTGGCTCTCCTGGGTTTATCCAATCATTAGGTGTGGGAAACTTAAGTGGTAATTGGACTGTTTCTTTGAATTCACTGTCACCAATATCTTTTATGTACTTATTGTTTTGTTCGGTTGAAATTTTTTCATCTGCTAAATTAACTTTTCTTTCCCAATTTCCAAGTTCAGGCCACGATCTTTTATCTCTTGTGAACTCTAATTTCATAGAAATAGAATCGGGTAAAACTCGAAATACTTCAAAGTTTATAGTTTCACCTTTAATAAGTGTTATTTGAATATCTTTATTATGAAATGAAATGTATAAAGCTGTACCTCCAATAAGAACAACAATAGTTGCAAACCACCATATAGCCCAGAGAAGTTTATTTAAAATCATTTTATTTACTTTTGTTAAGTGGCTGATGACTAAAACAAAGTAATTTTCCACTAAGCCAACGTCTACAATAAGATATTTCATCAGAGGATAATACTTTGCCACATTCAACACAATGTAACGTGTAATTTGAAAATCCTGACAACTTATACTCCTTTTTTTAATAATAATCTAAGCATTTAAGTATAAACCCATAACGTTTAAAATGAGCAATCAAAAAGCCGCCGGCGGTTTTTTGATTGCTCTCCTCTGATTTGTTAACTTTAATGCTTGTAAGTGTCGATGTCAATTGAAGCACCTATCTTTCCCATAAATCTAACCGTGTCCGATTCAAAACCAATAGCAGGAGTTGAAGTTTCCTCATCCATTGAAATAGTTAAAACAACTTCTAGTCGTGCAGTGATATTGAATTTTTTATCGCTTGCAATATCAAATCTGTTTTTGGCTCCAAGGTTTTACATATGTCTAAAGCCATTTCAAAGACATCAATGTACTCATTTATAATGTTGTCAGAAGACAATATCCAAGAATTGTGTTTTGGCAGTTTCTCCGGAACAGTGTCACCTTTAAATTTTATAGAAGTTGTGTAATTCCCAAGAGATTAGTCAATTCATCAGGATTGAAATTGTCACCATCTAGTGCGAAGGAGACTCTTCCTTCATTTATTGCCAATCATCATTCCTTTAAGATTTAACTATTTATTCAACGAACATTATATATAGGTTAGCTTGATATTATATAAATAAATGAACACTAAAAATGTTAATTTAAATTATATATTTAGTACAAAGCAGCATGTTTTGGCCAAAAAGCATACTAAATTTTTAAAATAGCAATGTACATTTAAAAATATAATTGCCGTTATTTGATCATTATGTCATTTAATTGTGCGAATAAGATATTAAGTGTACATTATGTCATTGATTTTTTAGGCGTATATGATGAAAAAAGGGATGATTTAAAGTATTAACTCCAAAAACAGTACTTTTTAGCACACATGAGGCTAACTAAGATTAACTATATTAAAATTTTAGAAGCTATCGATTGATGATTCAAAACTCCAAACAGTCTTCAACTTCTAAAAAAGCCCTTTAAAGAGTTTGTTTACCTCTTTTGTTATAGCTTTTTCAGCCTCTTTTTTTATGAGTTTTTCTGCATTAACACCCACTTTTGGAGCATTTGCATCACCTTTGAGTGTCACTTCTAAAGGGTTACCATTTGCGCTTATATCGAGTTTGGCATCCATCTGTTTAGTTTTAGAGTTTAGCTTTGCATCTTTCGTTTTTATGAATGAGCGGTTTGAGTTTAAATCAAGTGAAGCAAGGATATTTTCCTTATTGATGTTTGCATTAACATTTCCTTTAAAACGTTCAGGATAAAGATCTGTATATGCATACTGTTTCGCTAAATCCAAAACCTGATTTTTTGTAAACTTTCCATCAACAAGTTCCCCTTTAAAATCCCCTTTTTTAGCTACTAAATTATATGCTAAAACACCATCAATTGATGAGTCAAAGATTTTAGGATAAATCAGCATATCCAAAATATCGAGTGTCTGCATAGCTTTTATATTTGCACTAAAGTCATCATTATGAAGCTTGGCCTGAAGTTTTCCTCCTGCTACGTTTGAGAACATTGTGAAGTCTAAATCTTTTGCTTTTTTAAGCTCTCCATTTGCTTCTAACGCACCTTTTAGATTTCTCTGTGTTACGAAATAAAGTCTATTTAAATCATGGAGTTTCACTACATAATCACTCTGTATAGAAGCATCATCAAGATTAAAACGTGCCTGCTTTACATCTAAATTTGCAAGTGTAGATGCAAGGTTTACCTGTGTGTCTACAATGTTTTTATTTAACTTTGTATCTGTTGAGAGGGTATAACGTGTTGTCGGCATCAAAGATGCAAACTCATACTCTTTTGTTAAAAACTTAGAATCAAGGAGTCCGTCTTTTATACTAGTTGTTATCTTACCTTGAAGATTTTTAGGATTTGCATCACTAATAGTTGCATCCATAGAAAAATAACCATCACTGTAGTGTGGCTGCTTAACCATATAAAGCACTTTTTGCAGTTGCATATTCTTAATACTTGCACGTACACTTTTTGGTGTAAACTCTTCTAAAAGAGCTTCAAAACTCGTGTCTGAAGCCGCAATATCACTTCTCCCTTTGACAACAAGACTCTCCTTACTCCCTTTAGCAGTTCCACTGAGACGAAAACTACCTCGCACATCTGCGTTTGTCATCGGTTTTAAAACCGCAAGCTCTTTTATGTCAACACCATACTTTACATCTAGGGCAAGTGGTTCTGGTGTTACAAGACCAGAAGAGCTAAGTTTTGCAAGGTTTGAACTTAAAAAATAAGTATACTCAGCGCTATCTCCGGCCAAACTTGCATTGAGTTGCATGTCAAACGCAGTTGGCGGAATAGTAATGTTAAAATCTTTTTTCATTACAGCTTGATTGAGTTTCCCCTCTTTTGTTGTAAGAAGTACCTT
This sequence comes from Campylobacterales bacterium, assembly GCA_016938175.1. Lineage (GTDB taxonomy): Bacteria > Campylobacterota > Campylobacteria > Campylobacterales > Sulfurimonadaceae > Sulfurimonas. The sequence goes on from JAFGVE010000035.1 coordinate 51,919, forward strand.
ACCATCAAGCTCATGCACTGTAATATTTTTAAAATCAACATCAAGATTCAAGATTGCACTTGCATACTCTTTTTGCCCACCAAGATAGAGCAAAGAAGCCAAATCAAGGTTCTCTACTTTTGCAATAATAGAGCTTGGATTTAAATTTGTAAGTTCGACATGGTAGCTTGTATTGCTCTTTGCGACGTCACTTTTTCCGTCTACTTTCATAAACGCCATATCTCCGACAACACTTCCCTCCGTACCAAAAGAGCTTTGGAGTTGTACTTGTGTTAAAGGTTGTAGCGTTTTTAACTCAAGTAAAGAAACTCTGTAGGCAATGTCAAAAGATTGTGAAAATAACGAGTAATTGCCTTTAAGTAAAATAGTATTGTTTTTATTGAGTTCAAGCAGAATTTCAAAATCACTCATAGAGAGAGAAAACGTCTCTAGCTTACTCTCAAGTTTTGTCTCTTCTTTAATTTTTGCCTCAATCAAAGGAGTAACTAAAGAGTTTCCAAAGCTTGTAAAAGCAACTACATAAATTAGACCTAAAAGTGTCGCTACAAAAGCGCCAAACCATGCCACATATTTCATAAATTTTCTCCAAAAACTAGCTAAGCGATTTTAGCATAATTAAATTATTCAAAAGATATAATCCATCAAAATAAAGAAGAAGCTCCTCATGATAAGAAAAACGCTAAAAAAGACCTCCCGTAGTGAAAAGCTCAAATCATTTATACAAAAATCAAAAGTACCCCCAGAGTTTTTAGCTGCAAACAGACGTATGATCTCTCGCGGAGTTTTACTTGGTCTTCTTATCGCCTTTATTCCTATGCCAATGCAGATGGCAGCAGTCTTACTCTTTATGCCTTTTTTCCGTTTCAATGTACCCGTAGCACTTGCAATGTGTTGGATAACAAATCCTTTTACAATGCCGCCGATGTATTTTTTAGAGTATCACTTTGGAGCTTTTGTTTTAGGAATGCAACCGCTTAATGTCGAGATGACGATTGATTGGTTTACAAAAAATATAGATGATATTTTCATACCGCTCTATTTTGGAGCAGTAGTGTTCTCACTTGTATTTGCACCTCTTGGTTACTGGGCGGTAAATCACTTTTGGAAATCTTCTGTACACAAAGACAAGAAGAAACATCGTCATCACAGATAGATTTAACGAATAAAATTGAGTTGATTTAGTTCTAAAAAGTAGTAAAGTAGACCTGCAATCCAAAGTAGGATAATTACTATATGCTTGAGTAAAAACGAACTCTTACTCACTTTATGATGAAAAAGTCCCATTGCTAAAGAAGCCCCTAAAAAACCACCTATCAAAGAGAATGTATGCAACTCTCTCTCAGAGACTCTATGTGCTCCTACACGTGATTTATACTTATCAAATGTATAGACTATAAACGCAGCTACATTTATAAAAATAAAATAGACTAAAATGAGTTTTTGAATCATGCTCTTTTTCTCAAACTCAGTACTATAAGCACAAGACCAAGAATTAAAAATGGTAGTGAGAGTATCTGTCCTGTTGAGAGTAAAAAGTCACTTGCATATGCGGCTTGTTTCTCTTTTACAAACTCCACTAAAAAACGCACAATAAATACAAGAGCTAAAAACACTCCAAACAAAAAACCGTTAGAGAGGTTTGTTCTTTCTCTTTTATATAAAAATGCGAGTACAAAAAAGATAACAAGATAAGAAATCGCTTCATAAAGCTGTGCAGGATGGCGTGGAAGCATATCGACTTTTGTAAATATTATGCCCCATGAAATCTCTGTAGGATGTCCTACTATCTCAGAATTCATAAAGTTTCCAAGACGAACGAAAAAACCAAACAGAGCGGTTGGAATGGCAATTCTGTCAAGAAGCCACAGATATGAGAGCTTGTACTTTCGTACATAGAGCCACAGTGCTATCATAACACCGGCTCCTCCACCATGAGAAGCAAGACCGCCTTCCCAGACAGCAAGTATTTTAAAAGGATGTGCGAAGTAATAAGCAGGATCGTAAAAGAGACAATGCCCTAAACGTGCTCCAACTACTATGCCTACAACAATATAAAGAAACATACTATCAAGCATAGCTTCATCTTTGCCCTCTTGTTTATAAACCCACTTCATAAACTGAAGTCCAGAGAGTATTGCAGTGGCAAAGAGAATTCCATACCAATAAATATGCATACTGCCAAAAGAGAGCGCTACGGGATTAGCACTCCAAACAAAATGTTCCATCTAAGCTCTTAATGCTTCTGCAATTAGCTCTATTGGATTTTTAAAGACAGTTTTACTCTCTACACCCATAGCGTTATTTATCTGCATACGACAAGCCGAACACTCAGCACTCACTATCTCTGCTCCAGTTTTTTCAATCATAGCTGCTTTTGGTACGCCTGCAGCTTTTGCAAAATGGTACTTCTCAGTCTGCATTGTAATTCCACCAAACCCACAACATGCGTTTGGATCGCTCATCTCTACAATTTTATAGTTTTGGCGTACAAGATTACGTGGCTCTTGGTGAATTCCTTGCATTTTTCTTGCATGACATGGGTCATGATAAGTTACTATCTTAGGCTTTTGCTGTTTTGATGCAAGAAGTGCTTCAAGCTCTGTGTGGTGCTGTAGCCACTCAGTTGCCATATAAACTTTTTTCATAATGTTTTTCGCACGCTCTTTCCACTCTGGCTGGTCATGGAAGTAGTGTTCATAATCTATTTTAAGCATTGCCGAACATGTAGCTTCAGGGACAATGATAGCCTCAACATCTTTTGCAAAACTCTCAAAGTACTCAATGTTAAACTTCGCATTTGAATCAACTGTATCAAAATCACCTGTAAAATAAGCAGGTGCTGAACAACACTTTTGTGATTTTGCTAAAAAGGCATCTATCTCAAGCGCTTCTAAAATCTCTAAAAGTGAATCACCCACATCTTTAAAGTTATAGTTTGCAAGACATCCGATAAATACAGCCACCTTACGCTTCCCACCATTATCTATATTTTCAGGATGTGAATTTAAAAATGAAGTTTTGCGAAGACTTGGCATAAGTCTGTCAGTTTTAATCATTGGTAAGTTAAAACGTGAATGCATAGAGTCTATGTCTGATTTTATTTTAAAACCACAAGTCTGAAATGCCCAGCCAAGTTTAAATGCAATATCATTAAGCCAGCGATGACGAAGCAGTAAAAAGAAAGCTTTTTTGTACCATGCGATACCAAACTTTTTCGCTATATCTGCACGTGCCTGTTCAATGATCATATCTGTTGGAAGCGATTTCGGACATACATCAACACAGTTAGTACATAAAAAACAGCTCTCAAAAATATCTTTAGCTGTCTTATCCATCTCTAAATGCCCACGTTTATATGCTCCAAGAAGGTCGATAAAACCACGAGGAGAAGTTACCTCATCAGCATTTACATTATGAATCGTACAAACAGGAATACACTTCCCGCACTTCACACAATCATCTTGAATCTTGTCAAAACCAAATATATCTTCTAAATTTTTATCCATATTTATACCGTCTTTGAAAATGTTTTTTGTGAACCAGCATGTTGATGCATATAAGCATCAAAAGCCATCGCTATATTTCTTACAAGCAGAGTACCTGTTTGTGAACACTCTATATGAGTCGCATCCATTGAGATGAGTTCTTCATCTGCAAAAGGCTCTAACTCCTCAAGCGCATCTGCAAAATAAGTGTGAAAATCGACCTCAAACAGTCTGTTAAAACGCTCTATATCAATTTTAAAGTTACTCATTAACTCCATAATCACATACTGTCGTATCTGGTCATCATCATTTAAAACGACACCACGTTCAAATGGCAGTTTTCCTTCATCAATAGCAGCTTCGTACTCACTCATATCTTTGAAGTTTTGATTATAACTATCTACACCTTCACCAATTGAAGTCAGCCCTACTCCAATCAAATCTGCACCGCCTTTTGTCGTATAGCCTTGAAAATTTCTGTGCAGTTCACCCTTTTCTATAGCTTTAAAAAGTTCATCTTCAGGTTTAGCGAAGTGGTCCATTCCTATCATCTTATAGCCGTTTGATGTTAAAAAGTCAATTGTATACTGCATTATTTTTAATTTCTCATCTGGCAGAGGCAGTGTCGTTTCATCAATTTTACGCATAGTCTTTTTGAGCCAAGGTACGTGCGCATAGTTAAAAACCGCAAAACGATCAGGGTCGAGTGTCAGTGCAAGAGAGAGAGTATCTTTAAAAGTCTCAAGCGTTTGATATGGAAGACCATAAATAAGGTCAACGTTTACAGAGACCATATTGTACTTTCGTGCCAAATCCATTGCATTTTTTGTTATCTCATAAGGCTGTACACGGTGTACCGCAACCTGCACTTCTTCATTAAAGTCCTGTATACCAAAGCTTACACGGTTAAACCCAGCTTCGCTCATAACACGCATCTGATCTTCATCAATGTGACGAGGATCAATCTCGCAGGATATTTCAGCATCTGGAAGAAAGTTTGGAAAATAAGACTTTATCTCATCTATAATAACTTTTAACTGCTCCGCAGAAAAAAACGTCGGTGTCCCGCCACCAAAGTGCATCTGAATCACTTGACGGCTCATGTCTAAGTGTTTCGAGAGAATAGCAAGTTCACGTTTAAGATAATCGATATAACGTAACATCTTGGACTCTTTGGATGTAAAAACAACATTACATCCACAAAAATAACAAGCATTTTTACAAAAGGGAAGATGAAAATAGAGACTAATAGGACGAGAAGGATCTTGAGACTCTAGTTTTTGAATGTACTCATTATAACTATACGCATCGCTAAATTCTAAAGCCGTAGGATAAGAAGTGTAACGCGGCCCCGGTTTTGAGTACTTTAAAAACTTTGTGTAGTCTAAATCCATATTCTCTCCAATCTCTTTAGGCTTTATAATAGCAATTTTAACTAAGTAGTCTTTTTAGTGTATGAGTTTTAGACTCAGACTAACAGGAGGATTTGCTCTAAAATTTATACACTAAAAAAGACGGTCTCACTTCATTAAAGTTGCGATTATCTCTAAATTTTTCTAATAAAGCCCTAAAATCTACTTTGAAAAGGTTCCCGCTAAACGTTGATAGACCTCTGAACTTTCGAGTAACTCGCTATGTGTTCCCTGTGCAACAATTTTTCCTTTTTGCAATACTAAAATCTTGTCTGCATGTTCAATTGTTGAGAGTCTATGCGCTATTGTCATAGTAATTTTATCTTTTGTGTAAGCATCAAGTGCAGCTTGAATACGCTTTTCGCTCTCATTGTCCAGAGCTGATGTTGCCTCATCAAATAAAATGAGTGAAGAGTGTTTATAAATTGCTCTTGCAATAGCGATACGTTGACGTTGACCACCTGATAGATTTGTTCCAGCTTCACTCATCATCGTATAGATACCATTCTCAAAATTATTTACAAACTCTGTTGCATCAGCCAGTTTAAGTGCTTCATGTACCCTCTTCTCATCTATAACCTCTTCGCCATATGCGACATTTGCCGCTAAGGTATCTTGAAAAATGTAGATACGCTGTGTCACTAAAGAGATATGATGTTTTAAGGACTTTTGCGTAAACTCTTTAATGTTTGTTCCATTAATACAAACCTCTCCACTATCAGGATCATAGTAACGTAAAATCATATTCATAAAAGTCGACTTCCCGCCTCCACTATCTCCAACAAGTGCAATATTTTCACCCGCCTTTATAGTGAGGTTTACCCCATCTAAAATGTTATAGTTTTCATATTTTAAGAGTACATCTTTATAAGTGATTTCATATATATCTTCTTGGAGTTCTTTAGGTCCATCAACAATTCTTTCAGGTGTGTCTAAAATTTCAAATATACGCTCACTTGCAGCTATTGCATCTTGAATTTTTGAATAGATAGAACCAATGCGACGAACTGGCTGAAAAACCTGTCCTACAGCAGTTAAGAAAGCTATAAACTCACCAGGTGTTATCGTCCCGTTATAGGCTTCTCTTCCTCCAAGAAAGATGACAGCCGCCAAGCCTGCCGCACCAATAATCTCCATAAGTGGTGAAACTATCTCTCCAACATAAGTCGATTTCATATTTATACGAAAAAACTGCCAATTTTGATCCGCAAAGCGTTTCATCTCAAACTTCTCAGTTGCGTTTGCTTTAATGACCTCAGAGTTGTTAAAAACCTCTGTTAAACGAGTAATAACATCAGCATTTTTTGCTTGTGAACGGTGTGAATACTTTTTGAGTTTTTTTGCAATGAGCATCAGAGGGTAAATTATAAGCGGTATACCTACAAGAGAAAAGAATGCAAGGTTTGGATTGAGATAGATAATATAAGCTACAAGTCCTACAACAGTCAAGCTCTCACGTAAAAGTTCTGGGAGCATATTTGAGACAAAATACTGAATTCTATTTATATCATTTGTTACACGTGATATAAGTTCACCACTTCTGTTGACATATAAAAATGCCATATCCAAGTGAATAATTTTATCTAAAAGAAGCTCTCGAAAACGTGTAACTATATGCTGCCCTATGTAGTTCATATAGACAGATTGTATATAACGTCCTATACCTTTTAAAAAGTATATACCAACCATCGCTAAAGGAATGAGAGTGAGCATCTCCTCTTTTTTCTCAATGAGCATGTCATCCATCACATACTTCATAATTTCAGCAGTTGCAACTGTTGCCGCAACAGTGAGTAAGATGCCAAAAAGAACTAAAATATACTGTAGTTTATACTCTTTGATATAAGGGATATAACGTTTAAATATCTTTTTCAAAACTGCTCCATTAATTGCCTTGCCTATTTTATAACAACTAAACTGATATAATGTCAACACTACTCCCAAAAGGACTGTATTTTTGAAAAGAGTTTTAATTATCCGCTGCGGTGCATTAGGAGACCTTGTCTATGCAACAAGTGTCATTGATGCCTTAAAAATGGAGTTTGGAGATGATACAGTTATAGACTTCGTCTCAACTCCAGGCAGTGGAACTCTTTTTCAAAAAGACTCTCGAGTTAATAGAGTTTATCCTCTCAAACACAAAAAAATCCCTATAATTTTCAGTAAGCAAAAAAGAGAAATCATTAAAGCCTCAAAGCAACTACCGTATGACATTCTCATCAACTTTGAGTTTGGAAAACAGTTTAAATCTCTCGTAGAGCAAATAAATGCAAAAGAGAAGTTTGGTCCACATGCAAAAGAGGTAAAATTCTCAACAGATGCCGTTCATATGGTTGAAGTTTCCAAAGAGATGTTTAAAGATGTAGTAAGCTCAGAAGTCTTTGCCAAGAGTTTTCCAAAAGTTGTAGGCAGTTCTAAAGAAGAGATCTATTCCAAATACCCTCTTGAAGATCAATACATAATTATAAGCCCAAGTAACTCACATCAACAACGTAATCGAATGAACTACAGAGCCTGGCAAAATGAGAGCTGGAGAGAGCTTATAGAGAGACTCTCAAAAAAAATACAAGTAGTTATCATCGGCAATAAGAATGAAGATGAGTTTTTTAACAAACTCAAACCTTACCCTCTAAATGTACTTGACCTTGTTGCTAAAACACCCCTAAGCGAACTTATTGGGGTTATAGAGAATGCCAAAGCACTTGTAGCTACAGACACAGGAACTGCCCACTTAGCATCCGCACTCAATACAGAAGTTTTTGCTCTCATTGGTCCAACACCAGCTGAAGTGACCGGACCTTACCAAACACCTTATAACAAAGTACATATAATCAGTTCAAACCAAGAGTGTTCACCTTGTTACAAAACAGAGGTAATGTGGAACTGTAAAGATAATATCTGCATGAAAGAGATTAGTGTAGATATGGTTTATAATGCCATTACAAACTCACAGGCAATCTGAGAAAATGCAAGCAAGTATAACAAGCAGTAAAAAAATTGATTTTAATCTCTGGACAAACTATTTTTTTATTGCTTTTGCATTTTCAATACCCATCTCAAAAGCGCTTATAAGTCTATTTAGTGCTCTCATTATAATCTCTTGGTTTCTTGAAAAGGGATATAGTCAAAAACTAGAGTATATAAAACAAGACTCACTCAGTGTAAGTTTTTTATTTCTTATAGTTTTTAGTCTTTTTTCACTGCTTTGGTCTCCGGATATTCTCTATGCAATTAAATTTATAAGTGTGAAATATTGGCACTATCTTATTATTCCTATAATGCTTACTTCATTTCAGTTAAAATATATTAAATACGTTTTCAATGCTTTTTTACTTAGTATGCTTATAAGTGAGATAGTCTCTTATGGTATCTTTTTTGAACTCTGGCACTATAATAATGTGTCTCCAACTGACCCTTCTCCATTTATGAATCATACAGACTACAGTACTTTTTTGAGTTTTGCTCTTATTATAATACTAAGCAAATTACTTACAGTCAAAGAGCTACTGTGGAAATTTTTGTATTCTCTTTATTTCATTACAGGTTTAGCAAATCTCTTTATCAATGGAGGACGAACGGGACAGGTTACATTTATAATCACGCTCTCTCTCATCACGATTCTTTACTTTAAGCTCTCATTGAAAAAAATCATAGGGCTTTTTATAGCTTTACTTCTTTTTTTATCTTTAGCCTATACTATTAGTCCAAACTTTCATGAAAGAGCAAATCAACTCAAAACTGATATTACTAGCATGTATGAAAACAATGACTATACAGGCTCTCTTTCAACACGTATAGCACTCTGGATAGTCGGAATAGAAACCTTTATGGATCATCCTATTATTGGCACAGGAATTGGTGGAGAGACAAAAGAGATAGAATCCTACGGTTCAAAACATGGCTTTAGCCATCTTGGAACATTTACAGATTATCATAATAGTTTTATTCAGTATGGTGTACAACTGGGGATAATAGGTTTTTTAATTCCCATCTTTATATTTTACAAACTCTTTACCCTTGAGTTTCAAACTCGTCAGTATAAACTTCTTAGCACAGCTTTTACGACAATATACCTGCTCCATGCAATGGGTGGATTCTCTTTTCATATTTTGGACTCTATGGTGTTTTTATGTACATTTGCAGCACTTTTTAATGCTATTTCAAAACAAGAGAGTGCTCAAATTACTTTAGTGAAGTAATAAGCCTATCTAAGTTCTCTCGCATCATATCAAAGCTTATATCTTGCACTTGATGTATATTTTCCTCTGCAAAAGAGTCAAATACCGGAAAAAAATTTTCACTACAAAGATCTACAAGTTTTGGATTTGTATATGTAAACGCCGTCAAAACATATGCATCAAGTGCAAATGCCAAATGCATTAAGCCTGTATCTGGAGTTATAAAAAAGAGTGTTTTTTCTATCAGAGCAGCTATTTCATCAAGAGTTAATAACTCAAGTGCAAGATAAGGCACATCTGTCTTTTCTAATAGTTGTACCAAATTTTTTTGTAAATACTCTTGCCCAGGATTTTGAATAATTAATGGGATATATCCATACTTTTTATATATGTACCCTATGAGCTGTGCATAAATATCTAAAGACAGAAGCTTTTCTTCTCCACCGGAACCTAAGTTTATTACATATACTTCTTTAGATACAATATTTTTTTCTAAAAAATAATTAGCAATGAACTCTCTACTCTCATCTCGTATGTTATATATAGGTTTTATACTAAACTGCTTTTTGCTAATGGCTTGTAATATCGAGATTATCTGTACATTGTACGAATCAATTTGTCCATTACTATAAGGAATATATTGACTCAAAATGTTATAGAGTTTTTTATCTTTTTGATGTGCGTAGCCGAGCCTATATCTGGCTGATGATAAAAACACATTCATAGGGCTCGAACCACCATTATACAAATCGACCATTAAGTCGGGCTTTCTCGCTCGGATTTTAACAAGTGTACTTATTTTATTTGCATAGTATTGAAGTCTATTTTTTTTACTTCTGTTTACAACAAGAATCTCATCACAATAGAGATTATTTTCTAAAACCAATGCACCGATACTATCAACACAAACGAAAACTTTTGCCTCGGGATAGAGCTCTTTTAATGCTTTTAGAACAGGTGTACGGATAAATACATCACCTAATAGTCCAAACATAATTACGCCAATTGTATGGACATTTTCCAAGCTAATTATCTCTTCATTTTGTAAGTCCATCAATACACCTATACACTTTGTTTTCCCTGTTTTGCATCATCTGTATATCTAAACCTCTGTCATACTCTTGCGGGCTACGCTTATGATAAAGATGAAACTCATTTGCTATATATCTTGCTGAAACAACTCTGTAGCCCAAGCCCTTAAAACGCCATTCTAGGTCAGTATCACTCGCCATGGCAGAATTTCCAAGCCCCTCATCAAAACCGTTTATATCTTCTATGGCTTTTTTATAAAAAGACATATTGCATCCAAGTAGAGGAAACTCTTTTTTTCTCAGCTTTATCATCAGTTTATGAATCACACCAAAAGGTCGAATTAAAAACCCCTCTTCACTATGACGTTCTTCTTTAGCATCTTTTTTAATATCAAAATACTTACGCAGAAAACTTTTTTCTAATGTACTTACATTAATGTTTTTTTCTCTGAGTGCCTGCGAATATTTTGGTCCTACGTTTACTCTTCTACCAGTCACAATACTCTTTTCACCTGAGAGTGCAAGATGATTTTCGATGAAATTACTATAGAGTAGACAATCCCCGTCAATAAAAATAAGATACTCGCCAGAACTCGCTCGTATTCCATTATTTTGACTCTTAGATTTTCTGACACCTATATCTTCTTGTCTCGTGTGTACAATGTCAAATTCATATTTTTGCTGCGCATCTTTAACGGCTTCTAACATTACCTCAGAATCACCATCTTCAGCTACAACGACTTCAAAGTTTTTATATGTCTGTCTACTCAAAGAGTCAAAAATAAGATTTAAAGCTTCTATGTCTTTATAAACCGCAATAATTACACTAACTTTCACTTATCACCTCATACATCTTTTGCATCTGTGTTGTCTTGTTAAATTTACTCGCTACTTTCTCTTTAGCTGCTTTTGCAAGCGACTCTTTTAAAGTTCTCTCTTTGTAAACACTCTCTATTTTCTCTGCCAACTCTTCACTTGTCCTGTTAAATAAAAGCCCATCTATCCCATCATCTATAATTTCTAAAGGACCACCTCTATTTGTAGCTATAACAGGTACGCCATTTGCCATTGACTCAATAATGACAAGTCCAAATGTCTCTTTTGGAGTTGCAAGAACACTCAGGTCACAAAGTTGCAGATGTTCATGAACATCTTTGGTAAAACCTGTAAAGACAACCCTCTCTTCAATTCCAAGTTTTTTTACCTTTTTATATAACTCTTCAATATACTCCTCACTCATAGCAGCACCGACAATTAAAACTTTTATATCAAAACCTTTGAGTTTAGCGAGTGCATCTAGAAGTAAGTACTGTCCTTTTCCCTCTTCTATTCGACCTATCATTCCTACTATAAAACTCTCTTGCAAATTATATTTCTCTTTTAAAGAAGCGACTTTATCTATGTTGATGTTCGGTTCATCGACACCTAAGTACACCATCTCCACTTTTGGTCGAACCTCATCTGGTGTAAATCTCACTAATTGTTCTTGAACCTGTTGCGTCACAGCATGCATAATATCAATATTTTTATAAAGCCACTTGTGGTAAAAGTCACTTTTAAAACGTGTCATTGTCATATGTCTTGATTGCATTAGTTGTGGTTTTCGTTTAGAAAGTACCTTTGCCAAAACAGCAGTTGCTATATCTCTTGTCCAGTGAAAATGGATAAAATCTATCTCATTTTCATCTATAAACCTAGCTAGTTTGCGTGCCGGAAAAAGAGGGAAAAACTTACTTCTTCTAAAAGTAAACTTGTGAGTATCTTCTATAAAAGCATCAAGCTTCTTATCTGGTGCAACACAAAGGTAAGCCTCTGTTTTGGTTTGAAAGTATTTAAAGTAATCAGCTGCACAAAGTTCTAAACCACCGAGGTCTGGAGAGAGGCAAAGCTCTAAAATTTTTTTCTGCAAAACCCGCTACTCCTGTGCATCTATTCATAAGTTATCTTACGATATAATTCTTCTTATTCTAACGAAGAAGAACTAAATAACTATTTAATCTAGGCGGGCTAATGCACTACAAGTATCAAATAAATAGCGACGAAAAAGAGTGCTTAGATTTTTTACTTGACATAGAGTCCAACTTCTTGACAAATGAGCAAAGTATCCATAAAGCAAGAAATGAGCTCAAAATCATTGCCTGCAAAGAAAAAAGCACGGTAGTAAAATCTTTTAAAGTACCTCATCTGCTCAATAAAATAGTATATACATTTTTCCGTGATACAAAGGCAAAAAAGTCTTACGAATACTCCCTCAAAATAGAAAATTTTACTCCAAAACCTATAGGCTATATAGAGTTTTATAATTTCTTTTTACTCACTAAGAGCTATTTTGTAAGTGAAAACTTCAACTATGACTTTACAATACGCGAACCGCTTTTAGATGAAAATTTTGAAAATAGAGAAGCTATTTTTAAAGCTTTTGCAACTTTTACATATACACTTCATCAAGATAATATACTTCATCAAGACTACTCTCCTGGAAACATTCTTATAAAAAAAGATGAAAATAACTACATTTTTAAAGTTGTTGACATAAACAGAATGAAGTTCAAAGAACTCAACCTCAGCGAAAGAATGCAAAACTTTAGTAAACTGTGGGCGAGCGATGAAGCTCTGAGTATCATGTTAAAAGAGTATGCTAAAGTTGCACATGAAGATGAACGTAAATGTCTGATGGTGGGACTAGAATTTAGTAGAGCTCATAAAAAAAGAAAAAATTTCAAAAAAAGACTCAAAGGAGAGTGTGTTGTTGATTAGTATGATGTACCACCACCTCAATAGTGATAGATGTTCGAATGACTATGCTATATTTGAAACACATCTTGCCTACATTAGTCAGCACTACACAACACTTTTTCCAACAGATGACAAACTGCCAAAAAATCCTATCTGTTTAGTCTTTGATGATGGCTATTATGACTTTTATAAACTCACTTTCCCGCTTTTAAAAAAATATAATCTCAAAGCACTTTTAGCCGTAGTGCCAAGTGTGACTTTAGAGAAATCTACTCAAACAGAAACTGTACGCTTAGCACCTGAACATAACGAGCTCTTTAATGAGTTTCAAAACGGGACATTTTGCTCATACGAAGAGTTGCAAGAGATGCAACAAAGTGGCCATGTGCAAATAGCTTCTCATTCACTCACACATGTAAATCTTCTAGAAGAGAGTGCAGATGTGACTAAAGAGCTAAAAGAGTCTAAAGAGATTTTAGAGCAAAAGCTGGGAGTAAGTGTTGATAGTTTTGTATTTCCTTTTGGCAAATACAATCAACAGATTTTAGAAGAGACTCAAAAATACTACAAATACGCTTTTCGCATAGGGAATGGAATCAACAGAGACTTTAAAGGCATTAATGGTGTTATTTATAGAATAGACGGGGACAATCTCAAAGATGCCCATTCCGTATTTTCATTGAAAAACATGTTGCGTTATGCTTTTAAAACCCTTATAAAAAAAGTGGCAGGAAACAGATGAAGATAAGTGCGGTAGTTTTAGCAAAAAACAATGAGGCAACAATAGAAAAAACACTTCAATCTCTTGAAAGTTTCAATGATGTCGTACTCTACGACAACGGTTCAACCGATAGAACCAAAGAGATAGCACAACAGTTTCAAAATGTAAACTTAGTCGAGGGAGAGTTCAAGGGTTTTGGCTGGACAAAAAATGAAGCACTGCGTTTTACAAAATATGAATGGATAATCATAGTTGACAGTGATGAAGTCCTCGACAAAGAGCTTCTTGAAACTCTACAAACAAAAGAACTCAACAAAAACTGTGTCTATCTTCTCAACTTCAAAGCTTTTTATAAAAACACTCAAGTCAAACACTGTGGCTGGAACAATCAAAAAATCAAACGTGTATTTAACAAAACTGTAACACGTTATAACGATAACGACGTACACGAGGATATTATAACCGAAGGTTTATGTGTAGAAGAGCTCAAAGGAAATATGGAGCACTACAGCTACCAAAGTATAGAGCAATTTGTCAGCAAAGCAAACACTTACTCTACACTCTTTGCAAAAAATAATGTAGGAAAAAAAAGTTCCTCTCCAATGAAAGCTTTTTTTAACGGACTTTACTCATTTTTTAGAACATATATTCTCAAACGTGGCTTCTTAGATGGATACGTAGGTCTTATTATCTCCTTTTCTCATATGGTTACAAACTTTTACAAGTATATAAAACTCTATGAGTTAAACAGGGAACAGAATGAGAACTCTTAATCTCTACACTTTTCTTTTTTTACTTTTTTTTCTCACAACGTTTATACGTGTTTTACCACATGGATTTCATCCAGACAGTTTAGTATATATGAGTATTGCATCTGATTATGCTCTTGGAAATGCAAGTTTTTGGCACCTCCATTTTAGTGATACTATGTTCAATGAATTTTACGAGCATCCCCCTTTAGGTATTGTCACAATGGCGATTCCATTTTACATTTTTGGAGATACTACGCTTATAGACAAACTTTATGGAAGTTTCATTACTCTTCTAATGGTTTATGTAGTTTTTAAGATACTCACTCTACTTTACACAGAAAAAAAACACGACATATTTATTTTGTCAATTGTATATTTTTTGGCATTTCCAATTGTAGGCAATACTATAGAGAACAATCTCTTAGAGCTCCCGGCAACACTCTTTATTTTACTCAGTGTTTATATCTTTTTAGACTACGTTACACATAAAAAATCAATCTTGTTATATAGCTTTCTTTTTAGTCTCTCTCTTATAGGGGCTTTTTTAGTCAAAGGGGTTGTAACCCTCTTTCCTCTGGCTTTACCATTTTTTTATGCAGCTCTTTTTCATAAGAGTTATACTTTTAAAGACGCTCTGCTTTTTTCCTTTGTAAGTGCACTCTTTTTCGTGTTCTATGCTCTTTTACTTTACAGTTACACGGACTCTTACAACTACTTTGAACACTATTTCAATAATCAGTTATTAAGCTCCATTCAGGGACTCCGTGGAGATTCTGAGCATTTTAAAATTACCTCACAACTTTTTATTGACCTCTTCAGTATCAGTTTTATCTCTTTACTCATTATTTTAATTGCACGTATCTCTCCGAAAAAACTTACTTTTACAAACTATTTTTATCTATTTTTTCTTATCGGTTTAAGTGGAAGCATCCCTTTAGAAGTGAGTCCTAAACAACATGATTACTACGTTTTCCCAGCACTCATCTTCTTTGCCATTGCCTTAGCAATTCTCTTTATAGACGCGTTTAAAGATGCCTTGATAAAACTCAAAGCGTACAAAATTTTAACTGCTGTAAACTTCTTACTCTTTGTCGTAGCAGTTTTTATAAGCTATGAAAAACTAGGTTCTGTGAGCCGTTATGAAAACTTTTATCATGACATTAAAAACAGTGCAGTACAAATAGTGCCACAAAGTCAAGTAATAACCTGTGTAACAACGCAAAGAGACAAAGAGATTTTTTATGGTGATATCGGTTTGAGAGCAAACCTAAAACGCTACTATAATGCAGAACTTACTCAAGAGAGTACAAATCCTGAGTACATCATTACAACACAGGCATCACTCAAAGAGTGTTCTATAGAGACACAAAAATACAAATTTATAGGTCCAAAAGAACCGCTCTATTTTCTTTTATACAAAAAAACTAGTAGCTCTTGAGTTGTAATTTTACTCTCTCAAACATCTCTTCACGTTTATTAGGTTCTTGAGGCAACATAAAATGAGTCTGCAACTTTTCATCCCCTATACCTTTCCAGCGAGCAGCACTTGCAAAAAGAGAATCTGCAAAAAAAGTCATTGTCCGTGTTCCAACCAACGAAGCGAGATGATAGGTACCTGTTGATGTACTCACAAAGAGCGTAAACTGACTGATGAGTTTTGCAAAATTCACAAGACCATCTTGAGAGATATAAAATCGAACGTCTACGTTTATAAGTCTGCTTTGCATATCTTTACATAACTCTTCTTCATCGGGACCAAAGGTCAACACTACTTGGTATCTGTTCGCATAAGAAAGCTCTTTTATTAAAACAACATACTCTTCGAGTGTCCAGTTCGCATCAGAAGAGCCTCCAAAGCCTACATGAAAAGCAATAATCTCTTTGTAAATTTCATTCTCTCTGCAAAACGCTTCATAGTAACTCTGAGCATCTATAAAGTTCAAAAGCGGCTGAGGATACTCACTTCCTAGATCTGGAAAAACACTACGACATAGAGCAATGTTATACTCAAACTCACTCATTTTCACCTGACTGCGTCTCTGTTTTACTCTGTTTGTATAAAAAATTTGTGCAATTTTTGTAGCAGGTGCGACTCTTATATGTATAGCAGCTAAAAGCTGTGCCAATGCAATACGAGTATTGGAAAAGAGTGTAAACGCAATGTCTATTTTTGCAGACTTTAGTTTTTTTACAAGAGAAAAAATCGACTCATCTTGCCTATCTACAATGACCTCATCTATAAAATCCAAACTCTTTGCAAGTGCTTCATTCAAAGGTGCTACACAAACTGTAATTTTGTGCTGTGAATCATATGCTTTGAGTAAATAAATTGCAGGAAGCGCAGTTATAAAATCGCCAAGTTTGTCTGTACGAACTACTAAAATATTCATAGAAAGATTTTACCTTAAAAAGGATATAATCCGCCTTATGAAATTACCGTTTAAATGGGATGAGTATTCCGATCAGCCAGCACTACTGCAAGACAAATTGTACAAAAAAACCATGCGTAAAAAAGAACTTTTTTCTCTTGTAATGACTTATCTTACAGCTCTTTTTATTCTTCCACTATCGCTACTCGCAACTCCTTTTGTTAAACGTAGAGAAATCTCATCAAAAGAGTTTTTCTCATTAGGTGTCGATTTTCAACGTAATCCCAAAGAGACTCAAGAACTTCTAGATGAACTTGATGTCTCAAGTATCTTACTTCGCTACAAACTCTGGGAGAGTCAGACGCTTCCTGAATTACTTGCATTTGCTCAACAGAATAGTCAGAAAAAAATCATCTTAAAAGTGATGCAAGACAGAGAACACATTGAAGACAGAAATCTATTGCAAAATGAACTTCGAACTTTATTTAAAGCGATGGCACCTTATGTCGACATTTTTGAGATTGGAACAACAATCAACCGTAGTAAATGGGGATTTTTCTCAGTCAATGAGTATAATAATTTTTTTGCCATCGCCTACGATTTGAAAAACTCTGAATTTCCAGGCATACACTTAATTGGAAGCGGTGTCATAGATTTTGAATTTCACTACACTTCCCACACTCTTTTTCATCTGAAAAAGTACAAGTTTAACGGTGTCTCGTCATTGCTATATGTCGACAGAAGAGGAGCCCCTGAAAATACACAGCTAGGATTTGCCCTTTCAGATAAAATCGCTCTTTTAAGTACGATGGCATGGCTCTCACCAAAAACAGAGCAAAGAGTATTCATCACAGAGACAAACTGGCCACTCAAAGGAACTGCACCATATGCACCGACAAGTGAATATGAGTGTGTGTCTGAAGAGGAGTATGCAAACTATATGCTTCGTTACTACCTTTTAGCTTTCGCATCACAACAGATAGACTCTGTCTCTTGGCATCAACTTATTGCACCAGGATACGGTCTTGTCGACAATCGAGATGGCATACATAAACGACCTGCATTTCAAACATATCAATATATGCTCTCTACTATGAAAAATGCACAGTTTTTACGCTTAGACATTAAACGTGGTTACTATATATTACAGTGCCTTATTGATGAACAGCTTTTACAAATCCACTGGTCACTACAAACAACAACCCTCAAAAATGAAGATTTTTTTGAGGTCTATTCACGTAATGGAGAGCTTATAGAAGATGAAAAACTCAACATTGGTGCTTCTCCACTGTACATCTATATTACACATGCAGTTGGACAAAAAGTCAACTGTTTATAAAATGAGAAGATAAAATGCTACGTACTTTAAAGAAAAAAGTTTTAAATATCGAAATCTATATATGGGCAGCTTTTTTTCTCATATCTATACTCTTTATAGCTTTTCCTCAAATTGACCTCTATGTATCTTCACTCTTTTATGATGAAGGTTTTTATCTCAAAGGCTCTGTATATGAAGTATTTTTCTATAAATCAGTTCCTATAGTCATTAGCTCTTTGGCAGTAGGCTCAATTGTACTTTTTCTCTTTAACAAATTTACTCATAAAAATATTCTCTCAATAGACAATAGAAAAATCATCTATATCGTTCTTGTATTAGCTTTTGCACCAGGACTCATTGTAAATGCAACCTTTAAAGAGAACTGGGGAAGAGCAAGACCAGCTGAAATAAAACAGTTTGGCGGAGATAAAACATTTACTCCTGCATTTGTACTTTCAAATCAGGGAGGAAACTCTTTTAGCAGTGGACATGGCTCCGCTGCCTTCAGTGTTCTTGGCTTTGCACTTTTAGCCCGTAAACGTAGAGAACTTTGGATAGCGCTAGCACTTAGCTATGGAGTTGCCGTTAGTTTTGCACGTATTATCGGTGGTGGGCACTTCCTAAGTGACAACATTACATCCTTCTTTGTGGTCTATATCTCAACCCATATGCTTTACTATTATATTTTACAGAGACGTCCATGAGAATTTTAGTTATTCTTCCAAATTGGCTTGGAGATGCTGTCATGGCGACTCCAGCTATAGAACTTTTAGCACACTTGTATCCCAATGTACGTTTTACTTTTCTCGGAAGTTATGTAAGTATTGAAGCACTCAAACACCATCCTCTCTGTGAAAACGCAATTATAGATGAAACCAAAAAAAGTTCTTCCAGACTCATAGCAAGCTATAAACTTGCAAAACAACTTGGAAAATTCGACATGGCCATTAGCTTTAGAAACCATATATACTCTTCTTTACTGCTACGCTTTACAGGTACTGTCTTAACATTGGCAAAAAAATCATGGCACTCACAAATGCTACTCTCACATACTCCAAAAATAAGTACAAAACAGCACTTAGTGAAACAATATGTCCAACTTGCTATGATTAATAATGACGATTTTAATGAAGAGATTCCAAGACTCAAGCTTTATATAAATGCAAAACACTCCGAAAAACCTCTTTTAGGCATTAATGCCGGTGCAACCTATGGCAGTGCCAAACGTTGGTATCCAGAGAAGTTTGCTGCGGTTGCTGCTGCTTTTCATAAAGAGTATGACATAGTGCTTTTTGGAGGACCAAAAGAAGTAGATATTTCTCAAGAAATAGCGGTCAAACTACTTGAACTTGGAGTCAAAAACTTTATAAACTTAGCAGGAAAAACAGATATTGAATCACTCTGTGCAAATATTGCTTCATGTGCACTTTTCATAACCAATGATAGCGGTCCGATGCACGTAGCAGCTGCATACCAAGTACCAACTGTATCTATATTTGGTCCAACAAAATATGAAGAGACATCACAGTGGATGAATGAAAAAAGTGTGATTGTAAGACATGAGATGGAGTGTAGTCCGTGTATGAAACGTGAATGTCCGCTTAAACACCATGAATGTATGAAGAGTATCACAGCTGATGAAGTCATCGCTGCGATAAAAAATTTAGATTAGAATTTTATTTTAAAACCTGCATACCAGCTTTCGTTATATGTAAAATCACGTACGCTGTTGTCATAGTTTGTATCCATATTTCTATACCCTAAAGTAATACTTCCATTGTCGATAATCTCAATGTCATACCCTATTCTGTACTCTAAATAATCTTTTGCATCACTAAATGCAAGTGCACCTGGAGCATAGTAGAGTTCTCCATGTAGATACATAGGAACAAAATCTTTTGCAGGAATTCTATATGCAAACTCTAAGCCCAAAGGAAGTGTTGAGTAGTTCTCTGTATAGTTAAGTTTCATGCCCATGCCAAGAAAAACTCCAGAGTTATTAATCTCTTTTTGAAGTTTAAAGTTAAGTTCAAAATATGGGTCCAAATCTGCACCCTTTACAGAAGAGTGATCTCCACTTGCCTTTAAAAACTTTCCTCCGATAAACATAGTATCTGGTTCAACGTTTTGGTTAAACTGACCTACATCAAACTTTGCAGAAACTTCTAAATCTGCATCATTAATATTAATCTCACCTGTATGCATTGCAAATGCTGAAGCTGTACAAACAGCTATAAGTGCCATTTTTTTTAACATGTACTTCCCTGTATTTTTTGAATTGTTTGCGTTGTACTTTTGCCATCAACAAAATCAACGAGCTTCAACTCACCAGCAAATTCTGTTCCGACGACTTCCTTGCCTTCATAGTCACCGCCCTTGACTAAAACATCAGGTTCTATCATTTTTATGAGCTCATACGGCGTATCTTCTGAGAAAGGAACAACAAAGTCTACTGCCTCTAAAGCTGCAAGCAGATAGGCTCTATCTTCTGCAATATTTACAGGACGGCTTGGCCCTTTTAAACGTGATACAGACTCATCAGAATTCAAGCCAACAATAAGTACATCACCAAAACTTTTGGCAACTTGCAGATACTTTACATGCCCAACATGAAGAATATCAAAACACCCATTTGTAAATACTACACGCTTTCCATTGTCACGGTAACGTTTCACTATCGTCTTTATATCACTAAAATTTTTAATATGCGCATCTGAAGTACTTTTATGTAGTGAAGCTTCATATTCAACTATTTCATCAAGTGTAACGGTTGCAGAACCAATTTTACCAACTACAACACCCGCAGCAAGATTTGCAAATGCGGCACTCTCTTGAATTGTTTTTCCTGCACTTAATGCAAATGCTATAGAAGCAATAACAGTATCCCCAGCACCAGTTACATCAAAAACCTCTTTTGCTACTGTCGGGAAAACCTCAACTTTTTTATCGTATGTGGCAATTCCGTCTTCCGAGAGAGTAATCATTGAAACACCCAAATTACACTCATCTTTTAATTGTAAAAGTGCTCTTTCTAAACTCTCTTTGTTATTTATCTCTATACCTGTAGCGATAATAGCCTCTTTTTTATTAGGTGTTAAGAGATAAGCTCCTTTATATTTAGAAAAATCACTTCCTTTAGGATCAACTAAAACTTTTACCCCTGCTTCATTAGCTAAAGAGATAACTTCTTGACATAACTCATCCGTCAAAACACCTTTGCCATAGTCTGAAAGGATAACAATATCATAAGAAGCTATAACACCCTTAAGCCTTACAACTATTTTTTCAACTGACTCAGATGTAATTGCATTTTTACTCTCTTTGTCATAACGCAGTATCTGTTGACTTACAGCTATAACACGACTTTTTTTCGATGTTTTTCTTTCTGTCTGCACTACAAGATTTGATGTATCTACACCAATATTTTGAAGCATCTGCGTTAATTCTGCTCCATTTTCATCATCTCCTATAACACTGCTGACACTTACTTGTGCTCCTAGTGTATTGAGATTATTTATAACATTACCAGCTCCACCAAGAACAGTTGTTTCTTTGGCAATATCGACTACTTGTACTGGAGCTTCAGGCGATATACGCTCACAAGAACCCCATAAATAATGGTCAATCATTAGGTCACCAACAACTAAAATGTTTGGTTTTGCGTTTTTTAGAACCTTCATGCTACTTTTTCACTTCTGTTTCATAAATACGTCTAATTTCTGCCACATACGCCTTTATGCCATCTTCCATTTCGTAAGCAGGAGCATATCCAAGAGCCTCTTTTGTTGTGGTAATATCAGCTTCAGTATGAAATTGATAACTTCCAACAAAAGGATTTGGGATATATTCGCACACTAGGGATGTCCCGAGTTCACGCTGTAAAATATCTACTATATCTTGAAAACTTCTTGCTTTACCAGTTCCTACGTTATAAATACCACTCTCTTTTGGATGCATTGCTTTTATATTCGCCTGAATAATATCTTCGACATAGATAAAATCTCGTAGTATTTTATCACTCCCTTCAAAAAGACGAGGATTTTTTCCAGCAAGTATCTGATGCCCAAACTGTAATACCATAGATGCTGTAGTATTTTTAAAATACTCACCAGCTCCGTAAACATTAAAATAGCGTAAACCAACGATTGTTATATCTGTTTTTTTCATATACTCACGACTTAAATGATCCATTGAAAGTTTTGAAAAACCGTATACATTATTTGGTGCTTCGCGACCTACTCTTTGAGGAGATTCTGCATTGCCATATGTTGCTGCAGAAGAAGCATATATCATATTAGCACCATGAGCAATCGCAATGTCTAAAAGATCTTTATAAGCGTTTACGTTTGTTTTAATCATCAAATCTTGTTCTAACGCTGTCGTATCTGAAATAGCAGCTTCATGAAAAATATAATCAAATTTGTAGTCTGTTTCAAGCTTCAGTAACAAATCCTTATCATTGATATCGCCACTGATTATTTCTCCTGTAAAGCCTACAAGATTTTTAAAGTGTCCAAAACTTTTTAGGTTACCGTTGCTTAGAGTCTCTCCACTTCTAAAACTATCTACAACAACAACTTTTGCATCAGGATGGTTATTTTGGAAATAAAAAGCCAAATTAGAACCTATAAATCCTGCACCACCTGTAATTAAAATAGTCTTGTTTTCAAGAGTCTCCTCTATGTATCGCATTTTCACACCTAATAGTAAATTTATTTGAATAAAATCATACCTTGATGTTTATTAACAAGTATTTAAGACTGATAGATATATAATGCAAACGAAACATTTAATTAAGGAACTACAATGAAAAAAATAGTAATTGCTTCAGTAGCTGCAATGGCTCTAGTTACAGCTGCATCAGCTGCAGTAAACGGTAAAGCATGTGTTGCTTGTCACGGTGCAAACTGGGAAAAACACGCTATGGGTAAATCTAAAGTTGTTGCTGATATGACACATGCTGAAATTGCAACAGCACTTAAAGGTTACAAAGCTGGTACTTACGGCGGACCAATGAAAGGTGTAATGAAAGGTCAAGTTGCTCGTTATTCTGACGCTGACTTAGATGCATTCTCTCAAACTATTGGTAAATAATCTATCCAATAATTAACAATTTTCCTCTATCTTCTTCTTTGAAAGAAGAAGATAGTTACTCTTCTTATTCTGGTTTATAATTTTTCTTTTTTAACTCTTCACGTTTTTTCTCTTGTGCTATAGCATCATTCAGATCTTCAACATTATCAAATTTTACAGCATTCAAAAACTTCTCTTCATCATCAAACTGTCCAGTTTTAATAGCCCATAAGAATGCAATTAATGCCACAGCACCTAAAAAAAGCGATGCTCCAAGCATCATGGCAACAATCATATTATCCATTATTTAACTCCTGTTCCATTTATATCGTATTCTCATAGAGTTACCCACTACAAGTAAAGAACTAAAACTCATAGAAAGTGCAGCGACTAAAGGTATGACCAGTCCTGCCATTGCGAGAGGAATCGTTATTGCGTTATAAACTAGTGAAATAGCAAAGTTCTGTTTTATAAGTGTAAACGTTGTACGAGCTATTTGAAACGCTCCTAGAAGAGAGTGTAAAGAGTCGTTTAAGAGTACAACATCACTAATCTCTACTGCAATGTCACTTCCACTTCCCATAACAATACCAATATCAGCCTTTGCCAATGCTAAAATATCATTTACCCCATCCCCAACCATTACTACTACTTTAGTATCTTTGTGCAAGGATTCAACATAAGCAAGTTTCTCTTCAGGTGTCAACTCAGCATATACCTTTTCTATACCCACCTCTTTTGCAATACTCTGTGCACTTGCTATATTATCACCCGTTAACATTACTACATCAATAGCTTTATCGCGTAATATTTTTACAAGCTCTTGTGCACCTGGTTTAATTGCATCATGCAACTCATACAGTGCTACAAGTTCACCATTTATCGCATAATAAAAATTTGTATTAGAAGAGCTTTGCCCAATCTCTACACCTCTCTCGTGCATAAACTTTGCATTACCTCCTAAAAGCATTACTCCATTATAGTTTGCTTCCATACCACGTGCAGAAATTTGTGAAAAGCTATCTAGTGCATACAAACTTAAAGTTTCAACACTCTTTTCTATATATTTTGCAATCCCTTTTGCAACAGGGTGCTTTGATTGTTTAACTAATGAATACAGAAGTGTATATTCAAATTCCTGAAATTTATTTTCAGTAGAAACTGTGGGTTTTCCTTCAGTTAATGTTCCAGTTTTATCCAATAACAAAACATCCGCTTTTGCCATTGTTTCTAGCTGTGCAGCTTCTTTAAATAATATACCACGTTTAGCACCTAAACTGAGTCCAACAAGTGTTGCAACAGGAGTCGCAAGACCCAAGGCACAAGGACACGCAATTACTATGACTGAAATACCAACCATTAGAGCTGTTTCAAAACTGTGTGGCCATGCCCACCAAACAGCAAAAGTCATAAAGGCTAAAACTAAAATAGTAGTTGAAAAGTGCTCAGAGAGTCTGTTTGCTAAGAGCTCAATTTTTGGCTTTTTATTTATTGCACTCTCAAGTAGCATCACAAGATTTGAAAGCGTAGAGTGCTCAAAGTCTTTAGTAGCTTCAAATTCAATATCTGCATCAATACTAGTTGTGCCACTAATAACTTTATCACCAATTTTTTTAAAAATTGGCTCACTTTCACCTGTTAAACTTGACTCGTCAAAACTACCTTCTCCTTTGAGAATAACTCCATCAAGTAAAACTTTTTCTCCAGAACTTACAAGTACTCTCTCACCAACAGTTACATCTTGCAGTTTACATACTACTATCTGCCCCTCTTTAACAATATTCACTTCATTTGGAAGATGTTTACCAATTACATCAAGTGTATCAGCAGCATTTTTTTTACTAAGTACTTCTAAAAACTTACCGATAAGCACAAAAGTTATTATCATACTTACAGAGTCAAAATATGCTTCACCATGTTCTAAAACCGTTATATAGATTGAGTAAACATATGTTAAAAGCGCACCAGTAGCAACAAGTAAGTCCATATTTACAACTCTATTTCGCATGCCGTAATATGCACCTCGAAAGAAGACCCAACCACTGTAAAATAGTACAGGAGTTGCTAAAACTCCTTCTGCTATATTTAAAATAGTCTTCATCTCTTGAGTTATTCCTGTAAAATAACCTGCGTACTGCGCAACTGCTATCCACATAACGTTCATAGAGGCAAAAATTGCAACAGCCATGCGTAAATAGTACTCTTTACGAACTTTATTAGCATGTAGCTCTTGTAATGAGGCATCATAAGGATACGCGTTATATCCAATCGCGCGAATCATATCTATTATTTCAGAGAGTTTAACTACATCATCCACCCAGATAATATGGGCTTTATTGTTGGTAAAATTGATACTAGCTTCAACTACACCATCCATTTTATGGAGTGCTTTTTCATTTAACCATACACATGCAGAGCAGTGAATACCTTCAATAATAAGAGAGACTTCACTGAAGGCATCCTTATTTTTAGTGACGAACTTATCATAAAATGCAGGAGAGTTAAAATTTGAAGAGTCTTCATACTGTTGTGTCGGCGGTGTTAGTTGAACGCCTGCACTCTTTTGGTAAAAACCATCAAGTCCACTATCTGAAAGTAGGTGAAAAACTCCTTGACACCCATTACAGCAAAAATAGTGCTCGCCATCTTGAATCATAACATCCTTAGAAAACTCAAGATGACAATGGGAACAGGCAATTTTATCGGACAATTTCAAATATCCCTAAATCTTTATTTTTACGAATAGATTCATAAGAAGCAACATAACCACTCATACATATAAATACACCTTTTTTATCTGTAGCTTCTAAAAAACCTATTGCCATTCCAAGGTTTAAACTAGCTTCTGATTTTTCTATAGTATACGGCTTCATAGCACCTGTAAGTACAATTGTCTTGTCTCGAAAAACTTCTGCTAAAAACTCTGCACTTAGATCCATTGTATCTGTTCCATGAACGATTAAAAACTTACTTTCTTTAGACTCTGCAATCACATTAGCTAAAGTCTTTCTATCATCAGCATCCATATCTAAACTATCTTTATAGACTATACCAGCTAAATTATATTTACAATTTACGGAGTCTAAAATTGCTTCAACAGCACTATTATCATAAGGGACTTCTAATGCTCCGTTTAAGGGATTATATCTTTTATTAAATGTACCACCACAATTTAAAATAAGCATCTCATTTCCATATTTCATCTAATTTAGTGACAATTTTTGTCGCTGTAGATTTTTTTATACTTTTAGTCTCATCAAAGAGATAAGTTTCAATAATTCCTGCATTATGTGCCGCTTCTATATCTCTCTCTTTATCTCCTACAAGCAATGATGCTTTCATATCAATAGAAAACTCTTCTTGTGCCCATAATAACATCTGAGGATTTGGTTTTCGACATAAACAGTCACCCGTATATTTTGGATGATGTGGGCAATGGAAAACTTTAGTAATAGAAACAGAGTGTTTTGCAAACTCTTCAATCATCCAATGAGTCAAATCCTCATATTGCGCTTCCGTATACAATCCACGTGCGATTCCCGATTGATTAGTTACTATAATTATTAAATATCCTAAAGCTTCATAGTGCTTACATAACTCTATAATACCATCTATAAAGACAAAGTCTTCAATCTTATAGAGATAATCAACTTCAATATTTACAACACCATCTCTATCTAAAAAAAGAGCTTTTCGCATCTAGAAAGAACTTACTCCATCAGCAAATGTCTCTTTTTCAATTATATCGCAGAGAATATGACCAATAAGAATGTGAGACTCTTGAATTCTTGGTGTGGAATTAGAAGGTACTACAATTGCTATGTCTGCCATTTCAGCCATTTTACCACCATCTTTTCCAACTAAGGCAACAGTTAAAATATTTTTCTTTTTAGCAGATTCAAAAGCATTTATAAGATTTACTGAATTACCAGAAGTTGAAATACCTATGAAAATATCTCCACTCTGCCCCATTCCTTCTAATTGACGTGAAAAAACTTGATCATATCCATAATCATTACCTATTGCTGTAAGATTAGATGTATCTGTAGTGAGTGCCAATGAAGGAATAGAGGGTCTATCAAAGCCATAACGTCCGACTAATTCAGCTGCAATATGTTGTGCATCAGCAGCACTACCACCATTTCCAGCCAGTATAGTTTTTTTATCACCTTTATAAAGTTCTACGCACGCTTTCGCTAGCAAAACTATTTTGTCTAATAAGACATCATCATTATAAATTATCTGTTTTGTTTCATATGATTTTTTAATTTGATCTTTTATATATTCTTTCATAAAGTATCCTAAAATAGTATATGAAATAATAGCAAAAAATCCTAAAATAAGGGCATAGTAGATAAAAAAAGGGAAGTAATATAAAAAAGCGAAGTAAATAAAGGGAGAATAACCGATCGAAC
>JAFGVE010000036.1 GCA_016938175.1 Campylobacterales bacterium
CCCCGGCCGGAATCGAACCGGCACTCCAGTGGAACGCGATTTTGAATCGCGCGCGTCTACCAATTCCGCCACGGAGCCATTTTTATTGTTTTAACAATGAATTTTATATAAGTTGTGTACCTTTTTTGTGTACCCAATATCTCTTAAAGCCTTATTTATAGGCTTTAGTGCCTATAACACTATGGATTTTGAATCAACTGAGTTTACCAATTTCTCCACATCGGCGTTTAAAGAAGAGTGAGATTATAGTAGTGGGATGCTTAAAAGTAAATAACTTTTTGCCGATTATCTTGACATGGAACTGTAGTTGCTTTAACCTGGCTATATGACAAAAATAAGTTGCTATAAATATATTTTCAGAGGAGTTTCTTATGCGTGTAACATCAAGTATGTACTATAAGAGTATTTACCAAAATAATAACGCTCGGTTAAATAAAGAGCTTTTTGATGTAAATAGACAGATAGCATCTCAACTTAAAATTCAATACGCTAAGGATGATGTTGAAGTTTTTGCACAAACAATGAGACTTGACAATGAAATGACAGTACTCTCGCAGATAAAAAAGAGTGCGGAGAGCGGTTATAAAATATCAAATCAATCAGATACTGTTTTAAATGAGTTTTCAAACAACATGACAAAAATGAAAACTTTACTTATTCAAGCTGCAAATGCTTCCAATGATGAAACTTCTCTTGATGCAATTGCATCTGAATTAAGAGGTTTAGAAAAAAATCTCAGAGTTCTTGCAAATACCTCAATAAATGGACAGTATCTATTTGCCGGCTCATCCATAGATACACCCCCAATAGCAGAAGATGGTACCTATACTGGTAATGATATTGCTATGAAAGCATTTTTAGACACAAATATTCAGCAGCAGTACAATATTACTGGATCAGATCTTTTTTTAGGTGAAGAAGTTTTAAACAATAGAGAAATTACAAGTAATGTTATAAATAAAAATCTTTTAGCAGATTATGTAGACTTACAAGCGTCTCCAGATGATTTAGAGCCTTTGAGCGCGACAAGTACTATTCGCCAATTAATGGGTGATACAGATTCTGTAGCTGATACGACGAACAAACATTTTTTTTATGTTCGCGGCACAAGTAGTGATGGTACTGCGTTTAAGAGTAAAATCTCTATGAATGATACGCAAACCGTACAAGACCTTCTAAACAATATAGGCGATCTTTATGGAAATACACCTAATTTAAAGCTTGTAAACGTGACTATGAACAGCTCTGGACAGATTGTTGTTGAAGATAAGCAGAGTGGTTCAAGTAAACTTGATTTTCACATGGTAGGTGCTGTTGATTTTTCTGGAGGAACTGCCGCAGATGTAACGGATATTGATGCACTGGATAGTGGTGAGACGAATTTTCAAGAGATTATAGATCCAACTACTCCTCCTGCAAACAGTCTCTTTGTTAAAGAGTTTGTAAAATCTGGATTCACTCCCGTAGCAGGAGCTGCTTCAAATATTGAAGGTCTTGTATATGATAGAACAGAATTTTCAAAAAATGGAGCAACACTCTCTTCAAATGTTTCACAAATAGTAGGTGCTGATAACTCTTTTGCAAGTGATACAACAAAACTAAGTGAAGTTTTTTCAGGTGCTTTAGATGGTAAGGTCTTAAAATTAGAAGGTATGCAAATAAACGGGACTACACCTTTTGATGTAAGTATAAACCTTTTAGATACAGGCTCTACATTTACAATCGGTGGTAATACTTACGACTTTTTTGATGTAGCGGGCAATAGTGTTCCAGCTGAAGAGATGACGTATAGACAATTTATGGATGTTGTAAACGTAGTTGTTACTGGAGGACTTCCAGATGGTGCTTATGGAAATACTGCAAATGAGTTTCATGCAAAAGTAGAAGAATCAACACTTCAGGGTACTACATTTTTGAGTTATGATGGAAGAGTACAGTTTGGTCAACAGGGTGTAACACAAACTGCTGCAAGTTTAGCAATATACGATAGTAATAGTAATGATTTTACTGCGCCAGCTTCTATTGCCACGTTTAATTCCAATAATGCATTAACTGTTACAGATCCTAAAACAGATCTCTTTAAAACTATCGATATGGTTATCAAAGCAGTTGAAGAGTATAAAGAGTATCCAGATGCAAGCAGATACTCAGAAAGAAGTGTTGGAATTCAAAATGGTATAGCGATGATAGATGAGTTACTTAACCATGTCACTAGTGTTCATACTGTTTCTGGAGCAAATTCAAATACTCTTAATAAGGCTTTAGAGAGAACGCAAACGCTTGAAATAAGTACAATGACTTTGCGCTCTTCAATTATTGATACAGACTTAGCAGAGGCTTCCTTACGTCTTTCTCAACTTTCTCTAAACTATCAGGTCATGCTCTCAAGTGTTGGAAAAATTTCACAATTAAGCTTGGTTAACTATTTATAACTTGGAACAATTTTGGCTATACTTCTTTAAAATTTTTTATATTTTAAAAGGTTAGTCGATTTGAAAGATGCTCTGTTAATAGTAATTTTTGGTGTTTTAATTTACCTTGGTTTTTCAACAATCTTGGGAGACACCGAACTTATGGGAAGTTATGGAGCTATCTTTGCCTCTTATAATAAGCTTTACTTCGGCTATGTTGCTTTTGTATACCTCTTCGTTTTACTTTTACCACTTTATTCTATGTATAAAACTCCAAGCTTTGACTTTAGAAAAGCACAAATAGGTGTTACTTCATTTTTAGTACTTTTTTCATTCCTTTTAGCACAGGGTATGCTTGTAACAGATGAGTTGAGAGGAAAATTCGGTGCAGATTTTGTAGATTTTTTATCACCTTATATAGGTCTTTTTGGCTTATGGGTATTTTGGTTTATTATCTCCTCTGTTTCTATCTTGATGATATTTGACAAAACAACTTCAGAGTTTTTTGTCCATATGCGTGATTATTGTAATGAAAAGCTTTTGTTTATAAAATTTGAAAAACAAGAGCCAGAGTATAAATTTGAGAAGAAGAGGGAAGTTTACGAAGAGAAAATAGAAAAAAGAACTCCCCCAACAGTAGAACAAGAAAGCTCCTCTGAAACAGTTGAAGAGCAGGAATTTGAAGAGATAGACACTCCTTCATATCTTCGAGCAAAGAGCAAAAAAGTACAAGGTACACTTTTAGATGTAGAAGAGACTTATACTGAACCCGTAAAAGAGACATCTAAAAAAGAGGAAACTACAATTCTTGATCTTGCAAAAGAGGTTAAAGAGCATAAGGGAACAGTTGTCGTTGATGAGCTTGAAGAGAATGCTAAACTCCTTGCAGATATTGAAAAAGGAACTGTAGAGAAGCCAAAAAATTTCAATCTACCTCCGTTAAAGTTTTTACAAAAACCAAAGAGTGCAGCAAAGAGTGTTGATGAAAGCGAACTAGATGATAAAATCCGTTATCTTATAGAAAAGCTTGCACACTTTAATATTGAAGGTGATGTGGTTCGCACATATGCTGGTCCTGTTGTTTCAACTTTTGAGTTTAAGCCTGCTGCTAACGTTAAAGTAAGCAAAATTTTAAACTTACAAGATGACCTTGCTATGGCACTCTCAGCAGAAACAATACGTATACAGGCTCCAATTCCAGGTAAAGATGTTGTAGGAATTGAAATACCAAATGACACAGTTGATACAATCTATTTACGCGAGATTTTAGACAATCAGCTCTTTCAAGATTCTTCATCACCACTTACCATTGCTCTTGGTAAAGACATAGTCGGTAAGCCATTCGTTACAGACCTTAAAAAGCTTCCTCATCTTCTTATTGCAGGCACGACTGGAAGTGGTAAGAGTGTTGGTATTAATGCTATGATACTTTCACTGCTTTATAAAAACTCTCCAGATCAATTACGCCTACTAATGATAGATCCTAAAATGTTGGAGTTCTCGACATATAATGATATTCCACACCTACTTACTCCTGTTATTACAAAACCAAAGCAAGCTATAGCGGCACTTAACAATATGGTTGCTGAGATGGAACGTCGTTATGAACTTATGGCCGATACACGTACAAAAAACATTGAAAACTATAATGAAAAAGTAAAAAATACTGATGCTGAACATTTCCCTTACATTGTAGTTATTATAGATGAATTAGCAGACTTAATGATGACAAGTGGAAAAGATGTGGAAGTTTCAATTGCACGACTTGCTCAAAAATCACGTGCCTGTGGTATTCACCTCATTGTTGCTACACAACGTCCATCTGTTGATGTTGTAACAGGTCTTATTAAAGCAAACCTTCCTTCTAGAATATCTTATAGAGTAGGGCAGAAAGTTGATAGTAAAATCATTTTAGACCAGATGGGAGCGGAGTCACTTCTTGGACGCGGGGATATGCTTTTTACACCTCCAGGTGCACCTGCACTTGTACGTTTACATGCACCTTGGGCAACTGAAGAAGAGATAGAAAACATTGTTGAGTTCATTAAATCACAACGTGCTCCAAATTATGACAAAAGCTTTTTACTTGAAGAGAAAGAGGGAACAAGTAGCTTATCTTCAGATGATTCATATGAAGAACTAGATGATTTATTTGAAGAGGCAAAAAATGTTGTTCTTACAGATAGAAAAACGTCTATTTCATATCTACAAAGAAAACTTCAAATAGGCTACAACCGTTCCGCAAGAGTTATAGAACAGCTTGAAAATGAAGGTGTCCTCTCTGCACCTAATGCTAAAGGGATTAGAGAAATTCTTTAAATGGCGACTCCACGTTTACATTTTACTCCATTCCAAAACTCCTATAAGGTTATTATTAAAAACCTTGAGGAGCTAACAATTGCGCAAATTCAAGAGTTTGAGAGCTTTGTTCAAGAGCGTAAAGGTATCTTTGACTTTTCATCTTATAGTTTTTTTATTCAAAAAAGGGTAGGTTTTTCGGAGTTTACTCAACTTTTAAAAGCTTTGGAAATCGATGCAATATGTAGCGAAGAGCGAGTTGTGAGAGAAAATATACAACGAATTCCTTTTGGCCAGTATAAAGGAATGTCATATAGTGAACTTCCTGATGCATATCTACTCTGG
This sequence comes from Campylobacterales bacterium, assembly GCA_016938175.1. GTDB lineage: Bacteria > Campylobacterota > Campylobacteria > Campylobacterales > Sulfurimonadaceae > Sulfurimonas. Next base: position 5,055 of record JAFGVE010000036.1, read on the forward strand.
CTTTCTACTAATTATAAGGGTCATGAGCAAGAAAATATCAGTAAAGAGCTACAAAAACGAAATCTATAAACTATTTTTTGTTACAAATATTCACATATTTTTAGAACTTTTAAATTAAATGTTTACTTTGGTAACATATGAAAATTATTCCTAAAACTTTGAGTTATAATTTTGTAAATTTTATAGATAGGAATGAAATATGGCGTTTTTAGAAGAATATAAAGCACATGTTGCGGAGCGTGCGGCACTTGGTGTTCCAGCATTAGCTCTTTCAGCTGCTCAAACAGCTGAATTAATTGAGATGATTAAATCTAACTGTACAGATGAGTTACTTGACTTACTGACAAATCGTGTAGCTCCAGGTGTTGATGATGCAGCACAAGTAAAAGCTGCATTTTTAAATGACATTGCACAGGAGAACGTTACAGTATCTGCTATATCTCCAGTTAGAGCGATTGAGATGCTTGGTATGATGTTAGGTGGGTTTAACGTTCTTCCAATGGTACACGCTTTAGCTTCTTCAAACAAAGATGTTATTGAAGCTGCTGTAAAAGCTTTAAGCCATACTTTACTTGTATACGATGCATTTAATGATGTTGAAACAATGCATAAAAATGGTAATGAAGCTGCTACTCGTGTTCTTAACTCTTGGGCTAATGCTGAGTGGTTTACTTCTAAAGATTCTATCCCTGAAGAGATTAAAGTAACTGTATATAAAGTTCCAGGTGAAACAAATACAGATGATTTATCTCCAGCTTCTGAAGCATTTACTCGTTCAGATATTCCACTTCACGCAAACTCTCTTCTTATGAATAGAATGGAAAATCCATTAGAGACTATTGCTGAGTTAAAGAAAAAAGGTAATCCAATAGCTTACGTTGGTGATGTTGTTGGTACTGGTTCTTCAAGAAAATCTGGTGTTAACTCTGTTCAATGGCATATTGGTGATGACATTCCAGGTGTTCCAAATAAACGTACTGGTGGTGTAGTAATCGGTTCTACTATCGCTCCTATTTTCTTTGCTACTTGTGAGGATTCTGGTGCACTTCCACTAGAGATGGATGTGGCTGAAATGGAAACTGGTGATGAAATCACTATCTATCCATATAAAGGTGAAGCACACAAAAATGGTGCATGTATTGCAACATTTAAATTAAATCCAAACACTATTACAGATGAAGTACAAGCTGGTGGTCGTGTTCCATTAATCGTTGGACGTGGTCTTACTTCTAAAGCACGTGGTGTTCTTGGTATGGGTACATCTGAAGTATTCTTAAAAGCTGAGCAGCCTGCTGATAATGGTAAAGGTTATACTTTAGCGCAAAAAATGGTAGGAAAAGCTTCTGGTCTTGCAGGTGTTCGTCCAGGTATGTATGTAGAGCCAGAGATGTCTACAGTTGGTTCACAAGATACAACTGGTCCAATGACTCGTGATGAGATTAAAGAGCTTGCTGCACTTGGTTTCAATGCTGACTTAGTCTTACAATCTTTCTGTCACACAGCGGCATATCCAAAACCATCAGATGTTGAGATGCACCACACATTACCAGACTTCATTTCTAACCGTTCTGGTATCTCTTTACGTCTTGGAGATGGTGTTATTCACTCTTGGTTAAATAGAATGGTTCTTCCAGATACAGTTGGTACTGGTGGAGATTCACATACACGTTTCCCAATTGGTATCTCATTCCCGGCTGGTTCTGGAGCTGTTGCGTTCGCTGGTGTTACTGGTTCTATGCCAATTACTATGCCAGAGTCTGTTCTTGTACGTTTTAAAGGTGAAATGCAACCAGGTATCACTTTACGTGACCTTGTAAATGCTATTCCTTACCAAGCTATTCAAGATGGTCTTTTAACTGTTCCAAAAGCAAACAAGAAAAATATCTTTGCTGGTCGTATTTTAGAAATTGAAGGTCTTCCAAACCTAAAAGCTGAGCAAGCGTTCGAACTTTCAGATGCTTCTGCTGAGCGTTCAGCTGCTGCATGTACTGTACTTCTTAACGAAGAGCCGGTAATTGAATACATCAAATCAAACGTTGCTCTTCTTGAAGCAATGTTAAAAGATGGATACAAAGATGCTACTACAATCGAACGTCGTATTGGTAAGATGAAAGAGTGGTTGGCTAACCCAACTCTTATGAAGCCAGATGCTGATGCTGAGTATGCAGCTGTTATCGAGATTGACCTTAACACTATTACTGAGCCAATTCTTGCATGTCCAAATGACCCAGATAATGTTAAACTTCTTTCAGAAGTAGCAGGAACCCCACTTGATGAAGTATTCTTAGGTTCTTGTATGACTAACATCGGTCACTACCGTGCAGCTGGTGAAGTTATGAGAGGTGAAGGTAAAGTTGCAGTTGAGAAGTTCTGGATTGTTCCACCAACTCGTATGGATGAGCGTCAGCTTATGAACGAAGGATACTATGACATCTATAAAGGAATTGAAGCACAGACTGAGGTTCCAGGTTGTTCACTTTGTATGGGTAACCAAGCACAAGCTAGAAAAGGTGCTACAGTATTCTCAACTTCAACTCGTAACTTCGACAACCGTCTTGGTAAAGAGACTCAGGTTTATCTTGGCTCTGCTGAACTTGCGGCACTTTGTGCAAAACTTGGTCGTATCCCGACAGTTGAAGAGTATATGAGCATCGTTCCAGAAAAACTTGCTGGTAAAGAAGCAAATGTTTATAAATACCTAAACTTCAATGAAATTGAAAACTACTCTCTTGAGTCTCGTAAAGATGCTGAAGAGAAATATGGTGTAACAGTTAAACCAGTATAATTTTCTTCTTTAAAGAGTGGCGCATATTGCGTCCTCTTTAGACTCTCCTTTTATTTTTATCTTATCTTCTTTTTTTATTCCTCTTATGACTCATTTTGCTATAATCAAAACTAAATTTTTTTGAGAGATTTAGTCGTGGAGCATCAATATATAGAGTTTAAGGTCGGTCAACGATGGCGAACTCAAATGGGTAAACGTTTTATTATAAAAGAGATTCGTCAAGATGATGAGTATCCACTTGTATGTATAAGTATGGATAGTGGGAAAAAGCATTTTTTTGATGAAGATGGATACGAGGTTGCCGGTTATCCAACTGATAATGACTTAATAGAAAATATCTCCTAAAGTTTATCTGCTATACTTTTACTATGAATAGATATACACTTGAAGGACTCATGCAGGAGTTCTCACAAAACGAACAGAAACAAAAAACGAGTTATTTACAGCTTTACAGCTTTTTAAACTCTATCATTGAGATAACCATTATTGAGCAAGCAGAAGGGTATGTAATGTTCAAATACATGGATAAAAAAATGGTTTTACTCTCAAACGCAGAGTATGACAGAATGCGAATTATCTCACCTATAACAGATTTTACATCTCTCGCACCAAAGATTAAAGATGACTTAATGGTGGCAAACTTTCACTCTACACTTGATGCACGCTACGCAGTAACAGAAAACACACTCTATGCAGCTTTTATGCATAGACTCTCTAGCTTAGAGTTAGAAGATTTTCAAAGCGCTATTAAACAGGTATATAACCTGAACAAAAATTTCTCTACGACATATAGTAGTGCACAGATTGAGTTTACAAAGAAAAAGTAACTTACTCTTTTAAAGACGCAACTCTCCATCTATTGTAAGTGCTATAAGACGGGTTTCCTTCCACTAGCATTTCATATGCATATTTGTAAGAACACCCTTTTTGCTGAACATACTGCTCAAGTGTTTGTAGTAGCTCTTTTTTGTCAGACTCTTTATATTTTCCCTCTAATGACTTCACTAAGTTAAAAGGTTCAATATGCATACTCATATCCATACTGGACTCCTTATTTTTTTCCTGCATTGTATACAAAGGTATATTTAGTTTTAATTTAAACAATTAGCATAAGCATTTAATCTCTATACTTTTAAGAAAAGCATATACTTCGCTCAATAAAATCTCCGAGGAGAATGTATGAATAACTTAACGATTGTATGTGCGAATTGTAGTGAAATAAACTCTATAGAGCTTCAAGGCGAGAGAGTATTATATGAATGTAAAAGCTGTAAAGAGGCCGTAGATGACTCTTTTCCTGTAGAAGTGAGTGATACAAGCGCAAAGCTACATATTGATAATGATGAATTACCACTTATTTTGAGTTTTTACTCTGAGTTTTGTGGACCTTGTGTTGCCATGGAAGAAGATTACGAAAACGCTGCTATGTCTCAATATTTGCAGACTCGTTTTTTACGTTTAGATGCTGATAAGCATCATGAGTTAGCAAAAAGTTATGGTGTACAGGGTGTACCAACACTTATTGCTTTTAAAGATGGTACTGAAATAGCTCGTGCTACACAGGCACTTTCGGAAGTACAACTTACAATCTGGGCTGAACGTTTACGTTCATAAATGGAAATAAAATGGCTTCTTTAAATCAATCAATGCAACTGAAAAAAAACTGCGAACTTTTTGTGTATGTTTTAGTCTCTTTAGAGAAAGATATACCTGAAGATGTATTAGAGTGTGCTATGTGTGATGACTATCCAATAAACTGCGCAAAAGAGTTAGCAGATACGCTCTCTTCACTTGATAAAGAGAGTTTTGATAAAATTATGAATAAAGAAAACTCTGCAGAGGCACAAGACCTTAGAAATTGGTGGGAGATGAGTCAAGAAGCTGATAGACTTCATAAGTTTCTCTCAGCAGACGCAGAGTAAAAAAGGAAAAACGTAAAATGCAAAGTGGTATGATATTTCAATATGACAGAAGTGAACAAAATGGGCTTTTAATGCTTACTAACGGAGAAAAAAAAGAGTTTAACATTGACAACTGGGTAGATGCACTCAATGAACCTTTTGTCGGTCAGAAAATATCATATGAATTTGTATCTGGAAAAGCTCAGATTTGGGTTGAAGGTTCACAGAGACTAGAACTTCAAGAGAGTGCAGTAGAAGTTGATGAAGATGAGATAGATTTAGGAGATGTAGATGATCATATCACCTACTATATATCTATGGGCTTTAATCTCGTTAAAGATTCAATGGAGAACGGCTCACGCATAGTTAATTTACGTTACTATAGAAATGGCGAGTTTGGTGAAGCGACTATAAAAGAGAACAACGGGGTTATCAGCCTAACACAATCAATGAATGGACAAACGATTGTCAATAGATAACTTTGTAGACAATTCAGAGCGTTTGGAGTACTATTTTACACCTACACCTTTTCTCTCAAACTTTACCCCATTAATGATAATTCTTGATGAAAAGGAGACACATCTTCATTTTGAACACAAGATGTGGAATATACTAACACCTATTGTAGAGTCTCAACAAAAGCTACAACTTTTATGTAAAAGTGTTGAAGAGATTGCGTTTGAACATGAATTAGAAGAGCATATTTATACTTATGCAAGTGGACATAAGGCCTATACTGCACTTTACTGTGCATTTCAATGCTCGGTAAACGCTCTTTTTTTAGATACGCCCATAATTTCTTTAGAAGAGATTAGCCATTTAGAAGAAGTTGTGAGTAAGGTAAATCAGGTACCAATTGTTTATATCTGTAATAATAACTCAACAGAGTTAGAGAGTTTTTTAAACTCCTTTAGAGTTCAGGTACGTTTTGAACTGTGTGAAACTTTATATACTAGTAAAGAGTCTCGTGTCAAAGAGATAATGGATATGCTTGCAAAAGAGAGTAGTGCTTAGCATTTTCTAGCAATTTCTCTAAGCTCATCTTCTGTTAAAATGAGATTGCATGTGTCTTGTAAAAATGCCAAAAAAGTAAAATCGTTCTCTTGTTGTACCTCTTGGTCAGTCGGTATAAAGTGAATTGTAGATGTTTGAAAAAATTCTTCAATCTCTTCATCATTTGTATACTCTAGTAGAGCTTTATAAAGTGCTTTAAAATCTGTTTGCTGCTCTTTTACTATACCGCTAATAAAAGAGTCTTTTTCTTTTATGCAAGAGAGAGAAAGAGTATAGTTTCTATCTCCAACGGTAATGATTCTTTCTCTGCTTTTTGTCTGTTTTTCTTTAGCACTAAGTGTAAAAAGCTCTTCATCCCAAAAACCTGCTTCATCACCACCTGCAAAACCACCCATCAATATCCTTTCATTTCGCCTTCAATAACATTGATGGCTTCTTTGAGTGCTTCTATAGGTGATAGACCACGCTCCTGCATACGTTCTAGGGCAATGATATGTAGTTTTTCTATATAAATTTGTAAATTTTGTTCTTGAGAGTTATCTTGATTCATAATGACTCACTTTTTTGGCAGATTGTAGTGCAGTTTTTCTTAGTAGATGCAAAAAACTCTTAACTAGCTTAGAAAAATAGCATTTGATTTAAAAATTCAGATGTACAATCGCAGTATGAATTTACATACACTTACTCTCACAACACCTTACTTAGAACTTGAAGAAGAGCTATACCATTTTAGTAATCCTTTAGCACTGGATATGCCTTACTTAGTAGCAGGAAGTAAAAAGGCAATACAACTACTTGGATTAAATGAAGACACACTCAATACTTCTGAATTTTTAGCACTTCATAATGGAGAGTTCTTGCCAAAAGGTGCAAAACCTTTTTCAATGGGCTATGCAGGACATCAATTTGGCCATTATAATCCTTATCTAGGTGATGGTAGAGCACATAACCTAGGTAATGTTAATGGTTGGAATTTACAGCTAAAAGGTTCTGGTGAGACTTTTTATGCACGTTCAGCAGATGGACGTGCATCTCTACGTTCTAGCATAAGAGAGTTCTTAATGAGTGAGGCAATGTATCATTTAGGTATACCTACAACTCGTGCTTTAGGGGTTATTGGCTCTGAGACAGAAGTTCTTCGTAATGGGATAGAGAAGGCAGGAATGGTGCTTCGACTCTCTGAAAGTTGGGTGCGTTTTGGAAGTTTTGAGTATCTCTATTACACTAAAGAGTATGCCAAGCTTGAATCTTTAGCAGAGTTTGTCATTAAAGAGAGTTTTTCTCATTTGCAAAATGATGAAGATAGGTTTTATAAAATATTTGCCGAAGTGGTAAAGCGTACAGCTAAACTTATAGCAAAATGGCAAGGAGTTGGTTTTTGTCATGGAGTTATGAATACAGATAATATGTCCATAATTGGAGTGACACTTGATTATGGGCCTTTTGCAATGCTTGATGATTTTAACTTTGGTTACGTTTGTAATCAATCTGATAAAGTAGGGCGTTATAGTTATGGCGCTCAACCAAACGTAGCATATTGGAACTTGACAATGCTTGCAAAGGCACTTACTCCAATACTACCGCAACATCTAAGTCAGCAACTGCTTGATGCATATGGAGAGTATATATATCCAAATGCTTATATTGAAGAGATGCGGGAGAAGCTCGGTCTATTTGAAAAGCTTGATGAAGACACTGAGCTCATAACAGAACTTGTAGGTGCCATGCAAGATGCATATGTAGACAATACACTCTTTTTTAGAACACTAAGTCATTATAATGGAAACAGAGAAGCTCTATATGATATCTGTATGGAACCTATAGTTATTCATAACTGGCTTGAACTCTATGACACACGCCTGCTTAAAGAAAATACGCCCCAAGATCAGAGAGAAAAGTTTATGCTTACTAAAAATCCAAAATATGTATTGAAAAACTATATGCTCGAAAAGGCTATTACTAAAAGTTTGCTAGGAGATTTTTCTGAAGTAGAGAAGTTACTTTTTATCGCTTCACACCCTTTTGACGAGTTAGAAGAGTATGAAGAGTATTCACAAGAGACACCAGAGATATATAAAAATATCGGTCTCTCTTGTTCTTCGTAAATTATGCAGCTACTGCTTGCGTGTTTTTGATTTTTTTAATATTTACTAACATCCATAAAGATGTAATAAGAGCTACAAAGAAAAGACCAATAAATACATAAAGAGTCTCCGTGTAGCTTCCTGTAGTATCTTTTACATATGCGATAATTAGCGGTCCTGCAAGTCCTGCAAGTGCCCATGCTGTCAAGATATAACCGTGAATTGCTCCCAGTTCTTTTGTTCCAAATATATCACCGATATATGCTGGTATAGAAGCAAAACCACCGCCATAACACATCATGATGTAGTAAAGAAGTATTTGGAAAAAGAAAATACTTGATACTGTTGTTAAAAAGTAAAAAGCAACGATTTGTGTCACAAAAAATAAAACAAACACTACCGGTCGTGTTAAGTAGTCTGAAATACTTGCCCAAGCAAGTCTTCCCGCACCATTAAATATACCCATAAGGCCAACTGCTGAAGCTGCTGCAAGAGCACTTACTCCAACACTTTCTTGAAGAAGAGGAGAAGCAACAGATATGATAGCGATGCCACATGTCACATTAATAAAAAGCATAATCCAAAGACCATAAAATCTTCCAGTCTTTACAGCTTCGTTTCTTGTAATGTTTACAAGATCCTCTTTTACTTTTTTTCTACCCTCTGCTACAGCTTGACTAAATCTCTCTGGCATGTAGCCTTCAGCTGGATTTTCAAGGTACTGAGCAGCTAAAAACATAACAGTAAAATAGATTGAACCTAGGATGTAAAATGTTGAAGAGATACCTACATCGTCAATGAGAATTTTAATGGCCGGTCCTGAGATTGCAGAAGCAAAACCAAAGCCCATAATAGCAAAACCTGTTGCCATACCGCGTCTATCTGGAAACCATTTTACAAGCATAGATACTGGAGATATATATCCAATACCAAGTCCAATACCACCAAGAACACCATATGTAAGATAAAAAAGTATTTGTGATTCAAGCGCAATTGCCACACCCGAACCAATAGTTCCTGCTCCAAAGAAAACTGCAGCAAGAGTTGCCGCTACTCTTGGACCTTTAGCTTCAACAAATTTCCCCATTAATGCGGCTGAAAGGCCAAGAAAAAAGATTGCTATAGAGAAGGTAATTGTTACATCGGTAAGTGACCACTCCATAGCAGCTTGAATAGGCTTCACATATACGCTCCAAGCGTATACAGAACCAATACACATATGTATAGCCATGGCAGCTACAACCATGAACCAACGGTTTTTGACTTTTGACATAGGTCATCCTTTTTTTTGCGCAATTTTATCATGCAAGATTTAAAGCTAAAGCTAGCTAAGATAAATGAGATTTTTTTTAATCTCAAATAAAGACGATTTAGATTGTAATTAAAAAATGTTATAATGCATCAATTATGGATTAAAGGGGCTTTTTATGGCAGAGTTGAAAGATTTGGTTCCATTTACAAAAAACTTATCTCTCCTTTATATTGATGAAGATACTGAGTTAATGATGAAACTCTCAGATGTGTTACGGAAAGTGTTTCATACTGTAGATGATTCTGAAAATGCAACGATTGGTATTGGTTTTTTAAAAATTAACAGTTATGACATTGTTGTTATTGATACAAGTTCTTCTATTATGAGTCCTCAATTACTTATTCAAAATATAAGAAAAATTGCTCCTCATCAAGAGATAGTTCTGACACTCAACTCAGATAATGGAAAAATTTATTCTGAACTGTGTGAACTGCAACTTGCCGCTATATTACGTAAACCTTTTAAAGCTTCTCAACTTGTTGATGTTATTCATACTATTGCAACAAAGCTTGATTATCAAAGAAAATATTTAGAACCGCAAATCAAAAAACTTTCAGATGACTTACTCTATGAACGTAAAAGAATTGGTCGCTTTATGCTTAACGAGAAACAGTTGCAAGCCCGTCTTGATGAGTATGCAAATAATCTTGATATGAGTAAAAAAGTTTATGAGCTTACACGTTTACCAAGTAAGTATGCACTGCAAGGAGATTTAGGCTCACGTGAACAAGCAGTTCTTTACATAAATATAGACCACTTTGACTTTATAAACACAATCTATGGAATGGGTAAGGCGAACAAACTTTTAAGAGCAACTGCACAACAGCTAAAGTTCTTTTTGCCAACAAACGCTAAGTTATATCATATTACAGCGGATGAGTTCGTTATTCTATTAGATGAGCCTTCTCAAGAGCAAGAGTATCAATTAGCTCAACAGATTCAAGCACTTTTTAAAGAGTCTGCCGTTGAGTTTGATGAATATAATCATTTTGTTGTTTTTTCGATTGGAATAGCTTTAGGAGAGGGAAAACAGCTTTTTGTTAATGCAAAATCTGCATCTAAAGAGGCACGTTTTTATGGAGGGAATAACATAGTTATGTATAACTCAAACTCCCAATATATGAGAGAACAAAAAGAGAATCTTTTCTGGATAGGCACTCTAAAAAAAGCTTTTGAAGATGATAGAATAGTCAACTACTACCAGCCAATAGTTTCCAATGAAGATGGAAATCAAAAGCATTATGAAGTGCTGTGTAGACTCATTGATGATAATAACAAGATAATAGATGCAAAGTACTTTATACAAAGTGCAAAACTTGTCGGTTTAGCCTCTCAAGTTACTAAAACTGTAATAGATAAAGCTTTTAAGCTCTTTGCGAACAATGATTATAACTTCTCCATAAACATTACGATGTATGACCTTCATGAAAACTATCTTGTAAACTTTTTAAAGTACAAATGTGAACGTTACAATATTGCATCATCAAGAGTGCACTTAGAAATTGTTGAAGATATTTTAACAACAACGACAACAATGGTAGATGAGCAGGTATCACGTTTAAAAGAGCAGGGCTATCATGTTATTATTGATGACTTTTCAAGTGATAGATCGGCATACAATCGTATGTTTACATTAAAAGCCGAATACATCAAAATAGATGGAAGTTTCATAAAAGAGATTTTAACAAATGAAGCTTATAGAGTCATAGTAAAAAGTATTGTAGATTTTGCGAAAAAAAGTGGCATAAAAACTATTGCAGAGCATGTTGAATCGGAAGAGATAAATAATGTTGTTAAGGAACTCGGTGTCGACTTTTCACAAGGCTATTTCCTTGGAAAACCATCTATGAACCTATAATAACTATTCTGTTATAAGGTCATACTCACGGGGATAGTCCGCCTCAAAGAGTTCTGAAGCAAGTCTTGAGTTTTCTTTTTGCTTTTGAAAATGTATAGTTACATCATTATCAAACTTATCTTTATAATGCAAAGTACTGATCAGCGAGTTATGTATCTCTATATTGACTTTAGAGCCTTCAAACTCTGCTGTGTATCTGTTTTGTGAGATTTTTTTAGCGTTTTGAATAAGAGAGAAAAAGTCAAAATCGCTGCGAATATTTCGGACAATAACTTGCTCAATTTCGGGTTCTACTATAGTTATTCTTCCTTTTTCAATGTAAACTCTTTTTTCTATTGGTGTTTCATAAGACCAAAATGCAAACTGTGGTTTTTTTGCTTTGAGCTTACCACTATAAGAAAGCTCTTTTCCTTTTTCATCTGTGATAGTTTGTATGAACTCTGCTTCAAAAGAGTTTAGCTTGGTAATATCACTAAAAGCAAGCGAGAAAAAAAGTGTTAAGAGTAGTGTGTATCGCATTATAACTCCTCAATAAATTCCAAGAAGTATAGCCAATTTTTTATTTATACTTTTTGTAAACATTAATGTGATAGAATAATCTAAATTTAAAATTTACTATATAGTAAATTATATAGAAAATAGACAAGGTTGCAAATGCTACAGGCATTCATGGGAAAGGTCTTTGGAACATCAAATGACCGCGAATTAAAAAAATATTTTAAAAAAGTAAAACTAATAAATAATCTAGAAACAGAATATAAGTCCTTAAGTGATGAAGAGCTACAGAACGCTTTTTTTGCACTTAAAGAGTCTGTGTCTGCTGGTGAAAAAACACTTGACGATGTACTTTTAGACTCTTTTGCTATAACTAGAGAAGCAAGTAAAAGAACACTTGGTATGAGACATCATGATGTCCAACTTATAGGTGGTATGGTTTTACACCATGGTCGTATTGCAGAGATGAAAACGGGTGAAGGAAAAACACTTGTTGCAACGCTTGCAATTGCTCTCAATGCTATGAGTGGTAAAGGAGTACATCTAGTTACGGTGAATGACTATCTTGCTTCACGTGATGCTGCTGAAATGTCTCCTTTATACAATTTTTTAGGCTATACAGTAGGTACAATTTTAGAAGATTCTCATGATTCCGCTGAGAAAAAAGCTGCTTATAACTGTGATATTACTTATGGAACAAATAATGAATTCGGATTTGATTATTTAAGAGACAACATGAGTTATTCTCAAGAACAGATGGCACAACGTCAACATAGTTTTGTAATTGTAGATGAAGTTGACTCTATTTTAATTGATGAAGCACGTACACCACTTATTATTTCAGGACCAACAAATCGAAATATGCAAGATTATCTTGCGGCGAACCGTGTAGCTCTGAGTATGGCTAAAGATGAGCACTTTACAGTTGATGAGAAAGATAAGATTGTTTTAATTACAGAAGAGGGAATAACAAAGGCTGAGGAGCTTTTTGGTATAGAAAATCTGTATAGTGCTGAAAATGCTTCTTTACCCCACGTTTTAGACCAAGCACTCAAGGCAAATTACCTTTTTGAAAAAGATGTTGACTATGTTGTAAGTAACGGAGAAGTTATGATAGTCGATGAATTTACTGGTCGTATAAGTGAAGGAAGACGTTTTGCAGAAGGACTTCACCAAGCTTTAGAAGCCAAAGAGGGTGTTGATATCAAAGAAGAGACACAAACACTCGCTGACATCACATTTCAAAACTACTTTAGAATGTATGAAAAACTTGCAGGTATGACAGGAACTGCAGAGACAGAAGCTACAGAGTTTTCTCAAATATATAATTTAGACGTTGTATCAATTCCTACAAATATTCCTATCTCAAGAAAAGATTTAAATGACCTTATCTATAAAACAGAACTTGAAAAGTTTAATGCAGTTATAGCAAAAATTAAAGAGTTAAATAAAACAGGTCAACCGGTACTTATTGGTACTGCTTCTATAGAAAAGTCTGAAGCACTTCATGAACTGCTTAAAAAAGAAAAAATTGCCCACACTGTACTTAATGCAAAAAATCACGAGCAAGAAGGTGAGATTATTAAATCTGCTGGTGCTAAAGGTGCTGTGACAATTGCTACAAATATGGCTGGACGTGGGGTTGACATTAAAGTAAGTGATGAAATAAAGGCTCTTGGCGGTTTATATATTATTGGAACTGAACGCCATGAAAATCGTCGTATAGACAATCAGCTACGTGGACGTTCTGGACGCCAAGGTGATGCGGGAACAACGCAATTTTACCTTTCTCTTGAAGATAATCTATTAAGAATCTTTGGAAGTGATAAAATCAAGTCAATTATGGAGAGACTTGGTGTGGAAGATGGCGAGTATATCGAATCAAAAATGGTGACTCGCGCAGTTGAAAAAGCACAGAAAAAAGTTGAAAACATGCACTACGAAGGTCGTAAGCATATTGTTGAGTATGATGATGTTGCTAACGAACAGAGAAAAATTGTATATCAATTTAGAAATCAACTTTTATCTAAAGAGTATGATGTCGCATCAAAAATAGATGAGATTAGAGTAGATTACGTTGCACACCTACTTGATAGAGCAGAAATCTATCCTGGTGGTGCAAATGAAGACTTTAATCTTGAAACATTCGCTGAGTATTTAAAAGAAGAGATAAACTTTGACCTAAATGTAGAAGACTTAGTCTCTTTAGAGTATGATGAATTACTTGAGAAGAGTGTTGCCTTGCTTAAAGAGTCATATGATACTAAAATGAGTGTCCTTGAAGCAGATATTCGTCAAGAGATAGAAAAAGAGTTTTATCTTAAAGAGATAGATACTGCATGGAGAGAACACCTTTATTCTATGGATAGTATGAAGTCTGGAATTAGACTGCGTGCGTATAATCAAAAAGATCCGCTTGTTGAGTATAAAAAAGAGAGTTTTAATCTCTTTAGTGAACTACGTAATGACATTAAATTCAATACTATTAAAACGCTACAAATTATTCAATTTAAAATGGAGTCAGCAGAGGAAGAAGCGGCTCGTGTTGCTGCAAAACTAAAAGCTGAACAAGAAAAAAATAACTCTATGATGCACTTCAATCTCTCCGACGATGAAGCAAAAATGGAGAAAAAAGTTGCTAGAAACGATCCATGTCCATGTGGAAGCGGTAAAAAATACAAACAATGTTGCGGCAAAAGTGGACCAAAAAAGGGCGTTTTTGCATCTTGAAAAAGTCTATAGTTCCCTATCTTGTTAAACGTTTTTTGCGTTTTGACAAGGAGCAGCCTTTCATATTTTTATCAGCACTATTAGCATTTTTAGGCATTATGCTGGGTGTTATGGTACTTTTAATTGCTATGGCACTTATGAATGGATTTGATAAAGAGTTTAAAAAGAAACTCACCATTATGAACTATCCTTTAACTGTTCTTCCAAAGTTTTATGGAAGTGTCAATGATTCCTTACTTACTACTTTAGAATCAAATTTTCCAAACCTACATTTCAGTCCTTATTTACAGTCTTCTGTAATGGTGAGACATGGTTCCAAGTTAGAAGGCGGGTATCTCTTTGGCGTTAATTTTGAAGCAGAAGCAGAAGTAAATAGTGTACTTGCATCTGGAATAAAAGGAAAAAACTTCAACAAATTTGATGTGCTCATTGGTAAAAGTTTAAAAAACGAGTTTAATGTAGCAACAGATGAAAAATTAATGTACCTGTTTACAAACGTGGAACCTGGTGGACTCTCTGTTACACCAAAAATCAAACGTTTTACTATAAGGTCTCTATTTGATTCTGGTTTATCAGCATATGATAAGGCTTATAGTTATACCTCTATAGAGGCATTACAAGCTATGTTACATGTTCCAAGCAATATGTACGATGGAATTCACATTTATACGACAAATCCTCATGAAGATATTAAAAAAATAGCAGAAATGTTGCCTATGGGAGCTACGGTTAAAGGATGGTGGGAAGATAATGTGAATTTTTTTGCTGCTCTTGAAATGGAAAAAGCATCCTTATTTATAGTTTTAATGCTAATTATACTTATCGCATCTATCAACATTATCTCTTCATTACTCATGACGGTTATGAATAGAAGAGGGGAGATAGCACTTTTACTCTCATTAGGAGCTACAACGCAAGAGATAAAAAAGGTATTTTTATATTTAGGTGTTGTAATTGGTATTGGTGGCATTTTTGCAGGTATTGTACTTGGACTTAGTGGTATTTGGATACTTGGAACTTTTGACATTGTCTCCTTACCAAAAGATGTCTACCCAACAACTACTTTACCTTTAGATTTAAGTGTACAAGATTTCTTTTTAATCATCAGTGGTGCATTTGTAATTGTTATAGCTTCTTCATTCTATCCTGCAAAAAAAGCCAGTGAAGTGGACATATTAACAGTTTTAAGAAATGAATAGTGCTACTTCTTTGAGCTAGTGTTATCCTCTTTATTCATTAAAAGGTTATATGGAAGCGTGAGTGTTCTTTTAATTATATTAAGCGGAGCAACAACTATATCTTCAGCTATTTGTGATTTTACCTGTGGGTTTGAGAGCTGACCTGAAATTTTCAGTGTTGTTGAAACAGACTCTTCATCAAAAAATATGTAACCAACAAGTGGAATTTTTGAAATATCACTGCCCAGATCTGTTTTGAGATTTAAATTAATATCAATGCTATCCCTTTTTAAATCAGCGACTCCTTTACCAAGTATATTAAGCTCTTGTGACTCCAAAAAGATATCTGAAAATTTAAACACTCCATTTTTAGCAGTAAAACTTGCATATGCCTCTTTAGCCAGTAAACCGTTACTACTATAACCTGGTAGAGAAAAAGTAACTAATGAAGGTACAGTATTTATAAACGCCAAAATATTATTTAAAAGCTTATAATCCATAATTGTGGAGTTTTTGATGTAAAAAATGCCTTCATACTCATCAGTAGTTCCATCAAGTGAAAAATCCAGTTTTCCACCTTTGAACTTTGAGAGTGAGAAAAGTTTTTCCATGAAAGAATCATTAAAACCTTTCCCATATATATGAAAATTCTTTCCTTCTAAACGCATACCAGCACTACCTTTATCGTGTTTCAACTGTGCTGTAAGAATATCATTCATATACTGTAAAGAGATATATTCTGAAATGACTTTTCTATCTGGAGATAAATAAAGATAGGAATTATCTCCTCTATAACTGAGCTCTAAAGATTTTTTTGAGTTTGTAAAACCTTGTTCTGCTTTTATGTCATCAATAGCACGTATAAGTTCATGAATATTAATGCCTGCATTTTTTGTTTTTATTTTTAGAACATCATCAACTCTGACAGTAGTATTGTCATTAATTTTAAGCGCTACAAGTGAACCTTTAAGCGTACCATTAATATCATAATTGTTAGTTGGAACTCCATTGAGAGTAAGAATTTTATATGGATAGTTTATTTGGGCATTGAACTTGACATACTTATCTTCTTTACGTTTATAAAGAAGGAAGTTTCCCTTATCAATGTGAAAAGTTTTTAAGAGTGTAGAGTCTGTTGCTAAAAGTGCCAGTGAGTTCGCGTACAGCTTCCATTCATCTTCTGAAGAAGTGAAGTGTGCACCTAACTCTTTAGAATTAATTTCTAGCTTATTCTCTTTTTGTTCTATGGAGAGTAAAATCTTATTTTTATCATAGAGAACATTTTTTGTTTTATAGTCTTTAAGGATAAAGTCAGTCAAGCTGACATGCGTTTTAGCTTTTTCAAAATTGTGCTTTGCATACACCTTTGTTGTAACATATCTTCCCATTTGTAACTTTGTATTTTTAAGTGTAAGACTTTCATTATTTAAACGTAACTGTGGCTTTTGGAGCATATATTCTGTGCCGGCGATATTAAAATAGATATCATCAGGAGAGACAATATTAAATTCTTTGTTATATGTTATAGAAAAGGGTGTATTTGATTGTGAAAACGTGACACCGTCATAGGATAAGTTTAAAATATCAGCCTTAAGTTTTGCCTCCATCTTTTGAATATCCACCTCTCCCTCAATAAAACCAGTAGAAACATTTTCAAGAGAAAATAAGGTGGTTGGAATTAAAAGTGTTACTGTCTCAAGATTAAATGGCATTGTCATTGGTTCTAAAAAAAGTTTAAAGTCATCAATATTCCATTGGGAACCTGCAACAGTAATTGTGTCTTGATTTGGGGCGATATGGTACGAAGCTTTGAGGTTTTCTTTTTCTGTATCAAGTTTAATATTGTTTAATGTCACACTCTTAAATGCAAAATTTATATCGCCTATGCCATCTTTGGCATTGTAGCTTACATTTACATCCGCAGTAGCTATATCTTTGTAATGAGCACGCATCTTATCAATGGTAACCTCAAAGTTATTAAGAATTACTCTTGTATCTTCAATATCAATATTCAAACCTAAATAGTCAAAATTTGCCTTTTTGGATGTAAACGTTCCATGTGCATCGACATCTACACTTATAAGATTAACGGCAAGTATTAAATCTGTTTTCATACTTCCGCTATGTTGTAAAAAGGGGAGCTTGATTTTATAAGCATTTAAGACCTCAAGCATTCCTTCATCTAACTGCCCATCAAATAGTAACTGTAAAGTTAAAATCTCTTGAGGAGTCGTAAAATCTATTTTCAACCAGCTATCGCCGAGATTACTATTATATGAGCTAGAATTACGTGGATATAAATATAAAATACCTTCTTTAAATTCAACGTCTGTATACTCTGTATGGATCCCGTCAAGTTGTGTATTATAGGTATATATCAGTTTATTGGCTTTTGCCTTAGCATAAATATTTTTATATGCTTCTGCAAGTTTTTTGAACTCAACTGTTCCTCTAAGACTTTCAAGAGTTAAAGACTCTAAGGCAATAGCATCTTGCGTCCAAAACTTTATTTCCTCTGGCAATGACGCAAGTTGAATAAGATATTTTATATCTTTTATATCATTATGACTCAGTACTTTAAAGTATATCTGCTCTGTTGTGAGCTGTGTGTAGAGTGTTAAATTTGCATCTTTGTTGATTATTGCATTAACTTTTCCAAAAAGTTGCTGTTGATTAACATCCAAAAAGAGTTTTGCATCTAGATGTATTTCTTTAACTCTATCTTCAAACTCTTTGATATCAACCTCTATATTGGCCCCAGTATTTCTAAGAGATGCCCTCAAGCTTTGAGATGGAGAATGTAATTCAAGAAATCCTTTTGAGTTTTCTTTATAACTGAAACTTGTAACTGTATCTTGAAAATGAACCTCTTCAATTAATAGTGACTCAAACCAGTTTGTTGTGTATTGAAGTGATTTAAGTAAATTGTTTATTTGATTGTAATCAAGTGGTTTATTACTTTCTGTAGATTCGGAAGGGGAAAGATATATCTCCTTTACTGAGAGGTCTATTTTTTTATTCCACTTTATGTATAATTGTTTTACTTGCAAATTTGAAACAGAAAACTCATTAACATATAAACCATTTTGTAAAAGAATAAACAAAGAGAGAAAAGCTAAAACGATGAATAGAAGAAGACTCACAATAATAAAATACATTTTTGATATTGTATTAATTATTATTTTGTCGTGCATCTTCTACCTTTTGCAGCCTATTAGTACACCAAAAGTACTCTATATACCAGGTGGTTCGATAAACAAAATTATATCACAATTACAGAGTGAAAATTACGATGTTTCTAAACTCGATTCATTTTTTTTACGCCTTATAGGGTCTCCTCAAAGTGGTTGGATTGATATGGGAACACAGAAAAATACTAAGGCAGATTTTCTATATAAACTTACTAAAGCAAAAGCTGCACTACAAAATGTAACACTTATTCCAGGTGAAACCACATATATTTTTTTACAACAGGTTGCGGCGCAGCTTGGATTGAAACACGAACTTTTACTCTCTGAGTTTGAGAAAAATGCTCCAATAGCTGAAGGTATATTTGTTCCAAATACATATAAAATTCCCCTTGGCATAACTGAAAAGGAATTTGTAGCACTACTTTTAAAAGTCTCTATGACACAGCACAAAGAACTTTCAACAAGACTATTTGGTACATATAATCAGGTAAAATGGTTTCGTTATGTAGCAATTGCATCTGTAATTCAAAAAGAATCAGCAAATGTAGAAGAGATGTCATTGGTAAGTTCAGTTATAGCCAACCGAGTTAAACGTTCTATGCACTTACAGATGGATGGCACTCTCAATTATGGAAAATACTCACATATAAAAATTACACCCAAACGAATTAAGGAAGACAAGTCTATATACAATACCTACAAGTTTAAAGGGCTTCCAGTCATTCCAGTGTGTAATGTTAGCTTCGATGCGATTAAGGCAGCGCTCTATCCAGCGAAGAGTGATTACCTCTATTTTATGAAAAACAAGAATGGAACTCATGATTTCTCATGTAACTATTCTACACATTTGAATAACATTAAGCATGCTACCAAAAGAAACAATAAATAAAGAATAGTCAAATATTTCTCTACCCTTGGTAAATATTCCCCCTCATTAGTGTTATCATCTCCAATGTAAATTCTAAATGAGAACAGTTGATGAGCTCATATTAGAAAAAATAAAACCCAAGGACAAAATATGTCAAAAATCATTTGGTCAAAAATTGATGAAGCTCCGGCTTTAGCTACATACTCGTTACTACCAATCGTTAATGCTTTTACTAAAGAAGCTGGCGTTGATGTAGTTCTTAGTGATATTTCACTTGCTGGTCGTGTACTTGCAAGTCAAGGTTTAGCAGAAGATGAACTCTCTAAACTTGGTGAAATCGTTCTTCAAGAAGATGGTAATGTTATTAAACTTCCAAACATTTCTGCTTCAGTAGGTCAACTAAAAGATTGTATTGCAGAGCTTCAAGGTCAAGGTTATGACATTCCTAACTACCCTGAAAACCCAACAAATGCAGAAGAAGAAGCTATTCAAGCTAAATATGCTGGTTGTTTAGGTTCTGCGGTAAACCCTGTATTACGTGAAGGTAACTCTGACCGTCGTGCTGCTAAAGCAGTTAAAAACTTTGCTCAAAAAAATCCACACAGATTAAAAGCTGTTAGTGACAACTGTGGTGCTTATGTTGCTCACATGGGTGGAAAAGGTGACTTCTTCGCACATGAAAAATCTGTAACATCTGCAAAAGATCAAAAAGTTACAATTGCAATTAACGGTAAAGAATTAACTTCTATCAACGCTCTTGCTGGTGAAGTTTTGGATGGTACTTTTATGTCAATTGCGGCATTACGCGCTTTCTATAAGCAAACTATTGAAGAAGCAAAAGAGAAAGGTCTTATCTGGTCTTTACACCTTAAAGCTACAATGATGAAAATCTCTGATCCAATTATGTTTGGTCACGCTTTTGAAATCTTCTTTGAAGGTGTATTTGCTAAATATGCTGCAGAGTTCAAAGAGTTAGGTGTAAATCCAAATATGGGTATGTCTGACTTAGAGAAAAAAATCAAAGGTCACGCAAAAGAAGCTGAAATCAAGGCTGCTTTTCAAGCTGTAGTTGATGCTGATGCTCCAAGAATTGCTATGGTTGATTCTGACAAAGGTGAAACAAATTTTAACGCTTCAAATGATGTAATTATCGATGCATCTATGCCAGTTGTTGTGCGCGAAGGTGGTAAACAATGGGATAGAACAGGTGCTGCTGGTGAAACTGTAGCAGTTATTCCAGATTCAACTTATGGTATGTTCCATGCTGAAATGGTGGCTGACATCGTTAAAAACGGACAATATGACGTTACAACTATGGGTGCAATGCAAAATATTGGTCTTATGGCTCAAAAAGCCGAAGAGTATGGTTCTCACCCAACTACATTTGAACTTAAAGAATCTGGAACAGTTACTGTAACTGGTGAAGATGGTGTTCTTATGAGTTTTGAGTGTGAAGCTGGTGACATCTGGAGACTTGCTCGTACTAAAGATATCCCAATTCGTGACTGGGTTCGTTTAACAGTTGAAAGAACTCGTATTGAAGGTATTCCAGCAGTATTCTGGTTAGATGAAAACCGTGCTCACGATGCTGAACTTATCAAAAAAATCAATGAGTACTTAAAAGAGTATGACACAACAGGTTTAGATATCAGATTTATGAACATTACTGATGCAACACGTTTCACTAATGCAGAAATCCGTAAAGGTAAAAATGTAATCGCTGTAACTGGTAACGTTCTTCGTGATCACTTAACAGATATGTACCCAATTTTAGAACTTGGAACATCTGCAAAAATGCTTTCAATTGTTCCTCTAATTGCTGGTGGTGGTCTGTTTGAAACAGGTGCTGGAGGATCTGCTCCTAAACACGTTGATCAATTCTTAGCTGAAGGACACTTACGTTGGGATTCTCTTGGTGAATTCCTTGCACTTGCTGAATCATTACGTATGATTAACCAAAAGAAACCAGATGCGAAACTAGAAGCAATTACTGCTGGTCTTGACGCTGCTAACCAAGGGTACCTTGATAACAACAAAGCACCAGGTCGTAAAGCTGGTGAGCCAGACAATAAAGCATCACACTTCTTCTTAGCACAATATTGGGCTGAAGCACTTGCAGCTTCTGATAATGCTGAAATTGCTGCAAAATTTGCTCCAGTAGCTAAAGAGCTTAAAGAGAAAGAAGCAACAATTATGGAAGAACTTATGGCTGTTGAAGGTAAAGCACAAGATGTTGGTGGATACTTCCATCCAAATGACGAACTAGCTGAAAAAGCTATGCGTCCATCTGCAACTCTTAACGCAATCATAGATTCGCTATAATTATATATCTGCGCTTTGTCGCAGATATATAACTTTTTGTTTTTAGCTAATTTTGTATATATTAGCTAAAAATAAAAAGTTAAAATAAACTCAAAGGAAGTGTATGGCAAGTAAAGTAACAGTCATTGGAACAGGTAATTTTGGGTCAACAGTCGCGTTTATTTTAGCTATGCGTGGTTCATGTCATGAAGTTGTACTTCGTGGTAGAAATCTCGATGTAGCTAAAGGAAAGGCTCTTGACATGTCTCAAGCCGCAAATGCAGCGAGAGAACATACTGTTGTAAGGGCTGCTTCTGGACCAGAAGACATGGCTGGAAGTAAAATAGTTGTCATAACAGCGGGAGCACCTAGAACTCCTGGAATGAGTAGAGATGATTTACTCACTAAAAATGCAAAAATTGTAAAGTCATATGCTTTGGAAATTAAAGAGTATGCTCCAAATGCAATCGTTATAGTGGTAAGTAATCCACTAGATGTAATGACATATGTTGCTCTTAAATATACTGGCTTTCCAAGGGAAAGAGTTCTTGGTATGGCAGGAATTTTAGATGCAGCTAGAATGGCACACTTTATTTATGAAAAACTTGGTTATGGAGCAGGGCAGATTCGTGCTACTGTCATGGGTGGTCATGGTGATACTATGGTACCACTACCAAAATTCACAACTGTTGCAGGTGTACCTATAGATGACCTTTTAGACTCTGAAGAGATAGGTGATATCGTACAAAAAACAAGAAATGGTGGAGCACAAATTGTAAATCTTCTTGGTGATGGTTCAGCATACTATGCTCCAGCAAAATCAACTGCAGTGATGGTTGATGCGATTCTTAAAGATACAAAACAAATTCACTCTTGTGCTGTAATGCTCAGAGGTGAATATGGATATAAAGATATGGTCAGTGGTGTTCCAGTAATGATTGGTGCTGAAGGAGCAGAACAGGTTATTGAAATGACACTTAAAACCCTTCAAAAAACAAGATTTAAAAACTCTGTTGCATCCGTAAAAGAGATGGTTGACATACTTTATAAAAGTGGATTTTTTGATGAATGTGAGAATAAGTAATGAATGGTAGAAAAGTAGGTATAGTAGGAGCAGGTGCTGTAGGTGCTACAGCTGCATATACACTAATGATGATGGGAACTTGCCATGAGATAGTTCTCTTTGATATTGCAGAGGGTGTTGCTAAAGGTAAAGCGATTGATATGGCTCAAGCTTCTTACTATTCAGCACAGCCAACAATCATCACAGCCGCTAAAGATGCAAGTGATATAAAGGATTGTGATATTGTCGTTATAACAGCTGGTGTTCCACGTAAAGGGGATATGACAAGAGCTGATCTTTTGATGATAAACGCAAAAATCACAAAACAAGTAGTTGAGAATGTTAAAGAGAACTCTCCAGATGCAATTATTATTTGTGTTTCAAATCCTCTTGATGTAATGACATATGTAACTAAACAGATTACAGGCTGGGAAAACAATAGAATTATTGGTCTTGCAGGTGCATTAGATGGTTCTCGCATGGCATACCAAATTCAAAAATTAACAGGATATGCATCACAGCAAACTGGCTCACTTGTAATTGGAGACCATGGAGAGCATATGATTCCACTTCCGCAAAAAGTTTCAGTTGGTGATATTCCACTCACTCAACTTGTCTCAAAAGAGGATATGGAAGGTATAATAGAACGTACACGTTTTGGCGGAGCAGAAATTGTTAAGCATCTTGGCACTTCAGGATATTATGGTCCTGGACGTGCCATTGCACATATGGTAGAAGCTATTCTAAATGACTCTAAGTCAATCGTATCATGTTGTACGATTTTAGATGGTGAGTATGGATATAGCGATGTGGCTGTTGGTGTTCCAATAGTACTTGGTGCAAAAGGTGTTGAAAAAATAATTGAGTTAGAATTAGATAAAGACACAAAAGAGAAGTTTGCTGTTTCTGTAAGCTCTATCAAAGACGGTATTACTATTCTTAAAGAAAATAATTTTTTTAATTCTTAAAACTAATTGGAGGTCAAAATGAGAGAAATAGCTTATGAAGAGATTGTGAAGAATGTAAGAGATATTATTATCTACTCGGCTTCAAATCTTCCAGAAGATGCATTAAAAGCTATGAAAGAGGCTTATGAAACGGAAAAATCTCCTGTAAGTAGAGAAGTACTTAAACAACTTTTAGAAAATGCTGATATTGCAAGCAGTGAGGCACGTCCTCTTTGTCAAGATACTGGACTTGCAGTATTTTTTATTAAACTTGGAGAAGATGTTCGTATTACTGGGGGTCTCTTAAAAGATGCTATTAATGAAGGAACAGAAAAAGGTTATACAGAAGGGTATTTAAGAGCTTCAACATGTGAACCTTTTTCTCGTGCTAATTTAAAAGACACTGTAGGATATAACCTTCCTGCAATTATTCATCTTGATATTGTAAAAGGTGATAAAATTGACATTGAATATGCAGCAAAAGGTGGAGGAAGTGAAAACGTTTCTCGTGCAAAAGTATTTCCCCCTGCAGCTGGTAAAGATGGTGTAGTAGAATTTGTAAAAGAGTGTATCTCTGATGCAGGTGGAAATCCATGTCCTCCGATTACTATAGGTGTTGGAATAGGTGGAACTTTTGAAAAAGCTGTAATAAGCTCAAAGCATGCACTTTTTAGAAACTTAGGGACGAAAAATGAAGACCCTGAAATGGATGAACTTGAACAAAGAATCCTAGAAGAAGTTAATAAGCTTGGAATTGGTGCTATGGGTATGGGTGGTACTAAAACTGCACTTGCTGTGCATATTGAATCAAACCCTTGTCATATTGCTTCACTTCCTGTTTCTGTAAACGTACAGTGCCACAGTTCACGTCATACACACATCACCATATAAGGAGTAGGGTATGAGTCAAGTATATCATTTAACAACTCCACTCAGTGAAGAGACTACAAGAAGTCTCAAAGCAGGTGACATTGTCTATTTAAGTGGTGTCATCTATACTGCTAGAGATGCCGCACATAAAAAACTTGTAGATTTAATTGAAGCAGGTGAAGAACTCCCTTTTGATTTAGAGGGAAGTGTGATTTATTTCGTTGGACCAACACCACCAAAGCCAGGTGATCCTATTGGAAGTGCTGGACCTACAACAAGCTATCGTATGGATAGCTACTCTCCAACAATGCTAAAAAATGGTTCTAAAGGCATGATAGGAAAAGGGAAACGTTCTCAAGAAGTCAAAGATGCTTGTAAAGAGTACGGTGGAATCTACTTTGGAGCAACTGGTGGTGCAGGGGCATTACTGGGTAAGCAAATTCGCTCTGCCGAAGTAATTGCTTACCCAGAGCTTGGTCCAGAGGCTGTAAGAAAACTTACTGTTGAGGACTTCCCAGTTACTGTAGTAAACGATACATACGGAAATGACCTTTATCAAATGGGTCGTGAACAGTACGAAGTAAAGTAAGAATTCCAACTTAATTAAGGAGATAATATATATGAATGTACACGAATATCAAGCAAAACAAATATTTGCTAAATATGGCGTTCCAACGCCAAAAGGTATAATGGCGCTAAGCGTAGCTGAAGCGGTAACCGCAGCGGAAACGCTTGGTGGGCCAATATGGGTTGTAAAAGCACAAATCCATGCTGGTGGACGTGGTCTTGGTGGTGGTGTTAAACTTGCTAAATCTTTAGAAGAGGTTGAGCAACTTGCAAATGAAATTCTTGGAATGACACTAGTTACTCACCAAACTGGCCCAGAAGGTAAACTTGTTCAAAAGCTTTACATTGAAGATGGTGCAGACATTAAAGATGAGTTTTATCTTTCTGTAGTTTTAGATAGAAAAAGAGAAATGCCAATCATAATGGCTTCTACTGAAGGTGGTATGGAGATTGAGACAGTTGCAGAAGAATCTCCTGAAAAAATTGTTGTTGTTCCAGTTGACCCAGCTATAGGCTTCCAAGGCTTTCATGGTCGTGAGTTAGCATTTGGTCTTGGGATTACAGATAAAGACGAACAAAAAAATATTATCTCTTTTGCAGAAAAGCTTTTTAAACTTTATATGGAAAATGATGCAGAGATGATTGAAATTAATCCACTAGTAAGAACAGGTTCTGGTGAATTCTTAGCACTTGATGGAAAAATGGGATTTGACAACTCTGCACTTAAGAGAAATCCTGATATCGCTAGAATGAGAGATTTGAGTGAAGAGGATCCAGATGAAGTGGAAGCTGCAAAATATGGTCTTTCATATGTAGCACTTGATGGTGAAATCGGTTGTATGGTTAACGGTGCTGGTCTTGCTATGGGAACTATGGATACAATTAACCACATGGGTGGTACACCTGCAAACTTTCTTGATGTTGGTGGTTCAGCAAATGCTGAGACTGTTGCAAAAGGTTTTGAGATTATTCTTAAAAACCCAAATGTTAAAGCTATTTTCGTAAATATTTTCGGTGGTATTGTAAGATGTGACCGTATCGCAAATGGTATTATTGAAGCGACAAAAATTACAGATGTAAATGTACCAGTTGTAGTTCGTCTTGATGGAACAAATGCTCCTGAAGCAGCGGAAATTCTTAAAGGTGCAAACATTTCTAACTTAATAGTTGCAAGTAATTTAGGTGATGGTGCAGCAAAAGCAGTAGCTGCAGCAAAGGGAGAGTAATTTAGATGTCAATTTTAGTAAATAAAGATACAAAAGTAATCGTTCAAGGTTTTACAGGGAAAGAGGGTTCTTTCCACGCTGAGCAGTGTATAGCATATGGCACTAATATCGTTGGTGGTGTTACACCAAATAAAGGTGGTCAAGAGCACCTTGGTAAACCTGTATTTGACACTGTAGCACAAGCTGTAAAAGCAACTGGTGCTACTGTTTCTATGATTTTTGTTCCACCTGCTTTCGTTGGTGATGCTGTTATGGAAGCTGCTGAGGCTGGAATTGAGCTTGCAGTTATCATTACTGAGGGTGCACCTGTAAGAGATATGCAGATGGCTAAAGCACACGCTACAAAACATGGTATGAAAACACTTGGGCCAAACTGTCCTGGAATTATCACTGCAGAAGAGTGTAAAATCGGAATTATGCCTGGTATGATTTTCAAAAAAGGAAATGTAGGGCTTATCTCTAAGTCTGGAACACTTACTTACGAAGGAACAAATCAAGTTGTACAAGAAGGTTTTGGTATTACTACAGCTGTAGGTATTGGTGGAGACCCAATTATCGGTCTTTCATATAACCAACTTCTTCCAATGTTTGAAGCTGATCCAGAAACAGAATGTATTGTAATGATTGGTGAAATCGGTGGAGATCTTGAGATCCAAGCTGCTAAATTAATTAAAGAGAAAGTTACAAAACCTGTTGTTGCATTTATCGCAGGTCAAACAGCACCTAAAGGTAAAACTATGGGACACGCTGGTGCTATCGTTTCTGGTTCTGCTGGAACAGCAGCCGAAAAAATGGCTGCTCTTAAAGCTGCTGGTGTAAAAGTTGTTGTTTCACCAGCTGAAATTGGTAAAGCAGTAGCAGAAGTTCTAAAGAAATAACATGTTACAGACTTTCGAGGTAGCTAATATTCGTTGTGGGGGTTGTGCATCAACAATAAGAACGGCTCTTGATGATGCTGGCTTTAACAATGTTAAAGTAGACTTATTGTCTGAACCTCGAAAGGTAAGTGCAGATATACATGATGATAAAGAACTAGAACGTTTCAAAAAAGTTCTTAGAGATCATGGATATCCTTTAGTCGATGAAGCAATTGGTCTTCTTGACTCGGCTACACTTAAAGCAAAAAGCTTTGTGTCTTGTGCTGTAGGAAAATTCAGTACAGAAGAAGAGAAAAAGTAATTAAAAGCAGCTAATATAGCTGCTTTTTTTTATTTATATATTTAATATTAATTAGTATCTAATTATTCAGAACGTATACTTTCCCAGAAAAAATCTAAATGTTTTTCAAACTGTGTTGCTAATGTATTAGTCGAATTATTATCAAAACGTAATAGGGTAACCTGTAAACGAATATAGAATAGGGTAGAAAGGTATTCATATGCAGCAATCATAGGATCTGCTGAACGTATAAGAGAGTTCTGCATCATTATAAAAAAACCTTCTGAAAGCAGTTTAATATTTTTTTGATGAAATTCACTCATAAACTGCTCTCTAAGCTCTTGATTTTGTAAAAGCTCTATCATGAGTAATCTAAACATATTTTCATTCCTTTTATCAAATGTAAGCATCTTATATTGCATAGTAAACTTTTGCAAAAATGGTTTGCCTCTCCGCGCTAATTCTCGAATTTCTTCTTCACTAATAGAAAAGGGCGAAGAGAATATTTCCTTAGCTACCTCTAAAAATATTTCTTCTTTATTTTTAAAATGATTATAAAGAGCACTCTCTCTAATACCAACTTCAGAGGCAATTTTTCGTACACTTGCACCCTTATATCCTAATTCAGAAAACAGTTTTGTTGCTGTTTTAAGTATTTTATCTCTGGTGCCACTTCCTTTCACAAAATCCCTATTTTCAGGCATTTTAGCTCCTTATGAAGATTTATTAATATGAATATAATTATATATGAACAGTTGTTAATTTCACCTTATGTGAATATGAACGGTTGTTCATAAATACAATTATACAAATGAACACTTGTTAACAATATAAATAAATACAACTAAAAGTAAAATTGGGTATTATTTGACAGCATAAGAGGGTAGTGACTTGAAAGATTTCAAGAGGAAAGTCCGAGCTGCTGTAAGACAGTGTTCCATTTAACAAATGGCCGTAGTAATACGAGGGAAAGTGCAACAGAAAATAGACTTCCATACTTTTGTATGGTAAAGGTGAAAAGGTAGTGTAAGAGACTACCAGTCTTTATGGCAACATAAAGAGCTTGTAAACCCAACATGGCAGCAAGAAGCAGATGGTTAGCGTCTTACATTGCTATTGCTTCGCTAGAGACGTAATGTAAATTATGTAGTAGATTAATGCTACCAAAACAAAACTCGGCTTACATCTTATGCTACAAGGATTTATATATGAAAACAAAAGTACTCTTTACATTACCCTTGTTTTTATTTTTAAGTGCCTGTACAACTGCCCAGCTCGCTTTTAATCAAGAAAATATCACTATCACAGACAATTCTAATAAAAAGCAAATAATTACAACTAATCTTATCTATGAAGATTATTTAAAATTATCTAATATGAAAATTAAATATGGCGTAGTAAAGTTTGATAATGGTGCCATTGCTGTACTTGAAGAACTTTCCCCCAATAGTGAGTACATGTTTGATGGAAGCGTCTCTAAAACTGTATTAATAGGTTTTAATAACTATTTCTATGAAAAAGTTAATTCAGTAGGAAATATAAACTTCTTTGTTTTAAAAGAGAAATCAAACAGTACAATATTATATTTGACTCTTTATAATAGAAATAAAAAAGATATGAAACTCATATATACTGATAATAAAAATCTTTTTGATACTATTCAAAAAAAATTTAATATAGATG
This sequence comes from Campylobacterales bacterium, assembly GCA_016938175.1. Classification (GTDB taxonomy): domain Bacteria; phylum Campylobacterota; class Campylobacteria; order Campylobacterales; family Sulfurimonadaceae; genus Sulfurimonas. Next base: position 34,286 of record JAFGVE010000036.1, read on the forward strand.
ATAAATTAATAAAGAGTGAAGAAGCATCTAACAAGATAATTATTGATACAACAAAGCAAAATGCAAAGAGATTCATTCAAACTAACTGGAGTGAGAAGAATTTAATTCTTGATGGATTACTAAAACAAAGATATACAATGCCCAAAATAGTGCATTGATATTTTCAAGAGAATTTACATTATGTTAACCAAGGAGTTTATTTGTCCTCAAAAGAAGATTTAATTAATGATATTCAAAACTTATTGAACACCTATGAAGGAATACATAAGACTGCTATCAATCCTGCCTTATTAGAGTTTATGGATGAAGGGACTTTAAAAAATATTATAGGCTCTTTATTGGATCAGAAAGAACAACTACAAGATTCAAATATACAATGGCTAGAGCAATTTAAGTCCAACAAAGAATAATATGAATATATATTAACAATACTGCTTTGTTTGTTATTGTTAATATATTACTGTATAATTACGGCTAAATTACAATTTAGGAATTTAATAATGAGCAATTTAGATTTAATACAGTTAACAGAACAGACAAAAAAGCTTACAGCAATGGTCGTTGAAGATGAAAAAGTAACGAACGAACTTTTAAGTTCTACGTTTAAAAACTTTTTCTCTGGTGTAGAATCATTTTTTGAAGGTGCTTCTGCCCTTTCAGCATATGAAAAAAATATGCCAGATGTTGTTTTTGTAGATGTCATCATGTCAGGTATGGATGGTATAGAACTCTCTCGTAAGATTCGTGAACTAAATCCAAACCAAATAATCATCGTAATCTCTGCAAGTAATGATATTGAGAAAATTTCAGAGTCGATCGAAGTTGGTGTTAATAGTTTTATACAAAAACCTATTGATACGAAGAAAATTATTGAACTACTCAGCAATGTTGTTTCAATGATTGCAAAAAAGAAAAAAATTGAAACAAAAACATTCTCTATATCTTTACCATTAGATCTTTATGAAATTGTTAATGATAATGCAAAAGCAGAAAGTATCTCTAAAAATGCTGTAATTATTAGAGCACTTCGTAGTTTTTACGAATAAAACACAAATTACATAGGCTTTTATATTATTTTAAGTATATAGCCTATATAATTTCGGCTCAACAAAACAGTTGAAAAAAGGCCCCGTCGTCTAGCGGTCAGGATCCATGGTTTTCATCCATGTTACAGGAGTTCGATTCTCCTCGGGGTCACCACTTATAAGATACTTTTAATCCCCTCTACACTACTTATAAATCTATTTTTTGATTACTAAATATTTAAACCAAATATCTTTATATCTTGCTTGATTCAAAGCCCTTTTTTATAAGGACTTCTCTTTAATATATAGACTACTACTGTAACTTTTTAGCTACAAGCTCATTAACTACTTGAGGATTTGCTTTTCCACCTGTTGCTTTTAAAACTTGTCCTACAAAGAAACCTAGTAACTTTGTATTCCCTGCTTTAAACTTTGCTACATTATCTGGATTTTGTGCAATTACTGCATCAATAATAGGGTTTATCTCTACAGGATTACTAATTTGCACTAATCCTTTTGCTTGTACAATTTCAACTGGATTACCTCCATCTTTTACCATCTCTTCAAAGACTTGTTTTGCAATTTTAGTTGAAATAGTATCTTCATCAATCAACTTTACAAGCTCAGCTATTTGAGTAGCACTAAATTTAAGCTCATTCACTTCTTTGTCCTTGAGCTCTCTAGCTACTTCATTAGCTACCATATTAGCGATTGCCACTGGACTATTGTACACAAATAGAGTTGCTTCATAAAAAGAGGATAACTTTTCATCTCTTGCTAAAATATCTGCAACCATATCATTGAGTTTAAGCTCTTGAACATATCTTTCAAAAAGAGCCTTTTCTTCTAAGCTCATAGGTACAACTTCACCATCAACTTGTGGTTTTTTTTCTACAGAACTGCGTTGACCTCTTGCTGGTTTTACATCTGTTTTTTTTGCCCAAGAGTCTTTGAGTCCTACAATTTTATTAAACACAGGCTTTTCATTGGTATAGTCAATAGGATCGGCGTAAAAGTACCCCTCTCTTTCAAACTGAAATCTCTCATCAGGTCTTTGTGTAATAACAGCTGGTTCAATATAAGCATCTGTCATAATTTTTAAAGAATCAGGATTAAGATCTTCTATACCCTCTGGCATCTCATTTTTATAGAGTCTATCATACACTCTTACTTCGACTTTTTTAGCACTCTTAGCATCTACCCACTGAATAGCACTTTTTACTTTTATACCACTTCTATCTTCTCCACTTTTAGAGTCTGGGTTGTACTCAGCTTTTATCTCTACTATATTCCCGTTATTATCTTTTATAACCTCTTTACATGTAATGATATAAGCGTGTTTGAGACGTACATTTTGCTGAGGCGTTAAGCGAAAGTAATCTTTTGGAGGGTTCTCAGAAAAGTCTTCACGATCTATGTAGATAGTACTTGAAAAAGGAATCTCTCGTGTCCCCTCTTTTGGAACATCTTCTGGATAGTATGATGCAATAAGGTTTTCACTGCCTTCATAGTTTGTAATGGTTACCTTGAGTGGATTAAGTACACACATAACACGAGGTACTTTTGCATTTAAATCATCACGTATACAAAACTCTAACTGTGAGACATCAACTGTTGAGTTTGCTTTTGCAACACCTATTGTGTCACAAAAATTAAGTATAGACTCTGGAGTGTACCCTCTTCTTCTATAACCCGCGATTGTAGGCAATCGAGGATCATCCCAGCCATTTACATAGTTTCCTTCTACTAACTCCAAAAGCTTTCTCTTGCTCATAACTGTATAGTTAATTCCAAGTCTTGCAAATTCATGCTGATATGGACGAGGAGGTGTAAGTTCTAAAGTATCAAGTACCCAGTCATAAATGTCACGATTATTTTCAAACTCAAGTGTACATATAGAGTGTGTTACACCTTCTATATAGTCAGAGAGACAGTGACCAAAGTCATAAAGAGGATAAATTGCCCATTCATCCCCTGCTCTATAGTGATGTGCATGTTTTATACGGTATAAAATAGGATCACGCATCTTCATGTTAGCAGCACTCATATCTATTTTTGCACGAAGTACATGCTCGCCATCTTTAAACTCACCTTTTTTCATTCTCTCTAAAAGGTCAAGATTCTCTTCTACACTACGTTCACCATACTTACTACGAGTTCCAGCTTCTGTAATAGTACCACGAAGCAAGCGCATCTCCTCTTCATTTACAGAATCAACATAAGCTTTTCCCATTTTAACGAGCTGTTTTGCATATTCATACAACTCAGGGAAATAATCAGATGTATATCGCACATCTTGATCCCACTCAAATCCAAGCCATTTGACAGCATCTTTGAGCGCTTCGACATACTTTATATCTTCTGTTGTTGGATTTGTATCATCCATTCTAAGGTTACAACGTCCCTGATAATCACGTGCAATGCCAAAATTTATTGCTATAGACTTAGCATGTCCAATATGAGGAAAACCATTTGGCTCTGGAGGAAATCTTGTAATAACCTCTTTGTATTTTCCTGACTTTAAATCCTCTTTGACAATTGTGCGTAAAAAATCTTTGTGTTCACTCATTCTTATTAAACCTTTTATCTTATAAAATGGTATTTTATCAAATTGGAGCTTATTAGAGCTTCATTTAGTAGCTTATTAGTTAAGAGTTGATAAAATTTCAAAAATTTCAAAGGGCATTATACCCCTAATTAGGAATATGAATGTTAAGATTTGCTGCAAGTACTGCACGCGACATGAGTATTGGTGATTTAAGAGTTGCCCTATTCACTTTTATTACTTCCCTTCAACGCAAAGAAGACTTCATAGTAAGACTTGAAGATACAAATACAAAAAAGAATATAGAGGGTAAAGATAAAGAGGTACTTGATATTCTTGATTTTTTTAAGATTAAATCTACACAAGAGATATACCAGAGTCAAAATGTTCGCTTTCACTCAGCGATGGCACTACAGCTTATGCACGAAAAAGAAGCATTCTCATGTTTTTGCTCACCTGAGTGGATTCAAAAGAAAATAGACGAGGCTGAGTCAGAGAAAAAGCCCTATCTTTATGATGATGCTTGCGCTAATTTACCTGCAGAACTTGTCATAGACAACTTAAACCCTTTTACTGTACGCATCCATAGACCTAAAAAAGATATAACTATTATAGACTCTTTGCAAGGTGAACTTCGACTTAAAGCAGATACAATTGACAGTTTTATGATACTTAAGCAAGACAAAACAGCTATGAAAGATTTTGCGACTGCTATTGATGATATGCTCAGTGACATATCTCTGGTTATTCAAAGCCAGGAAGAGATAGAGTCTGCCGCAAAACAAGAGTATATTCGAGCTGCACTCTCTTATAATAAAAAGATAGAGTATATGCATATACCAAACATCGAAAATAACGATGTAAGCGTACTCTCTCTTTTAGAGTCTGGATATTTACCTGAGGCTATAACAAATTATTTAATATCAATTTCAACTAGAGCACCAAAAGAGATATTTACACTTGAAGAAGCTACGGAGTGGTTCTCTTTTGATGCAATGGTAAAAACACCTGTTGTGTTTGACATAGAAGCACTAAGAGCAATGAATAAAGAGTATCTTAAAAAACTGGATGCAAAAGAGCTTTCACGTTATGTTGGGTTTGCCGATGAGGAGATAGGTGAGCTTGCTCGTATATATCTCCAAGAGGCATCAACAACAAAAGAGCTAAACGATAAGATAGCACCTATATTTAGCAAACGTACAATTCCTCAAAAGTTTGAAGAACAAACGAAAAACATAGCAAATATTATTAAGTCAGCACCCTACTTCAATGAGTATGATGCATTTGAAAGTTATATAATCCAAGAGAGTGGACTTCAAGGCGAAGAGCTTTTAATACCTTTGCGCATTTTACTTACAAATGCTGAGAGAGGACCAGATATTGCACAGGTCTATAACTGTTTAAAAAATTATATGGGAGAGATTATCAAATGAGTGATTTAGGAGTAGCTATTTTACAATTAGGAGGCCTTTTAACAGGTCTTATTAACATTTATATTTGGGTTGTTATTATCGCAGCCCTACTCAGTTTTGTAAATCCTGACCCATACAATCCGATTGTTCAGTTTTTATATAGAGTAACACAACCTGCTTATGCATTTGTAGGTAGACTTTTTAAAACAAACTTTAATGGTTTGGACTTGGCTCCATTAGTGATAGTGATTGGTCTACAAGTCCTAATCATAATTATAAATTACTTAGTGAGTACCTTAGCACAAGCGCTTTAATTTTTGCGCTTGTACTCCAAACTAGCTATACTCTTTTCATTCTTGATTTCTAATTTTAGTATAGTATCTTTCTTCTCTTGTTTAAACCCTACTAGATAATAGTGTTTCCAATCTGCATCAAACTGTGTAAGCGATGTAAACTCATTATTTATTGGTAATTCTTCAAGGTACATCGAAGGTTTAGAGTTAAGCCAAAATGTAGTTTTTTCAGACTCCCCTTCTACATTCAGGTAAATGTAAAAATACTCGGCATCTTTATAAAGAGTTGGATACACTTTATTAAGATAAACAACTGTTACTACACCTTGTGTCTCTTGCTCATTGATTATTTTAGTACTTTGGATACTCTCTTCACTAAACTCACGTTCTGAGGACATTTCAAAACGATCAAAAGCGGTATTGTGTGAACAGCCTAAAAAAGCCAGTGAGATTGTAGTAGCTAATAAAAAAAACTTCATTTTTTTCCTCTTATATCGCCGAAATTATATCTTATTAAACTCTTCTTTTGTATAATCGCTAAAAATTTAAAAGAAGTTATGTTGTGAGTAAAAGATTAGCGGTAGCATTTACAGGTCCTTCGAACAGTGGAAAAACAACATTAATTCTTAAGATAGCAAGAAAACTCATCCACGAACATGGTCTTGAAGTTGCAATCATCAAACATGATCCAAAAGATAAAGCACGTTTTGATGTAGAGGGAAAAGATAGTTATAAGTTCAGTGATACTGGAGCAGAGGTTATTGTCACTTCACCAAGTAGAACGACATACTTTTCCCAAAGGCACTCTGAATTAGATGAGATGATACGTCTCTTTAATGATTTTGACGTGCTACTCGTAGAAGGACTAAAAAACCTTCCTCTACCGAGAATTAGTATCTTTAGGGAGACAATAGACCCTGAGTATATTCCATATATGGATGCCATAGCTGTAGATGAAAGTGTTAATTTACAAGCGTATGAAATACCAAAAAATATAGAAATACTTGATTTAAATAATCCACAAGAAGCTATAGAGTGGATACTTCAACATGGTAAAAAAGTTTAAAAGGATGGAAAGATGAGAGAAATATTTGACGCAATTCAAAGAAGTGCAATTCGTATAAAAGACGCTATAGACATAAAAGATATTGGATACTCACAACAAGAGAACAGCTCTGGTGAAACGCAACTGCAATTAGATATTCAATGTGACATGATTATTGAAGAGGAGTTTTCTAAGGTATCTTCTATCCATACAATAGCAAGTGAAGAAAAAACTCATCAAGAATTACTGCATGAAGATGGTGAGTACTTTATTGCATACGACCCTCTTGATGGTTCTTCTCTTATAGATGTCAACCTAAGTGTTGGTTCTATATTTGGAATTTATAAACATGATTTTGGTACAAAGCATATGGTTGCATCATGTTATGTTGTTTATGGCCCTCGTGTAGAGATGGTATTTGCTGAAAATAAAGTAAAACTTTATCTTTTACAATCTGGAGAGTTTGAGTATGTAAAAGAGATAAGACTAGGTGAAAAAGGAAAACTTAATGCTCCTGGTGGAACACAACAAAACTGGGCACCCTACCATAAAGAGTTAATAGATAGCTTTTTTGCAGAAGGTTATAGACTACGTTACTCAGGAGGAATGGTTCCTGATTTACACCAGATTCTTTTAAAAGGTGGAGGACTTTTCTCTTACCCAGGAACTTCAGATAAACCAGAAGGAAAACTACGTCGTCTTTTTGAAGTTTTCCCTTTTGCTTTCATTTATAATAAAGCAGGTGGTGGTGCTATCGATGGCGTAAATGATTTAATGAGCCTTGAGCACTCTCATATACACGATACTGCTGTTTGCTTTTTCGGTTCAAACTATGAAATAGCTAGAGTGAAAGAGGTTTATGCAAAAAATGCATAACGAAGAGAAAGACAAGTTTGAACTTCATTTAGAAGAGATGTTAGTAAAATTACAAGCTTGTCAGCAAGAAAAAACACTGAAATCTTGCAGTGCATGTGAATTTTACTTTAGCTGTGAGCTAAGAAACGAGTATGTTCAGGCAGTCTATAACAGTATGTCAAAAGGAGACACCGGTGGATTTGAATTTTAATACGATAAAGGAAAAAAATTGAATAAATATATCACAACCCCTATCTATTATGTTAATGGTGAAGCACATATAGGGCACGCATATACAACGTTTATTGCAGATGCTGCAGCACGTTACGAACGTCTCAAAGGCAACAACACTTACTTTCTCACTGGTACTGATGAACATGGACAAAAAATTGAAGAGTCTGCACAAAAAGCTGGTAAAGAGACACAAACATTTGCAGATGAAATAAGTGCTACGTTTAAAAACTTATGGGATGAATTTGAGATTACATATAATCAGTTTATACGTACGACAGATGCAGACCACATGCAAGGTGTACAAAAAGCATTTGTAAAAATGTTTGAAAAAGGTGATATCTATAAAGATTTTTACGAAGGTCACTACTGTGTGAGTTGTGAGACATTTTTTCCTGAAACGCAACTCATCGATGGAGAGTTCTGTCCAGACTGTGGACGTACTACAAGCGTTGTAAAAGAAGAAAGCTACTTTTTTAAACTTTCAAAATATGAAGAAAAACTTTTAGCGCACTATGAAGCAAATCCGGACTTTATTCTTCCACGTTCACGTGCTAATGAGGTTAAAAACTTTGTAAAAGGTGGTCTTCGCGATCTCTCTGTAACACGTACCTCTTTTACATGGGGTGTAAAGATGCCAGAGAGCATTAATGATGATAAACATGTTATGTATGTTTGGCTTGATGCACTTTTAAACTATATAACAGCTCTTGGTTATGGCAAAGATGAAGCAAAAATGGAATTTTGGCCTGCATCAATGCAACTTGTAGGAAAAGACATTTTACGTTTTCACGCTATCTACTGGCCTGCATTCTTAATGAGTTTAGACCTTCCTCTTCCTCAGCATATCGGTGCACATGGCTGGTGGACAAGAGATGGTGAAAAAATGTCAAAATCTAAAGGAAATGTTGTTTCTCCAAAAGAGGTTTCCGATGCTTATGGTGTTGAAAATCTTCGTTACTTTATGCTTCGTGAAGTACCATTTGGACAAGATGGCGATTTTTCACAACGTGCATTTATAGACAGAATCAACTCTGAGCTCAGTAATGATCTTGGAAATCTTCTTAATCGTATTGTTGGAATGAGTGCAAAGTATTCTGAATACCTTATTGAAAGTAACGATGTAGAAAAGTACCATGCAAGAGAATTAACAGCAGTAAATGAAGTTCTTGAAACACTCGATGGATATATGCAAAGTATGCAAACACATAGATATCTTGAAGAGTTATGGAGACTCTTCTCTATTGGAAATACTGCAATAACAGAACATGAACCATGGGCAAAAGTAAAGAATGGACAACTCGATGAGGCTCTTGCTACTGTTGCACTTATTGCAAATATTTTAGCAAAAGCAGCAATTATGCTCAGTCCAATCATGCCAAAAACAACAGCAACAATTGCGGATGCACTTAATTTTTCTATAGACACAGAGAGCTATAAACGTTTAGTACTTGAAAAAGCACTTCTTGAAAGTTTTACTATTAAGCAAGTACCACCACTTTTCCCTCGCATAGAAGAACCTTTAATGCCTGAAGCACCTAAAGCAATGCCAAATGCTAAAGAAGAGGAAACAAAAAAAACTACAGATTCTAAAAAAGAACTCAAAAAAGAGTCTGAG
>JAFGVE010000037.1 GCA_016938175.1 Campylobacterales bacterium
ACTTCCAAAACCTTTCCGGTCTCTCGTTTTGTGGACGGGAATTATAGGAGAATATTGCTTAGGATTTTCTTAATTTTTTTAAGAATTTTCTTTTTGTTTTTTTCGCTCTTTTTAGTAGCTGAATTCGATGATATTTAATACTCTAACTGTATTGCAGATAAAAAAATTTGTTTTTAAAAGTTTGTTAATTTGATTGTTGATATAAATGAAGAAAAGAGAAGTGAGATGCTTAGAAGAATTATTTTCTTCTAAGCTCTTTAATACGTGCTTTTTTACCAGCAAGTTCACGAAGGTAGAAAAGTTTTGCACGACGTACACGACCACGACGAATAACTTTAATCTCTTCAATTGAATCTGTATAAATTGGAAAAATTCTTTCAATACCAACACCGTTAGCACCAATTTTTCGTACAGTAACAGTTTGTCCAGTTCCTTGACCACGTTTTGCAATACATACACCTTCGTATGCTTGAACACGAGTTTTATCACCTTCTTTAATCTTAACTGCTAAACGAACAGTATCACCAGCACGAAAATCTGGAATTGTTTTCTCAGCAATTTGTGCTTTTTCAAAGTTTTCAATGTACTTATTTCTCATAAGATATCCTTGTTCTATGCTTTATTAGCTGCTCTGGTCTGAAAAATTTTGTTTTACATTCAGACAAAGCGTATTTTAGTGAGCGAATTTTACTATGATTTCCCTTTAAGTATTCTGATGGAACACTTAAACTTTCATAGAGCTTAGGCTTAGAAAATGCTGGTGCTTCTAATAAATGAGACTCAAAGCTCTCAACTTCAAGTGAATCACTATTACCCAAAACACCATCAATGTTTCTACTAAGTGCATCACATACAACTAAAGAAGCTAATTCTCCTCCAGTTAAAATATAATCACCTATAGAAAACACCTCATCTGCATATTTTTCAATAACTCTTTCATCTATTCCCTCATACCTTCCACTCACAAAAGCTATATGGGACTTTTTCGCTAAACGTTTTGCATCGTTTTGTACAAAAGGTTTTGCTACAGGAGTCATAAAAACTATATGAACATTTTCATCTTTTTGTCGTAAATCATTCAAAGCATCAAAAAGCGGTTGTGAATTCATAACCATACCAGCTCCACCACCAACTGCAGTATCATCAACTTTAAAATGTTTATTTTTCGAGTAATCTCTAGGATTTACATATTTAACTTGTAGTAAATCTTTCTCAATTGCTCGCTTTAGAATCGAATCTTTAAAATAACCCTCAATAAGGTTAGGAAAAAGAGTCACAAAAGTATAAGTCATTTAAGAAGCTTCCAAGATATCCATAGCACCACTTAATGTGATACGTTTAGATTCTATATCTACATCAACTTTGAATGGTTCAATAAACGGAACCAAAAAAGCTTTTGCAAAACCCTTTTCAACTAAACTCTTGTCAGTTACAATATTTAAATAATTGGTAACTGCAATTCTTTCAACTTCTCGAACTACTCCAAGAAGTTTTCCATTTTCATAGACTTCACAATCTTCAAGATCAAACCAGAAATACTCACCATCTGATAAATGGCAGTTTTTCCTTGTCTCTTCCCTTGTTGCAAAAAGTTTTGCATTTGTAAACTTTTTTGCATCTTCTGGGTTGTTTATTCCATTGACTTTTACAAGCATACGGTCTAAATCAACCTGTGAAAGTGTTAACCTATCTTTTCTATTTATTAAAAAAGAAGCTCCAGAAACAAACTGTTCAGGAAAATCTGTTTTAACATGAAACTTCATATCTCCTTTGATACCAACTGTTTTACCAATTGTAGCAATATGGAGTAATGGTTCTTTAGTTTGGTTCGACATTGATGCGATAACTTTTGCCATCTTTAGCTTTACAGCCTGAAATAACTGTTTTTATAGCACCTATCATCTTACCGCTTTTGCCAATAAGCTTACCAATGTCAGCTTGATTAGCATAGAGAACAATCTCTGTTACTTCATCGCCCTCTTGCACTTCTACTCTTACATCTTCAGGATGTGACGCAATGAGTCTTGCAAATTGTGCGACAAAATCAGCAATCATTTCTATTTACCAGTGATTTTTTTCACACGATCACTCATTTTAGCACCAACGCTTAACCAGTAATCTAATCTTTCATTATCGACAACAAGTGTTTTCTCTTCATTCATTGGATTATAGTGACCAATAAGCTCAATCCAACCACCATCTCTACGTTTACGGCTATCTGTTACCGCGATACGGTAAAATGGTCTCTTTTTTCTTCCCATACGAGTAAGTCTAATTACTGTCATGTTTTTCCTTATATTGTAAAAAGTTTGCGGGGTATTTTGCAGAATAAATGAGTCTGTATGTTACATACAAGAAGTTTATTGTGCCTCTTACCGCCATTTGGCGTCTTATATTCTCACAAAGAGAATACCTTCTAATCACAGAGGGATTATTTCAGAAGTTATTACGTAAATCGAATTATAATAAAAAAATTCTTAAAAATTGCTAATATAATTTAACGCGGCATACCTGGGAAACCACCAGCTCCACCCATCTGCCCCATCAAAGATTGCAGTTGCTTCATTCCATTTTTTCCAGAGAATTTTTTTGCCATCTTTCCAGCATTTTTAAACTGTTTTATCATTCTATTGATTTCAACAATTTCTAAACCACACCCTTTAGCAATTCTCGCTTTTCGTGAGTTGTTCAGTAAATCTGGATCTTCACGCTCTTTTAACGTCATGGAACTTACCATCGCTTTGATGTTTTTGAGTTCACTTGAGTTCTCAAAATCAAAGTCTTTTATAGCTTTTGACATGTTTCCCATACCAGGAATCATACCCATGATAGAGCTCATACTACCCATTTTCTTCATACTCTCCATCTGTTCGATGAAATCATTGAAGTTAAATTTTCCTTTTTGAATCTTTTTTGTTAAGCGTTTTGCATCTTTTTCGTCGATAATATTTGCAGTCTTTTCAGCAAGTCCTTCAATATCTCCAAATCCCATAAGACGATTAATGACACGTTCAGGTAAAAAGACTTCAAGATCTTGCATCTTCTCACCTGCTCCAATGAAACGTAATGGAACTGCAACTTGTGATGAAATACCAAGAGCCACACCACCTTTTGCATCACCATCATATTTTGAAAGGACAACACCATCTATACCAATCTCTTCTTTAAAGGTTGTCGCAGTTCGTACTGCATCTTGACCAGTAAGTGAATCAGCCACATAAAAAATTTCATCTGGAGAGGCTACTTTTTTAACCTCTTTTAGCTCACTCATAAGCTCTTCATCTATGGCTAAACGTCCTGCTGTATCTATTAGTACAACATCATAAATCTTACTTTTTGCATACTTAAGCGCTGATTCTACAACTTCAATAGGATTTTTTGTACTCTCGTCTTCATATAATTCTACTTCTATTTGTGTTGTAATTTGACGGAGTTGTTCAACTGCTGCCAAACGTTGTAAATCAGCTGCTACAACAAGAACCTTTTTTTGTTTATTTTTTAAATAAAGGGCAAGTTTTCCTGTTGTTGTCGTTTTTCCAGACCCTTGTAAACCTGTCATTAAAATAACTGTCGGTGGGTTTGGTGCAAATACAAAACCTCTGTTTCCACCAACTTCCAAGAGATTTGTTAAAGTCTCTCTAAGTGCTTCTAAGAATTGGTCTTTCCCTATCCCTTTTTCTTTAATTGAAGTCTGAACACTCTCAATAAGTTCTTTGACAACCTTATGATTAACATCTGCCTTTAAAAGATTCTTTTTCAGTTCACTAAGTGCTTTACTTAACGCCTTATCATCATCATGAAAACGTATTTTTTTAATTGCACTTGTAAAACTATCTGTTAAAGTATCAAACATAAAACTGCCTTTTTATAAAGTTTAAAATTTCTGGAATTGTAACGAAGTTATTCTTAATTACTGAAACGTCACAAATGCCTTTGGCTCCGGTGCTACGAACTCCATGCCAAGAAGATTCACCTTGTGTGCATGTAACATGACACGTTTTGCACGGCGTCCACCATACTGCTCATCACCTACAATTGGATGTTCTATATAACGCAAGTGTACACGAATCTGATGTGTTCTTCCTTGATGGATTATACACTTTACCTTTGTCTTGTTTGCACTTACAATATCTGGAAAAAATTCACTTTTTGCTGCTTTTCCTTTTGCTGAAACATTCGAATATGCTTTATTGTTTTTTCTTTGTGTAACTATAGGTCTGTCAACCTCAACAGGTTCACTCATAATACCTTCTACCCAAGCGATATACTCTTTATATACTCTATCTTGCTTGAACTCTTTAATTGCCTTTTCACGGAACTCTTCATTCTTTACAAGCATGAGTACACCGCTTGTTTCTCTATCAAGTCTATGCAGTAAAACTGCAGGTTTAAACTGACGTTCTATCTCATCAGAGTTGACAAATGCTGGTTTATCCACAACAATTAAGTCATCATTTTCAAAGATTGGAACTGTTTTTTCCACCTTTGTAACACGAAATATAGTTTTAACATCTAACTCACCTCGTGCAATCATCACTTTTTTGTTTCCAACGTAAACAAGTCCTCTGTCTATCATTGACTTCGCAACACCGTTTGAAATGCCTTCTTGTGCTGCTACTAATTTATATGCTTTTTCTGTTGCCATACCTCAGTACCGCCTTTTTAAATTTTATTAATTGTATCTATAACGCTACTTAAATCAATTGTTTCTTCAACCATGGATGGTGGAAGCTCTTGTGATTTTATAAGCGCTTTATGAATCTCATCTGGCTCAACATACTGTACATGATGTACATATTTAAAAAGCTCTTTTTGATGAAAAAAGTGTTTTCCTGTAATAATTTTACATCCAAAATATGCAGGTTCAAGTGGATTATGTCCACCAACATCAACTCTAAATGCGCCACCTAAAATTGCGATATCACTTATCGCGTATATATTATTAAGTTCTCCCATCATGTCACAGAGTATCATATCACTCTCAAAACTCTTTGTTTGCGAGAAACGTGAAAGTGTTAAAGAGTTTTTTTCTGCATACTCCTGCATCAATAGATAAACACTCTCAAAACGTTCAGGGTGTCTTGGAACTATTACCAATTTTGCTTTATATGAAACTCTATACGCTATAAATGAATTTAAAACACTCTTCTCTTCACCTTCATGTGTGCTTCCAGCAACTATAAGCTCGGAGTCTGGTTTTATATATTCTTGATTCTTTTTAATTTCACCAGCAAGTTTAATATTGCCAATAACTTCAATATTTTTTGCTCCAAGTGCTAAAAACCTATTTTTATCAACTTCACTCTGTACATATATAGTCTCAACGTAAGAGAGAAGACGTTTGTAAAACCAAGAAAACTGCAAATACTTATTTACACTCTTATCTGAAATACGTGCATTTAAGAGTATAACCTTTGCACCTCTAGCCGCAGCAACTGCAAAAAGCAGATACCAAAACTCAGCCTCTAAAACAACAAGTAACTTCTGTTTTTTTATCCAAAAAGGTAAAAACATTTCATAAGGGAGATAACGAACTTCAGCATCATACTTTTTTGCCTCATTTTGTCCCGTCTGAGTAATCGTTGTAATTAAAATACTTTGTCTCTTTAAACCATTTAAAATGGGCTTTAATGCTCTTGCTTCACCCAAAGAACAAACATGAAACCAGATACTATTCTCCTTAGAAAAAGCCGAGTTCTTAAAAAGAAAAAAGCGTGCAGGAATAGATTGTCTGTATTTTTGTTTAAAAGAGAGGAAAACAAGGAGTGGAAGCGCTAGTAAAAAAAGCGCAACACTCACTAGATAATAGAGGAGTGAAAACGGCTTCAAGCCCTACTCTTCGTTATTCACTTGTATATAAAGTATACGTCCACAGTGAGGGCATGTAGTTATATCTTCACCTTTGATAACATCGGCGTATGTTTTATCACTAATAAGCATATGACAACCCATACATGCTTGTTCTTCTACTGGAACAACAGTTGTATTTTTTGCCCAACGACGAATTTTTTGGTAAAATGCAAGACCTTTTTGGTTTACTGTTCCAAGAAGTTTCTCTTTTGCAACAAACACTTCTTGTCTCTCTTGATTAATAGCTTCTAGTTTTGCGTCAACATCTGCTTTTACACTCTCTAAGCTTGCATTTAATTCTGATAATGACTCTTCAGCAGCAGCTACTTGTTCTCTTTTAGATGCAATAATTTTCTCAAGTCTTGCAATCTCTTCGTTCGCAAATGTTACTTGTTCTTTTGCAATCTCTTCTTCAAGTTGAAGAGATTTCATTTCACGCTCAGTTTTTACTTCGGCACTTTTTCTTGTGTTATCTTCTAACTTTTGTGAAAGTTCTGCAAGGTGAAGCTCATTTTTTGCTTTTTTGAGTTCTTCTTCCTTAATCTCAGTACCTAGATTTTCAATGTCTGACTGAATGCTTTGTGTTTTCGCAAGTGCGGCTTCGTAATTGTAGTTCGCCTCTTCTATCTGCGGTTCAAACGCATCAATCTCTTTATCTACTTTTGCAAGGTCTATTAACTGCTGTAGGTGTTTGTTCATCGGTATCCTTTGGAGGTTTTACTTTGTGCCATTTCGGGTATAAGTTGACTTATATGTAAGTAAATGGGTTTTCTGATGATGCAATTATAACTTCTAAACCTAAATTTTTCAAATGTTTTTCTAAAATTTGAGCAAAATAGTGTTCACTTTCATAATGACCAATATCTATAAGTGATAAATTTATACTCTTTGCTTCCATAGCATCATGATATTTTACATCACCTGTCAAAAAACAGTCTGCATCTATGCTTTTCATTAATGAACACCCAGAGCCCGTTGTAAGTGCAACACGACCGACAAAGTCACTACACTGTACACAACGAGCTGACTTTAAATTAAACGCAGATGCAACTCTTCGAGCAAAAACGTCAAATGATTCATTGACATCAAGATATGCAACAAAACCGTCTTTTTGCACTATTTCATACCCTAATACTTCTTTTGCTACATACTCATTTAAATGTGTCTGATCAAAGTTCGTATGCATTGCGATATTAGCTATATTTTTTTGTATCATCTTGCGTAGTAAATTAGAAGGGTATTTACTAAACTCCAACTGCTTTAACCCTGAAAATATAATTGGATGATGTGTAATTAAAAGCGTATTGTCTTCTAAGGCATCTATCTGCTTTTCATCGACGTCTATACTCAAAGCAACACGTGAAATATCTGCATTAAAATCCCCAACAAGAAGTCCTGAGTTATCCCAAGATTCTTGTAGTTCAAAAGGAGAAAGTTCATTGAGATAAGCGTAAATATTTTTCAACTTCATTTACTGCTCTCTTCATGCAAATTCTCTAATAACTCTTGAGCAGGTTCAAAGTCCGAATCAATTTCTAAAGCACTGTTAAGATGATTTCTTGCACTTGCAAACTCGCCTCTTACTTTATAAATTTTTGCCATTTCAAAGTGTGTAAAAGGGTTCTCGTTATCAAGTTTCAACGCATCGCTGAAATACTCTAAAGCCTCTTCATAACGCTCTTGTAAAGAGAGTACATAACCCATTTTAAAAAGAGTTTCATCATTATTAGGCTCTTTAATATTTGCTTCGCTATAAATTGTGAGTGCTTTTTCTAAATTTCCTTCTTGCATCTCAGCATCTGCTTTAGAGATGAGTGTTTGAGCATCAGCAGTTGAAAAAGCATCAATACTACGCTCTGTCTCTTGAACTTCTTCATCTGAAGTTGAACGTGTATTTTCATCGTTGAGTTTATTTACATGCTCATAAATTTTGTATGCAAAAAAAGCAGATGCAGCAAGCATAATTAATTGAAACAGTGTCATAATTTTTTCTCTCCTTTGAGTAGTTTATTATTTAAAAGCTCTATAAGTTGCAAGGGGTCAACCTGAACTCCATTAACTCTTGCAGAAAAATGTAAATGTGGCCCAGTAACACGTCCACTTTTACCTGAAAGCGCAATTTGTTGACCACGTTTGACAAGGTCACCTTCTCTCACATCAAAAGTATTTAAATGGAAATAACATGTATAGATACCTTCACCATGGTCTAATAATACCGTTCCGCCGGAATAAAATCTATCTTGCACTAGTGCCACTTTACCGTCATTAACTGCATAGACAGGAGTTCCTATCTTTGCACGAAAATCTGTTCCACTATGATAGCCTTTAAGTGAACCATTATATACTCTTGCTTTACCAAAATCACTAGTAATAAGACTCTCTAAAGGAAGTATAAAAGGTTTCTGTAAATAAGAGTTCTTCGTTACATGATTATAAATTGCCATCGCCTCTGCATACTCTTTAGCAATTCTCTCTTTAACTTCTTTTTTCTGAGGATTTACCTTCTCTTGCTGTACTTCTATATGTTCTTTTTTATAAGCACCATCAACAACCTTAAAAAGTATATCCTCTTTTTTTTCTACACCTGATTCTCGATAGTGTATCAAAAACTTCTTATTCTCTTTTTTTGCATAATATTCAATGGGAATAAGCGCATATTTTTTACCTTTATTTAAAGGATTGTCAAAAATACCAAAGCTCTCTTCTCCAAGTGAAATACGTTCATACTCAATCTCTTTTTGCTCCAAAAACTCAACTAAAAGAGTTTTTCCATTAGCAACTTTAAAACTAGAAAGTTCAACTTTACTAAGATCAAAGGCATAAAGCTCCAAGATGAAAAAAGTAAAAAGAAGCATATAACGCATTAGTAATCCTTCCGCGCTCTTTCCATTTCACGTTTCTGATCTTTCTCTTTTAAATCATTACGTTTATCATGAGTCTGTTTTCCCTTGGCAATAGCAATTTGTAACTTCGCTATATTTCTATCATTAAAATAAAGTTGCAAAGGCACTATCGTATAACCATCACGAGTCACAGCTTTAAGCATTTTGGCAATCTGCTTTTTATGTAACAGAAGCTTACGACTTCCTCTCTCTTCATGCCCATAAAAATGGTGTGTCGTCTCTAATCTTCCGATATGAGCATTAAAGAGTATAGGTTCATTCCTTACAAACTTAATAAAGCTATCTTTTAAGTTTACTCTATGTGCACGTATACCCTTTACTTCACTCCCTTTTAAGACAAGTCCAGCTTCAAACTTCTCTTCTATAAAGTAATCATGATACGCTTTTTTATTTTTAGCTATTGTTTCACCCATTTTCTATCTCTTTAATTTTAAAAAAGCTACTACCACTTCCGCTGAAATAGTAGCCATGTTTATAGTGATTTTTTAAATCTTTGTACTCTTGAAGTGCAGGTTTAAAAAGGTCATTCGCTTCATCTGCACTCATCGAAGCTAAAACTTCAAGCGAGTTTTTATCTTTTAACTCTTGAGCAACAAAACCGTCTATCGGTGCAAAAAAATCTTCTCTATAAACTTTATAAACTGTTGGTGTGCTTATTTCAATTTTTGGTGTATAAACTTCTATATCTAAAAGCGGTTCCAAAAACTCCTCTACAACCTCACCTATTCCACTGACATTTGCACTCTCATATCCATAAATGAAAAATGGAACATCCGCACCAACCTGTAAACCTATTTTTGCCAGTTCATTCAAACTAAGTCCCAAGTTGAGTGCATTATTACACATTTTAAGATATGTTGCAGCATCACTACTTCCACCGCCAAGCCCTGCAAAAGCGGGAATATTTTTCTCAACCTTAATCGCATAGTTATGCATCAACTGCTCTAATGCTTCTGAGCCCGTTGCCTCTTTTAATGCAAAATAAGCTTTATAGATTGTATTTTGTTCAGTTGTACAAGAAAAGTCACCGATGATTTTAAATGTGTTCATCTTCGCATCTGTCTCCTCTTTTGGAACAAAAGAGAGCTCATCATAAAGATTTTTTACTCGCATAAAACGTGATAAAATTTCATGATAGTTCCCGCGAACTCCAGTTATCTTTAAAAAGATATTTACCTTGGCATATGCCTTATATTTTTTCATCTACTCTTCTGACTTCCTTAGTAGTTTACTCAGTGCTGCTATATCTAAAGCATCTACCTTGACAGATGCAGCCTTATTGCTCTGTTTGATCTCCTGTATAAGCTCATCTCTCATAATTGAAATCTCTTTTGGAGCCTCTATACCGAGTTTTACAATTCCGTTTTCTATGGAGACTACTTTTACAACTACATTATCGCCAATATGAATAGCTTCATCTTGTTTTCTTGCTAGTACTAACACTCTATTCTCCCTAATTCATATTTTACTCTACTATTTTCAATGCTTACAATTGCAATACTTTCACCGCTATCTAACCAATATGTTCCGTCCTCTTGAATCTCCATATCTTCTAAAGCAAGAACTCTTCCATAACGCAAGTTTTCGATGTCCCCATTATAGTAATTTTGTGCAACTGCTAATGAGTTTTTAATCTCTAGTGCCTGCTCATTTTCGTAAAAAAAAGCTCCCTCATTGAGTCTCTCCAAAGCACTAAGACTTCCAAATTCCACACCTAATCTATTTGCTATTATTCTACCTAAAGAACGAATATAAGTCCCTTCACTTACTGTCGTTTCAAAAGTAATAAAGGGATGACAGTAGTGTAGTAATTTTATATCATATATAGTTGAGTTAATTTTATTGAGCGTGAAACTTTTACCAGCTCTTGCCAAATCATAAGCTCTCTCTCCATTAATACGCTTTGCAGAGAAAATAGGCGGTTCATACTCTAACTCACCTTGTAATGAAGAGAGAATATCTTCTACATGTTCTTGCGAAAATGTTTTTATATCTGCAACATCTTCTATCATTTCAGTATCTAGGGAATCACTTTTTGCACCTAGCCATAACGTAGCACGATAACGCTTTGGTGCCTTATCTAAAAAACGAAAAAGTTTTGTATGACTTCCAAAACCTATTAAAAGCACTCCTTTTGCAAAAGGGTCTAATGTTCCAGAAAATCCCGCTTTTTTAACTCCATACTTCCGTTTAAGTTTAGAGAGGAAAAGATTTGAACCAATTCCAGAAGGTTTATACGCAACAAAAAGACGATTCACAGTCTCTCCACAAATGAAGCAAGAATTTCACGTTTTGTCCCAGCAAAATTAATTTGTAGTTTAAACTCCCTTCCTGATTTGCTCACACCTGTAACACGCCCAGTTCCAAAAACCTTGTGACGTACCAAATCACCCTTTTTAAAAGCTGTATTTTTCTCTACAATCAAAGAGCCTTCACAAAGTCCAGCCTCATTAAAAAATCTACTCTTCTGTAAATCACTTCTACGCCCTTTATAGAAACGACTACCAGCATGAGAAAGGGTTAGTGTATCTTTAGCACGAGTCATAGAAACATATCCAAGCCTACGTTCTTCTTCAAGATCGCTACCATCACCGACAAGAGGTAAAAATCCCTCTTCCATACCTATAATAAACACATGCTCAAACTCAAGTCCTTTACTTGCATGAATACTCATCATATAAATAGATTCACCCTCAACTTGGTCCTGCTCACTCTGTAGGGTCAACTCATTTAAAAATTCATCCAGAGTTGCTTCAGGGGATTTTTTGACAAAGTCTCTAAAAAGACCGTAAAACTCATCCATATTCAAGATACGTTCATCCTCATCCTGAACCCCTTTATATATCTCTTTTAGAGAAAAACGCTCTTCTAAAATATCTATAAACTCATACGTTGACTCTTTTGCAAGCTTTGCAACATCTTCAATATTTGTTACAAACTCTTTGAGTGTAGCAGCATTCTTCTTCTTTACCAGTTCAACGAGTGTATCCATACTTACATTTTTAATGTATTCAAAAATAGACATTCCATCTGCATGTGCAGCCAACTCTATCTTATCTACACTCGCTTTACCAAGTCCGCGTTTCGGCTTATTGACTATACGTTTAAATGAAAAATCATCATGATTGTTTGTAATAACACGGATATATGAAATAAGGTCTTTAATCTCTGCACGATCATAAAAACGTAACCCACCGACAAGCTTATAAGCAATACGTGCACGATTTAAACCCTCTTCTATAGAACGGGAGAGAACATTCACACGATATAAAATAGCTATCTCTTTTGCTCTGACACCTGAGTCTAAAAGCTTCTGTACCTTTATAGCTATCTTACGTGCTTCTTCATTTTCATCATTTGAATTTAAGACGGTAACATCGTCACCGCCACCACAAGTAGAAATAAGTTTTTTACCTAAACGTGAGCGATTATGCTCAATAAGAGCATTCGCAACATTTAAAATAGGAGACTTTGAACGGTAATTCTCTTCAAGCTTAAAAACCTTTGCCCCAATAAAATCTTCATCAAACTCCATAATATTTCTAATATGTGCTCCACGCCATCCATAAATACTCTGGTCATCATCCCCAACTACACAGATGTTTTTATGTGTCAAACAGAGTTTTTGAATAAGCTTGAGTTGTAACTCATTTGTATCTTGATACTCATCTATCATAATGTACTGGTAACGCTGTGAAGTTGACTCTGCCAACTCTTTGTTCTCATTTAAGAGTTTATATGTCAATGCAAGTAAATCATCAAAATCAACAAGATTATTTTCTAAAAGATATGCCTCATATTCTCTATAAACTTCTGCTATCTGTTTATAGTTAAAAAGTTCTGCTTGTTTATAGGCATCATCAGGAGTCATTAAAGAGTTTTTATAACGAGAAATTTCACTTGCTATAAGCGGGGTAGGAATATCAGCGTTTATTTTTTTAATAATACGTTTTTTATCATCGGTATCTATTACAACAAAGTTATTAGCACGTCCTAATAGATGAATGTTAAACTTTAAAAACAGAAGTCCAAACTTATGAAAAGTACATAACAGTGGTGGGTACGCAACATTCTCAATCATTGCTAAAGAGCGCTCTTTCATCTCTTTTGCAGCTTTGTTTGTAAATGTCAGAGTGAGAGTATTAGAAGCTGGAATACCTAAAACTTCTATTAGGTATGCTAAACGAGATACAATTGTAGTCGTTTTTCCACTCCCAGCACCCGCTAAAATGAGTACTGGTCCCTCGGTTTGCTTCACAGCAGCTGACTGAGAATCGTTAAGTCTGTTAAAAATTTTTTCCATAAGAACCACTGTATTGTAAAAGTTGTCTGTTAATTCTTTTTATTATAACGAAAAAGCGGTAAATTATTACAAACCTATTGCTTTAATTATAATTATCAGTTATAATTTTGTTATCAATATTACTTATAGGAATTATTATGTTAAGAGATTTTGCCAAACTACAAACTTTTTTAATGGTTATTAAAGAGAAAAGTTTTTCAAAAGCATCTGCAAAATTAGGTATTTCACAACCGGCAGTTACACAACAAATAAAATTTATTGAAGACTATCTAGATACAAAAATAGTTGACAGAAAGAAAAATGGAATTCTGCTGACAAAAGAGGGAGAGGACCTTTTCCGTATAGCACAAAGACTAGACAAAGCAATAACAAATAGTGAAAAAGAGCTTTTAAAAATTATTAATAAAGAGTTTACCTTTGTTATGGGTGCTTCATTTGCAATTGGAAACTATGTACTTCCAAACTACCTAAGCGAAGTAAAAAAACGTATTGAAAACGAAGTTTTTATGAATGTAGACAACTCAGAGAGAATTATTGAACAATTAGAAGACAAAAAAATCGATGTAGCTCTTATAGAGTCACCTGTTTTCCGTGACAATATTATCTATAGAGAATGGGTTGAAGACGAACTTGTGGTTTTCTCAAATCAGCCAATTAAAAAGCAACTCACAGGTGAAGACCTTTTTGAATTTGACTGGATTTGTAGAAATGAAAACTCACATACAAGAAAACTTACTGCAGAAGTCTTTGAGGAGATGGGTGTACAGTGTAGTAACTTTAATGTTTTAGGCGTTTTAGAGAGTCCTACATCAATCAAAGAGACTATTTTGCACGCAGATAAAAGTTCTGCAAGACCATTAGTCTCTATTATGTCTCGTCACGTTATCAAGTCTGAACTTGAAGATGGCAGACTCTACGAAGCAAGACTAAAAAACTTTAACATAACAAGACACTTTTACATTGCATACTCAAAAGATAAAAAGCATGATGCTTTCGTTGACAACGTTGTGAACTATCTACTCTCGCTTAGTAAGGTCTAAGTTCTATTTTAAGAACTTAGAGTTTTCCGGGTTACTTAAAAAAGAGGCCATAGAGTTTTCAACTCCCGCCTCATCCATCTCATTCTTTTTAACTATCTCTTCTACTTCCTGATTTGGTGCCAAATTAATCAAAACAGGTGTTTCATCAACTATTATTTGCATAATACTGAGCAGTGATACACTGACAACACTACCAAAGTTATCGCTCCCAAAACCAGCTTCAAAAATTAACATCTCTTTTTCAATACGAGCCGTTTCAAAAGTATAACCTGCTAAAAAGAAAAGTGTAAGTGGACGGAACTCACCATCTATACTTTCAGGTAGAGGAGGATTAAAACTAATCTCCTCTATTTTACAAAGAATTCCAAAATTTTGCTCCTCTTCAAAAAAGTGAACAATTAGATTCTCTATACTCTTTTGCATCAATTTTGCAAAATTTTTATTTTGTATGACATTTTCTAGCAAATAATTTCCCCTATATTTTCTGATGCAATTATATCAAAATCTATCATCGCATTTAAAAGAGCAACCTTAGAAAAGCTAGCTAAATCATCAACAAAAATATCTTGAGCAATAATTTTTTTTTCATTGAGATAACGTGCTCTAGTTGTTCCTTCCAGAAGTGGTCTCTTAGGTGTAATCCACTTATCTCCATCAAAAAATGCAATATTGGCTATAGAAGTATCTCGAATTAAACCACTTTTGACCATGAGAATGTCATCACATTCACCTCTCAGAGTAAAAAGAGTGTCTATCAATTTTCTGTCAGCATATTTTTTTTCATAAGTAATTTCATCATTATAGATAATTTTGAGTCTTTCTACCCTACGTTTAACATAAGGAATATACTCAACAGAAATATTTTCATGATCATACACTACTCTACATCTATAAAGTCCAAAAGGTGGTGGGGAGAGAATATCTTTAAGAGAATGTGGTTTATTGGAAGATATATCAAGAGCTTTATTGAGACGCTCTTGATGATATTGAAGATGAAAAAGCTCCCCATTTAGAGCTTTAATCGTTTCTAAATAGGCCTTACTCACCAAAGAGTTCTGTACTAAGATAACGTTCACCAGTATCACAAAGGATTGTCACAATAGTTTTACCTTGAAACTCTGGACGTGAAGCAACTTGCATAGCAGCGTATACATTCGCACCAGCAGAGATACCTACTAAGAGTCCCTCCTCTTTTGCTAGCATTTTTGCAGTTTTTATTGCATCCTCATTGCTTACTTGAAGTACTTCTCCATAAATCTCAGTATCAAGAATTGCCGGAACGAACCCTGCTCCAATTCCCTGTATTTTATGAGGTCCGGGAGCGTTTCCAGAAAGTACAGCTGAAGCCTCTGGTTCAACTGCAAAAATCTTTATGCTACTCACTTCCTGACGGAGTACTTTTGATGTACCTGTAATTGTTCCACCCGTACCAATAGCCGCTACAAAAGCATCAAGCTTTCCATCTGTATCATTTAAAATCTCACGTGCTGTTGTCAGTTCATGTATCTCAGGATTAGAAGGGTTTTCAAACTGTTGGAGTATTATAGAGTTATGTGTAAGTGCTTGTAGTTCTTGGGCTTTTGCAATTGCACCTGCCATACCTTTTGCTGCAGGAGTAAGCACCAACTCTGCACCTAGAGCTTTAAGTAGATTACGTCTCTCTATAGACATAGACTCAGGCATAGTCAAGACTAGTTTTAAATTCTGTGCTGCACAATTTGCAGCAAGAGCAATACCTGTATTTCCACTTGTTGGCTCTATAATTGTTGTCTCAGGGGTAATTACACCAGACTCCAAGCCACGACGAATCATATTAAAACCTATTCTGTCCTTTACAGAACTCGTAGGATTCATAAACTCACACTTACCGATAATAGTCGCACCTGTAGATGCAGAAGGCTTGTTTAGCTTTACTAAAGGGGTATTACCAACAAGCTCGGTGATATTATTTGCTATCTTCATATATAATTCCTTTTAATACAAATATTCTACACAAATGAGGTTAACATGGCTACATATACAAGTGACGGAAAGAAGCTAATTGGTGTAGAATATGATGTGATTGCGCAAATTGGTGACACTGTAGATGGAATGCGTGTACTCTCAACTGACTTTAATGAGCATAAAGAACAAGCTGTATTTTTACTAGAGCCAAACACCCGTGTTACCTGTTACGTTTTTGATGAAATATTTATTTTAGGCAAAGCAGAAGGTTTTGACAACCTTGGTGATGCTATTCAAGCGTGGAAAGCTGGAGAAATTTAAACTAAAGAAACTACTTGACGTATCATTTTTTGCGCTACATCTGTTGTAGCATACTGCATAAGAGCCTCACTTTTCTTCTCCAAAGGCTCATCTAAAAGTTCTACAAGCTTCTCTTTAAGACCTTCACCTTCTCTTTGGCACCATCCAAGTTTATTTTCTACAATAAATGCTGCATTATGGAATTGATGGTCTCCTGCTGCATGAGGGTATGGTATAAAAAGTGCAGGACAACCATTAAGACTAAGTTCCCAAAGTGTAGAAGCACCGGCCCTACTTACGGCAAAGTCTGCTCTTTCAATGAGTGCAGGCAGTTCTGAAGTAAAACCATATAGCTCTACCCTAACACCCATCTTCTCATACTCACTCTTAACACGTTCAAAATCACTCTCACCAGTTTGATGAATAATCCCAATACCTTTTTTTTGTAACTCCAAAGCACTCCTCAGTGCTAAGTCATTAATGGCTTTAGCACCGTGAGAGCCACCTAAAAATATGATGTTCTTAAGTGTGGTACGTAGACGTGCTTTTTGAACGTATACCTCTTTTACTGGATACCCTTGAATAGGAGAGTTTTTATCATAGGCAGAGATAAAAGCTTTTGCAAAGGGTTTTAAAAGTGAGTTTAATCTGCCTTCTACGGCATTTTGTTCATGAATAAAAAGCGGTAAAAAACGACTAAGTGTTGCAAATGATGCAGGTGCTGCTGAAAATCCTCCAACACTATATGTAGCTTGAATTTGATGCTGTTTTAAAATTTTTCTTGCACTCAAAAATGCACGAAATATTTTCCATAAAGCTTTAAATTTTCCAAATCCTTTTTGATTCACTACACCTGAAGTTTCTAAAAAATATACATGTGAAAAAGAACTTCTTTCACCAAAGTAACGTCTGTCCTGTCCATGTGTAGAACCTATAAAAATAGCTTCATGACCTTCTAAAACCGCTGCTTCTACAAGTGCTTCGGCTATCATTAGATGTCCGCCTGTTCCACCACCTGTTATACATAACTTCACAACTCGCTCCTACTTCATATCTGCTTTTTTAGATGCCATCAGAACCATTCCAACACCAAAAGCAGCACCAAGCATGGCAGAACCACCGTAAGAGAGAAAAGGAACAGATATTCCTTTAATAGGTGTTATTCCA
The DNA here is from genome assembly GCA_016938175.1 of Campylobacterales bacterium. Taxonomy (GTDB): domain Bacteria; phylum Campylobacterota; class Campylobacteria; order Campylobacterales; family Sulfurimonadaceae; genus Sulfurimonas. The sequence continues at coordinate 17,508 of JAFGVE010000037.1, forward strand.
CTAATACCGTACGCATTAACTATAAAAGCAAAAGAGAGTAGCATACCGACTCCCAGACTAAAAAGATAGATAATATTATCTTCACTTCTATTTGCTATTTTAAATATTCTTTGTAACATCCACATAAATAAAAACACGATTAATAGTATGCCAACAAAACCAAATTCCTCAGCAATTCCCGCAAGTACAAAGTCTGTGTGTACTTCTGATAAAAACCCAAGTTTAAAAGTACCGTTAGCTATGCCCGTTCCAAAAATACCTCCATTATGAATTGCATTTAAAGAGTGCCCAATTTGATAAGGTTCTACCTCTACAGGAACACGAAGTCTATCGGCTATAGCCGTAGGGAAAAGTTCAAGTACACTATTTTGCGCAAGTGCCCACCAAGATTTTATACGCAATATCCTATGTTCTGCTGTTAAAATAAAAAGTGTAACTGCAACCGTTATAGCTCCTAAGATAGTGATAAAAAAGCGAAAACTACTTCCAGCTAAAAGCAGTAAAAAAAGCAGAGTCGCTCCCAAAACGATTACTTGTCCTATATCTTTTTGCAAGAAAGCGATAATAAACATAGCCGCGACAAAGACAACTGCATAAGGAGTAAAACGTTTAAACTCGCTACTCAATCCCATACCATCATGATGCCCAAGTTTACGAGAAAAACTCCATGCTAAGAAATAAACAAAACCGACCTTAAAAAACTCAACAGGTGCTAAAGAGAAGCCTGCGACTTTTATCCATCTTTTAGCGCCTCCGACTTCTGAAACTAAACTCTCTGGAAAAAACGGCATTCCTACCATCAAAAAAAGTGATCCAAAAAAGAGTAAAAAGCCGATAGGTTTAAGCCATTTATCGGGATCAAGTCTAGAAAGTACAAAAATGATAGTTATACCTAAAAGAGCAAATACAGTCTGACGTATAGCAAAATGAAACTCATTAACCTCAAAAAGTAAAGTCGTGTAGGCAGAAAGTGTATACGAGAGCATAACACTAATCGCGATAAGAACACTCACAAGTGTAAAAAGTAGTCTATCTGCTCCCATCTATAATTACTTTAGCTGATTTATTTTGAGAACAAACTCAACTTCTGGTTTAGAGATATGTAACTCTTTGGAGATTGTCTCGAGTGGAACACCCTGTTTAAACAGAGAGATAATTTTCTCATCATCATTTCCATGAACAGAGAGTGGTATAGATATTTGCTTGACGCCGCTCTCTAATTGTGAGACACGGGCATTTACCTCAATCTCAATAGAGTTAATATTTTCTTGCAGCTGTTTCACTCCAAGAGAAAGAGGTTGTACCATATCGTAAACGCTACGTTCTATCTCCTCATATATCATCTCATCATTCATTCTTTGCGAGTTTTGTGTAATGCTCTCTTGCGTTTTACTAATCTTTTGCTTCATATAAAAAAGTTCTCTATTTAACTCTTCAACAACAGACGCCACAGAACGTATATTTTTTGAGTACTGAGCATCTTTTGTGTAAACATAATAGAGTAGATATAATATGACCAATGCCATAGCAACCACAAGATACTCTAAAGGAAAATTTTCTAAGTTTATCATCTCTTCTCTTTTGCTTCACGTATTAAAATGCGTTCTCTTGCGGTGAGGTACGAAGCCCACTCTTTCTCATCTCTATCATGAATTTTTAAAAATTTTGCAAGTTGTGGAGTCTCTGCCACAAAAAAAACTCCAACATCACGTTTAGGATGCACAGGCATCGCTATACGCCCATAGTACTCCTTACCTACTTCAAACAACTCATCTTTGAGATGAAAATACTCGAAGCCAATGGAGTCTATCTCTGCCTCATTAACTAAGGAAACACGTTTAGGAGTCTCATTTTTTAAAAACATCTCCAAAGCATCAATCTTTCTATGTAACTCTACAACAAGGTTAAGAATTACAGGATCACTCTCAGATGTCTCTCCTCTTGCTTTTGCAAGTTTAAGCCATTGGCTAATCGGGTCATCATCACTCTCACTGAGTTGCTGATACTCTCTCTCAAAAGCCTCACGTTCAAAATCAGCATCACTAAAACAGAGGCTAATTGGTGCAGGAACTAAACGTGGACTCATGAAAATATCCTGTCAAATACTATAAGAGTAAAAAATGCTATCCCCAAGTATCCATTAACAGTAAAAAAAGCTCTATCTATCTGCTTAAAATCACGTCTTACCAGTTTTTGCTCATAGGCTAAAACCACTCCACTTCCAATTGCCGCAACAAATGCAAAAAAGCCAAGTCCAGCTGCCCAGACAAAAAGTGTCCAAAATATCACACTCAATCCATGAAAAAGTGCAGAGATAAAAAGTGTTGCTTCTACACCATAGCGTGAAGGTATCGAGTATAAACCTTGTTCTTTATCAAACTCTATATCTTGTAAAGAATATAAAAGATCAAAACCTGCTACCCAGAACAAAACACCAAGGCTTAGTAATACAGACCATAAAGTCACCTCAGCATTCACTGCTATAACTCCTGCAATAGGAGCTAAACCTAAGGAGAGGCCTAAAATAATATGTGCCATAGATGAAAAACGTTTGAAATAAGAGTAGGAACCTAAGAGAGCTAAAATAGGGATACTTAGACTAAAAGCCAATGGATTGACCATATAAGAAACAACTACAAAAATGAAAGCATTGACTGCAATAAAAACTAAAATGCTTGAACTATCAAGTCTACCATCAACATTTGGTCTTGAAGATGTGCGAGGATTTTGTGCGTCAATCTCTCTATCAGCGTATCGATTAACACCCATAGCAAAATTTCTTGCACTCAAAGCTGCCAAAACACCCAAAAGCAATAACCAAAATCCAAACCAACCATCTGCTGCAACAACCATCGCTATAAAAATAAACGGAAGAGAAAAAATGGAGTGTTCAAACATGACAAGTTCATTAAAATCTTTTGCTTTATCTATTAGTTTTTGCACCTTTGGCACCTCAATATCTATTTGTGCTTATTCTATCCAAACTAGTTTTAAAATGATATAATTTGCTTATGAAACAACTAGCTATAATTGGACCTACGGCATCGGGAAAAAGCGATCTTGCAATAGATATAGCTCGTAAAATAGATGCCTATATTCTCTCTATTGACTCTCTTAGCATTTACAAAGAAATTGACATTGTTGCCGCAAAACCTTCAAAGGAAGAACTTGCTCTCGTAAAACACTTTGGTATAAACTATTTAAATCCAGATCAGTATTTTAGTGCGGAATTGCTCATACAACTCTACAAAGATGTTGTGAATCTTTGCAAAAAAAACAATAAAAATCTCATTATCGTCGGAGGAACATCTTTTTACCTAAAATCACTGCTTGATGGTCTCTCTCCTCTCCCACAAACTGATGAGACTACTTTACAAAAAGTCTCCTTACAACTCAAAGAGCTCTCAAGCACTTATGATTTTTTATACTCTATCGATAAAGAGTATATGGAAAAGATCTCACACAATGACCGCTATAGAATCGAAAAAGCGCTCATTATCTACGAATCAAGTGCTCAAACACCAACTCAATGGTTCAAACAAAATCCTCCACAGCCTGTCATAGCATCTTTGGAAGTCTTTAACATTGATGTAGAACGTGATGTACTCCGTAAACGTATAGGACTTCGCACACACAAAATGATAGAGATGGGAGTTATAGATGAAGTTGCATATCTCGAAGCAAAATATGGCAGAGCAATTCACCCAATGAGTTCTATTGGCATTGTGGAAGTCTTAGAGTATCTAGATGGAAAAATATCTTTAGAAAATATGCGTGAACTTATATCTATACATACAGCTCAACTGGCAAAACGACAGCAAACTTTTAACAAAACGCAGTTTAAAGAGATAATTTCATCACCACTCGATGAACTTCAAGAAATTATACTAAAGAGAATTATTTAATGAGTAAAAATATATTTTTCCCTCTCACACTTATACTCTTAGCCTATGGTTTTTATAAGAGTGCAGACTTTCAAGCCATCTCAGCGGGAATTGCCATTTTTTTATTTGGTATGCTCTCATTAGAACAGGGTTTTAAAAGCTTCTCAGGCGGAATTTTAGACAGAGTTTTAAAATTTTCTACTGACAAACTTTATAAAAGTTTACTATTTGGTGTTGTCTCAACGAGCATTATGCAGTCTAGTTCACTCGTCTCCATTTTAACAATCTCTTTTTTAGGCGCAGGACTCATTACACTTGCTCAAGGAATTGGTGTTATTTTTGGAGCAAACCTTGGTACAACAACAGGTGCATGGCTTGTTGCAGGATATGGTCTCAAAGTAAACATTGGTGCTTATGCTATGCCTATGCTTGTTTTTGGCACCCTCTTTGTTTTTCAAAAAAACAGCTCTCTTAAAGGTGTTGGGTACATCTTAACTGGTCTTGGATTTTTATTTTTGGGCATTCACTACATGAAAGAGGGTTTTGAAGCGTTTAAAAGTACTATTGACCTCTCTGCTTATGCTGTGGGTGGATTTAAAGGACTTTTTCTTTTTACACTCATAGGTATTGTTGCCACTGTGGTTATGCAGTCTTCACACGCTACACTTGTTCTTATTATTACAGCACTCTCAGCAGGACAAATAAGTTATGAAAATGCTTTAGCTTTAGCTATTGGGGCAAACGTGGGAACCACCATTACAGCTATACTTGGAGCCATGAGCTCAAATATAGAAGGAAAACGCCTAGCAGCAGCACATCTCATCTTTAACCTTGTCACAGGCCTTATTGCCATAGTTTTTATTGGACAAATAGTTGCCCTAGTAGATTGGAGTGCAACACAACTCTCCATTGCCCATGATAACTATACACTCAAGCTCGCCATCTTTCATACTATTTTTAATACTATCGGTATACTTGTTATGATTCCTTTCATCAATACACTTGTACACTTTTTAGAAAAAACACTCCAAATGAAACCATCGGATGATGAGATAGGACATGATAATGTAGCCTATTTAAATGAAGCGGCACTTGAGTTTCCCCAAAGTGCGATGGGAGCTATTATACGCGAGACAAAACATCTCTACGAAAATGCTTTTGAAATTATTGCTCATGGACTCAATCTCAAACGTGGCAAGATTGTTTCTTCATTAGAACTTGAGGAGGTCATAAAGTTTACTCACTCTAAAAAGTATATAGACATTGAGGATTTTTATGAAAAACGCATAAAAGATATATATAGTGACATTATCACTTTTAGTACAAAAGCGCAAGCAAATATGTCTCCAAAAAGTATAGAAAATCTTTACAGGCTCAAACTCGCAAGTCGCGATATTGTTGAAGCTGTGAAAAACACAAAGCATCTACAAAAAAATATAGTTAAATTCTCAGCTCATCCAAATCAATACATTAAAAAAGAGTACGCTCTGATAAAACTCTCCATAGCAGAGTTATTACGCAATATAAATATAATTGCAACTACAGATGAAGAGGATGTAATTATTTTGCTCCTCTCAAAAATACGTGTAAATACTCAAAAGTACGATATTATAAGTAACGGAAAACTTGATGAACTCATTCGTAACAAGCATATAACAAATCAAATGGCGACATCACTTATGAATGACAGTGTCTATGTGTACAACATTAGAAACAAGCTGTGTAATATGGCCGAAATACTGTTTATTGAAGCCAATAGTGACTTAAAACATTTACAAGAAGAGCTACATATTACACAAGAAGAGGTCGAGAGTCTATTAGAACAGAAGGAGTAGAAAATGGGTGCCAAGAAGATTATAAAAAACATAGCAGATTTTTTAAACTTAACCAACTTTACCATCAATGGTAAGAAACGTTCTTTAAAAGACCTACTCAAAAAACTCAAAGAAAAACGTGTGAAGATATTACGAGCACTCAAAAACGAATGTTCAGAAGAAGAGGAAAAAGCGCTCAATGAAGAGCTCGAACTCATCTCTTTTCACATTAGAAAAGCAAAAAAGAAACTCGAAGATTTAAGTTAAAACCTACTTTTTACACACCTTAGTGTACATCTCTTCACGTCTATCACGAAGAAGTCCCCAGTAGTGACGCTGTTTTGCATTCTCTTCTAAATCAAACTCCGCATAAAGTATCTCCTCTTTATCACGAGAAGCTTCTGCTATTTTCTCACCAGTATAATCAGTTATAAAAGAAGAACCATAAAAGTTAAGTGAACAGCTCTCACCTGCCTCTTCTCCATAACGATTTGCCACAACTACAGGAACGGTATTTGTCGCTGCATGCCCCATTTGAACTCTTTGCCAGTGTTCTTTTGAATCAAGATGAATCTCTGGTTCACTCCCAATAGCAGTCGGATAAAAAATAATCTCAGCACCCATTAACGTCAATGCTCTTGCTGTCTCACAGAACCATTGATCCCAACAAATTCCGACTCCTATATTTCCAAAAGCAGTTTCGTAAAGTTGGAAGCCTGTATCGCCTGGCTTAAAATAAAATTTTTCTTCATACCCAGGTCCATCAGGAATATGTGTTTTTCTATAGTTTTGTAAAATACTTCCATCACTGTCAACAACAACTAAAGAGTTAAAATACTCTTCATCAGCTTTTTCAAAATAACTGACTAAGACAACAACACCAAGTTCTTTAGCAACATCTGCAAATCGTTTTACTAGAGGATTTCCTTCAAGGGGTGCCGCCCATGAAAAATACTTTTTATCCATATCTTTACAAAAATAGAGCCCCTCAAAAAGTTCAGGAAGAAGAATAATCTGTGCACCTTTACTTGCTGCTTCTCGTACTAAACGCTCAGCAGTTGCAATATTAACACTTTTATCTTCACCCATTCTCATCTGAATTGCAGCAACTTTAACCATGGGTTTACCCTCTACCAGTCACTTCTAAAAGATGGTATCCAAATTGTGTTTTTATAGGTCCATATACTACACCTACATCACCGCTAAATACCGCTTTATCAAACTCTGGAACCATTTGTCCTGGACCAAATTTACCTAAGTCACCACCATTTCTTGAAGAAGGACAGCTTGAGTTTGCTTGTGCAGCCTCACTAAAATTAAGTCCATTTTCTATTTGAGTTTTTAACTCATTACATTTTTCTTCACTATCTACGAGTATATGTCTTGCAGTTGCCCATGCCATCTACTAATCCTTTATATAATATAAACAGTATTGTACTCAAGCTTGACTTAACTTTTAAAGCTCAAGTAAAACCGTATCTCTTCTAGTCACTTCAAACTTCTTACATGCACTCTCAAATGCACCACTTTCGCCAATAAGTAAACATCTATGCTTAGCTCTTGTCACTGCTGTATAAATGAGCTTTGTATTGTGCATGATATAGTGTGAAAAACTCATAGGAATAACTACAATATCATACTCCATACCCTGCACTTTGTGAATAGTTAGGGCATAAGAGAGCATGAGCATGGATTTGAGTTCTTCATACTCATATACGACTACAACATCTTCATTCGGGTAAAAAACAAAAGCCTGTTCATCATCTTCTTCTATTTTAAAAAGAAGTCCACTCATCCCATTAAATATACGTCTTTGGGATGACTCTTCACCCAGCTTAAAACCATCTCCGCTCCAAGAGGTCATATTCTCATTTTTTGTGTGTACTACTTTATCCATCAAACGAAACTCAACTCCGCCACGTTTAACACACTTTTTTGGATTTGGATTAAAATACTCCTGAAGCACTTTATTTAAATTAGTAGCTCCAAGAGTTCCCCCTTTCATAGGCGTTATCACCTGAAAATAGTTCAAGTACTCTTTAATCTGTTTGTTTTTAAGTCTGTATCGTGCTTTTTCTATGGACTCCACAACTCGATGAACAATTTCTGCAATGATATTTTGCGAATTCTCTTCACGTAAATTTTTAAGCTCATCACCAGAGAGTTGATTTTTACGGATATAATAATTCTCAATCTCTACGTTTATAAACTCAAAATCTTCATACCTCGCCTTGTAATTTGGTATTTCTCCACGTCGAATATCATTTGCTATAAGTGTAATTGCCTGATCTTCACTCTGTCTGTAAATTTGCGTTAACTTGACAATAGGGGCTAACTCTTTTGTTAATGCGTCACTCAACACATTTCCTGCACCAATAGGAGGCAGTTGTGCATCATCCCCGACAATTATCACTATGGCACTGTTAGATATTTTTGCCATTAAGCGAGCAAAGAGTGATGAGTTAATCATAGAGGCTTCATCAATCAAGACAACTTCATATGGGAATTTATCTGCACTTTCATGCTTGACTAAAAGTGACTGAATAGTAGCAGATTCATACCCTGTAGTATCACTGATACGCTGAGAAGCTATACCACTGAGTGCACAAGTCATAATCTCTTTTTTATCAAAGCGAGTATTTAAGAGATTTAAAATTGTTTTTGAAGTTGTACTTTTTCCTGTTCCTGCATACCCAACTAAAAAGAGGAGTGAAGCTCCGGAGTTAATCACCTCAACAGCCTGACGCTGTTGCTCACCAAGTTTCAATTCGTGCGTACTTAAAAAAGCGTCTAAATCTTTTACAAAACCACCGTTATCGCGTTTACTGCGTGCTTTAAAACTTTCGTATAAAAACTTCTCTGCATCATAAAGTCTTGCCGGAGATACTCTGTCATTTTTCATCATAACTATACTTGACTCAGCAACACGCTCTACAAGCGCTGCTTCATAGAGTCCTCTTTTATCAGAAAATCCAAGTAACTCATCTAAGCCACTAAAGAGTAACTCTTTAGCAATACAACTGTTTCCCTGAGCTTCACAGTAGTTTAAAAGCACATAGTCCATTGCCGAACTTATACGCCCTTCGTTCTCTTTTTCAACTCCCATCTTTAACGCAAGTTCATCCGCACGTTTAAAGCCTATTGAATTAATATGTGTCAATATATAAGGGTTTTCTTTAATTTTTTTACACGGTTCATCTACATCTTTCATAGCCGTGGCAATTGTAGTTAAGAGGGCTGGAGAGACATCAAAAGGACTTAAAAATTCTCCTAAACGTCGCATAGAGCGAAACTGTTTCCATGAAGCTTGAATTTTTTTCAGACGCTTCTCTTTGATACCATTAAATTCTAAAAGCTTTTCAATATCATTGTCGAGTATCTCAACAAGTTCTTCAGCTCCAAAATGCTCAATAAGTTCGGCGGAGAGTTTTTTTGTAAAACCTTTTATAATTTTGTTGAGGAAAAAAAAGAGTTCGTTTTGATTTACTTTAATTGAGTCAAATTTGAAAGTTTTACCATATTTTTTGTGCTCTTCCCAATGCCCTTTGAGGGTTATGGCTGAATCTTTTATGGTTGAGACCTCACTCTCATAGTAAGTACCGCTTATCTTCTCACCGCTCTTTAAAACAGCTATAAAAAAACCCTCATCTTCAAAGAGGATTTTATCTATTTGACCAATAAGAGTAGTTTGTAGCACGTTTTACGCTTTTACGCGCTCAATTCTCTCTGCTTCTTGTGCTTTATACAGCTCTGCACACCCTTTTGAGAGTTCACGGATTTTTAGCATATAGTTTTGACGCTCAGTTTGGGAGATAGCTTTTCTTGCATCAAGTACATTAAAAACATTTGAGATAACCATACATAAATCATACGCCGGAAGTGGTAGACCTGCATCTAAAGCTCTTTGGCACTCAGCACTCTTTGCATTAAACTCATGAAAAAGCATATCAGTATCTGCAACTTCAAAGTTATACTTACTAAACTCTATCTCGCTCTCTTTATGAACGTCTCTATAGAGTGTTTTGTTACCATCCTTATCTACGTTCCATACTATGTCAAAAACAGTATCAACACCTTGTAAGTACATAGCTAAACGCTCAGTACCGTAAGTAATCTCAACAGCTACAGGATTACACTCTATTCCACCAACTTGTTGAAAGTATGTGAACTGCGTTACTTCCATTCCATTAAGCCATACTTCCCAACCGAGCCCCCATGCACCAAGTGTTGGCGACTCCCAGTTGTCTTCAACAAAACGAATATCATGTTTAGAAACATCCAAACCTAAATATTCTAAAGATTGTAAATAAAGTTCTTGAATATTGTCAGGAGACGGTTTAATAAGTGCTTGAAACTGATAGTAAGACCCTAATCGATTCGGGTTTTCACCATAACGTCCATCTGTTGGACGACGTGAAGGTGCCACATATGCTGTAGCCCAAGGAGTAGAATCAAGTGAACGCAAGAATGTCGCAGGATGGAATGTTCCTGCACCTGCTGGAATATCATAAGGCTGTACAATATTACACCCCTCTTTCATCCAAAATTCTTGTAGTTTGAGTAACATTTCACTAAAAGTTATCATTATTTCTCTCTTTAATTAAGTACGCGATTGTATCTACTTGTGGCTTTTTTTTTAATAAACTATCTAAAATTTAACTGTAGCACCAAGTTTAAAATAGTGGTTACTTGCACTACTTTCAGGCTCATAAATTCCATAAGTTGTTCCATTTATTACATATGGAACGACATTAGAGGCACCTATTTTTTGCTCTTGATAACTATACTCTACAAACAAATCTACATCCTGGCTTATAGCTAAACTCAAAGGAATATTTAATTCCATAATATCTGCTGAACCTAGATTGACACTTGTTGTTGTATTTTCGCTATTTGCTAAAATTGCCATTTTTGTATCAAAACCAAATTGATACTCCCCAATAATAGAGAGCTTTACTGCATCATATATATAAAAAACACCTAGTTGAGGACGCAAAGAAACCCAAGTATAGACTTCCACCTGATTTGGGCTTAATTCACGTCTCCATGAACGATACCCTAATCCTACTCCTGTACTCACTCCAAATCCATCTGTATTAAACCAAGAATATTTATAGTCTAAAGATACATCATAGATAAAATTATTGGTCTTACCAATATAACTACCATAGCCTAATCCAGAATCAATTAAAGAACCTACATATTCTGTTTGACCACCAAGTAGTGTTAAGTTTATTCCAAACTCTGAGCTTCTGTTGTTTCCCTCATCTTTCAGATATCCAATACGAAACTCTGAACCAATCATCTCGTTAAGAGTAGACTTTTCACTGTCCAAAAGCTCTCCAGCATAACTATATTCTCTATAGTCCATACTCATCCCAACGAGTGAAGCACTTAGTGTAACTTTCTCTTCACCTGCAAAAAGCGAAAAGTTCAACATTGTCAGACAAAGAACAAAAGGTAAAATCCTTCTCATAAATACTCCTATTGTAGTTTACAAATAATATCACCAACACTTTTCCCAAGTGAATTAGCAACGACATTACACTTTACCTTGAGTAAAAAAAATATATTGTCTCTGTGTGAAGGTGTCAGTGACTCATAATTACCCATACCCTTACTTATAACCAAGTCCGCCTCATCAAAAAAATTTTTTGCCTCATGAGTTGCACGAGTATAGGCAAAACCAGGCGTATCTACTCCACTATCTATCAAATGACATAGAGTATCAAAACCTGCTTCTTTAGCTTCTTTAAAAGTCACATCATTAATAATTGGCATACCTCGTACAAAATAGTAATACTCTCCCTCTGGATAAAGTTTTTGTAGAGTCTCTATAAACAAATAATCAAAAATATGCTCACCTGCATTATCTCCCAAAACAACAATGTTCTTAGCACTTTTCAGTCTCTCTTCAAAGAGAGCAAAATCATTATGTGCAAACTCCCTTTCAAAGATTTTTTCAAGTTCTTCTTCCAGATCAAACTCTACCTCAGCCGCTAAGTCAATAACATTTCCAGCAACTGCTATTTTTGTTGCAGTATAAAGTGGTGTAGAAGTTGTTTTTAACTTTTCATACAAGAAAGGAAGAAAGGATTTTGCTTTTTGTGTTGAATGCTCTTTTACTTCGGCATACAAATCTTTTTTGTTTGCTACTTGAGCCATTCTCTCATAAACATATGCAGCAATTTCAGGAGGAGTATTTTCTCGAGAGAACTTCTTACTTAGTTCTTCGACCGTAGAGGTTAACTCATGTGAGAGTGTTTTATTTGCATTTATAGCGTTTGCAACTTTTACACTCTGATTTATTATACATGAAACGCAAGCTTCATCAATTTTCATACTAGCCTTTCAACCCTACTTGTCTGTATGTTCTTCTATAGCTTTATTCCACATAAGTTTATACTTTCTTCTCATAAACTCAACTTCTTGTTGTGAAAGTTTTAGCTGTTCTTGCAGTGTATGAATTGTTTTTCTATCTTCATCATAAAGCTCCTGAAGCGATGCAAGTGCTTCTCTTAAGAACTCATTTTCAACACGAACAGCTTCAAGTGTTTCATCTTTTGCATCAAGTACTTTTTCGTGCAGATTTATAATAGTACCTATGGTTTTTTCTATAAACTCAGGCTGTACCATCAGCTCATGCGTATTTCTTTGTGACAACTCTTGCAATTTAGCAGGAACTACGACCTCTGTAGCTCCTTTAGAAGGATCTATATAGCGTACACCATTTTCCTCTTTTGTTGAGAGTTTTCCACGCTCTATAAGTTCATCAATGGACGAAATTTCCAAACCAGTCAGCTTACTGTACTCTTCATCGCTCATCCACTGCATCTCTTCTCCTTAATTCGAGATAATTGTCTCAACATATTGAGAATCAATTTCTACTTTTTTTGCCTTTGAAAGTCTATCTTCTTTTAGTTTGACACTCAACTCTTCATTATTTAAAGCGAGTATCTGCATTGCTAAGTGCGCAGAGTTTATAGCACCCGCTTTTCCTATCGCAACTGTAGCAACAGGCATTCCAGCAGGCATCTGAACAGTAGATAAAAGTGCATCAATACCACTTAATGCTGAAGCTGACATTGGCACACCAATAATAGGTTTAACAGTTTTAGAGGCTAAGATACCCGCTAAGTGTGCTGCCATTCCAGCTGCTGCAATAAATACCTGCGCACCTTTTGCTTCAGCTTCTCTCATATATTTCGCTGTTCTTTCAGGTGAGCGATGTGCAGAGGAAACAATTAACTCATAATTTACACCAAATGCCTCAAAGGTATCTGCACATGCTTTCATAACTTGGTAATCACTTGTTGAACCAAGTACAATGGAAACAAATTTCATTCTATTTTATCCTTACGCCTTTGGGTATGTACCCATATCTAAACTAGCTGGTATTCTAAAAAATGTATATGCTGGAAAGTTCGTTGGAAGTACTATTTCATTAATATTGCCACTATGAATCTCTTCCCATATTTTTCCATTTTTTGCTTGTAACTTTTTCATTTTTAAGTAAAACTTACCATCACTTTCATATGTAGAACCATATTCATTGTCAACGGCTAAGACTTCAGAACCTAAAGGAAATACAACTTCCATCTCATCACCTGGAAGCGTTTTATACTTACATAAAAAATGAGTTCCCTCTGCATTGACAACACCACTCACCTGATGTGTTCCAAGCTGCATTGTAAAATCTAAACTCTGTGTATCATTTTTCTCAAATGGACGAGAGATAAGATAAGCATCTGTATAACCACGATTTTGTAAAGATTGTAGTTCATATTGATATTTCTCATCCTCAAATTTACCCTCATAGTAATCATCAATTGCCATTCTATAAGCTTTAGCAGTTGTAGCTGCATAGTAAGCTGTTTTTGTACGTCCTTCAATCTTTACAGAATCAACAACTCCACTATCTAATATCTCTTTCATGTGTGAAGCAAGATTTAAATCTTTGGAGTTCATAATGTATGTACCAACACCCTCTTCTTCTTCAAGTTTAAAGAGTGTTCCAGTCTCAGGATTTGCTGCATACATCTCATAAGGGAAGCGACAGTCATTTGCACAACTCCCTCTATTTGGTACGCGACCACTCTGAAGAGTTGAGATAAGACAACGACCACTGTAAGCAAAACACATACTACCATGTACAAAAACTTCAAGTTCTAAGTCTGGTAACTCTTTTTTAATAGCTATTAAATCTTTTAAAGAGATTTCACGAGCAGTAATAATACGAGTTGCACCCATTTCATGGTAGATTTGAGCATCAAGAACATTCATAACATTTGCTTGTGTTGAGAGATGCAGAGGCATATCTGGAACAAGTTCATGACAGAGTTTTAAAACACCTGGTGTAGCAACAATAAAAGCATCAGGAGCTAATTTTCCCATAGCTATAATGTGTTCTTTTAAAAGTTTAAGTTGAGAATTAAAAGGAAATCCATTGATAGTTGCATACACTTTTTTACCTCGTGCATGAGCGTACTCAATGCCCTCCTTAAACTCTTCCATACTAAACTCTTTACCAGAACGAATACGTAAAGAGAAGTGCGACACACCACCATAAACAGCATCTGCACCAAAATCAATAGCAATTTTTAATTTTTCTAAAGTTCCTGCGGGAGAAAGTAATTCAACTTTTTTCATTACTGTCCAAACTGTGCAAGAAGCGCTTCTATATCTTCTGTAGAGGCAACATCATTATGTGTATCACCAACAATATGTTGCGCAGAAGAGACACGTTTTTCATCATCAATACGACCTTCAAAAAGTGTATTCATATATTTTGAAAGTGCACGCATAACGTTAATAACACGCTCAATTTTTTGTCTATGAATATCTTGATATTGCATAATGTCCATAACATTCATTATTGCATCGCCACTCGCTTGCAGTGCTTCAATTGTCTCTTCGACCTCACTTAGTGCTGTCTCATTCTTTTCAAGCTGCGTTGCAAAAGCTTGCACATCTGGGAACTTAGCAGTAAGTTTTGTAAAGAGTTCAATATTACTTGTAAGTACTTCATTAATATTGCTAAGGTTTTCCTCTTTTTCCATTAAGTCATTACTGATATTTTCAATAATGTCAAAAATTTCACTCGCCTTCTCTTCACTCTCTTTTGTCACATCATCAAGTTGATGTACCATTTTATTTTCATCCGTTGCAGGTAATGGCCAGTGGTGTGCAGTTTCGTCTGTGTAGCCTAAAGGAACATCTCTTGGAAGTTTTGAATTTTCATTTGCTTCTTCATCATCTTCTTTTTGCTCCTCAACAACTTCCTCTTCTGCAATCTCTTCATCCGTCATCTCTTCATCTAGTGAGTCGATATCACCTGCAGCGCCACTCATTAAGGCATCTAATTCTTCTTGAGTCATAAACCATTCTCCAGCAACGTAAAATTCTTAAATTTATTAATTCTCACTATAATAACATAAAAAGTCTAACATAAGAGATAAATAATGATAGTCGACCTACATAACCACACCCCTCTATGTAACCATGCTGTAGGGAGTATAGATGAATATATACAAAAAGCCATTGAGACTAAAACGGAGTATTTTGGTATATGTGACCATGCACCTATGGACTTTGACCCACAATACAGAATGTCTTTTGAAGATATGCAGCAATATGAAGATCATGTTCAGGCTGCTAAGGTATATTATTCTGACAAAATAAACATCCTACTAGGTTATGAAGTCGACTATCTTCCTGGACATATGGACGAACGTGTTCTAAATGCTAAAGTAGATTATCTCATCGGTTCTGTTCACTTTATTGAAGGATGGGGATTTGACAACCCAGAATTTATAGGAAAATGGCAAGAACAGGATATTGATGAAGTTTGGCAAAAATATTTTGACACCATTGAAGAGATGGCTAAAAGTAAACTTTTTGACATAGTTGGACATCTAGACCTGATAAAAGTTTTTAAATTTTTACCACAAGGCAACATCAAAGCAATAGCACATAAAGCCCTACTTGCAATTAAAAATTCGGGGATGGTTCTTGAACTTAATGTTGCAGGCTATAGGAAAGAAATAGCAGAGCCATATCCTTCAAAAGCCCTATTAGAAGAAGCGTTTGCACTTGGTATTCCAATCACCTTTGCCTCTGACGCCCATAAACCAGAACAGGTTTCTATGTACAACAATGAAATAGTAGGCTTAGCAAGAGAGATAGGTTACACAGAATGTGCCTACTTTAAAGAAAGAAAAATATTTTTTACGAACTTCTAAGTTCTCAAAGATATGATTAACATTTTCATTGTATAATACTCGCATAATTAAAAATAAAAAGGATTTACTAATGGGTAAATATATAGAATTAACAGGTGCTGATTTTGAGTCGACACTTGCAGAAGGTGTGTCTTTAGTTGATTTTTGGGCTCCATGGTGTGGACCTTGTCGTATGATTGCTCCAGTTATTGAAGAGCTTGCTGAAGACTTTGACGGAAAAGCTAAAATCTGTAAAGTAAACACAGATGAAGAGCAAGACATTGCTGTAAAATTCGGTATTCGCTCAATCCCAACTATTATGTTCTTCAAAGATGGTGAAATGGTTGACCAAATTGTTGGTGCGCAATCTAAAGCTGCTTTAGCGGACAAAATCAACGCTCTTTTAGCGTAATCTTAAAAGCTTAGAGTTATGGAAAAAAGAAGAGGCAAAAGCCTCTTTTCCCTCTCTACGCTTTTAGCTTCTTTTTTTGGCGCAGCAATGATAGCTGGTGCCTTTGCCTACTTTAACTACAAATTTTCCGAATATAAGTTTATTAATTTTAAAGAGTGGATTTTTTATGAAAAAAATAAAATCTTTGAGGCAAAAGAAGAAAAATACCTTGTGGTATTTTACTCTTCCAAAGAAAAAAACACAATGGAACTTTTAGGGAAAACTGAACTTTCTTTACCTATTTTAGCTATTGATTACTATAACAATATTCAAGCAAACAGTAAACAAACAATTTATTTAAGAAGTGGGACAAAAACATCTCTCTCTTTTATACAACGATTTAATATTTATGAATCTCCATCTATATTTATTATAAAAAAGTACAAAGACTCTCTTTATAAACAAGATAGTATGATACGTAAACTTGATAATCTAGAAACTCTTTCACAAGAGATACAATCACTATAACTTTTAACAGGAGCTACAATGTCAATTTTAGACTGTGCAATTATTGGTGGCGGACCGGCAGGGCTTACAGCTGGATTATATACAACACGTGGCGGGCTTGAAAATGTCGTTATGTTTGAAAAAGGTATGCCTGGTGGGCAAATTATGAACTCATCTGAGATTGAAAATTATCCAGGTGTTACAGGTGAAATTTCAGGAATGGATCTTATGGCTCCATGGCCTGAGCAGTGCCAACGATTTGGACTTGTACACGAGATGGTTACAATAACACGTGTTACAAAAAAAGATAATATTTTTACAATTCATAAAGAAGATGGCACCAGTGTAGAGGCATACAGCGTTATTATCGGAACAGGTTCTTCTCCAAGACGTGCAGGTTTCAAAGGTGAAGATGCATTTTTTGGAAGAGGAGTCAGTACCTGTGCTACATGTGATGGCTTTTTCTATAAAGGTAAAGAGGTTGCTGTTGTAGGTGGAGGTGATACTGCTTTAGAAGAAGCGCTCTACCTAGCAAAAATTTGTACGAAAGTTTATATCATACATAGACGTGATACATTTCGTTCTGCTCCAAATACAATTGAACGGGTCAAAAAAGTACCAAATATTGAATTAGTACTTGATTGTGTTGCAGATGAAGTATACGGTGATGCATCAGGTGTACAGGGTATTAAGGTCAAACACAAAAGTGGAGAGATTCGTGACATTGTTGTACCTGGAGTTTTTACATTTGTAGGAAATAATGTAAACAATGAAGTACTTATACAAGAGGACTCTACATTTTTGTGTGATATGAACGAACAGGGACAGGTAATTGTCAATATCTCAATGGCAACTTCAGTCCCTGGCCTTTATGCTACTGGAGATATGCGTATTGCAGCTCCAAAACAAGTAATTAGTGCAGCAGGTGACGGTGCTGTTGCAGCTCTACAAGTCATCTCTTACGTCGATGAACTTTTAAATGCTTAAGGATTTTATGTGAAATTTTTTGTAACTTTATTATTGAGTACAGTTGTACTTTTAGCTAATCAAGCTTTTATAACACCTAATCAGTTATCAAACAAACTAAATGATAAGAATCTTGTTATTTTAGACACTACGGATAAAGAAAACTATTCTAAAGGGCATATTCCAAATGCAAGACAAGTTGAAATTTCATCATTTCGACACTGGGTTAATAATGAGTATATGCTTATGAATTCACCAAAAGAGATAGAAAAAGTAGCACAAGAACTCGGTATAAACAATGATTCATATGTTGTTTTATATGGTCATAATAAACCAAAAGAGCTTTTAAAAGCAAGTTATATTGCATTAGCATTAATAGTAAACAGTTTTGAAAATATATCTATTTTAGATGGTGGATATAACGAGTGGAAAAATAGCTTTAAAGACAATCCAAAGATGTTTTCTACAAAATTCTCAACATATAAACAAGGAAACTTCAAAGCACAATACAATCCTGATATTTTGGTGAACATGGAGTATGTTCAAAACAAAATAGGTTCTGTTCCAATGATTGAAGCAAGACCAAAAGAGTATTTCGATGGAACGACACAGTCCAAAGGTGTAAAACGTTTAGGACATATTAAAAATGCACAGAGTAGTAATTGGCAAAATAAATTTGCTCAAGACGAAAAACTCATAGATGACACAAAGCTCAAAAATATTTTCTATAAAGACCATAATCTTACGCAAAATAATGAAGTAATAACTTATTGTACAGGTGGACTTGAGGCCTCTATGAACTGGTATTTACTCTCACAATATTTAGAGTTTAAAGATGTAAAACTTTATGATGCATCTATGAAAGAGTGGGGAAACAGAGAGTCCACACCGATGGAAAAGTAAGCAGTTATTTGCTACCATTCTATAAAAATTTTTAAGGAGATATAAATGATAAAAGTTGGAGTTTTTGGAGCTAGTGGAAGAGTTGGTAAATTACTTTTAGAAAATCTAAAAGACATTCCTGACATGAGCTTAAGCTCTGTTTATGTGCGAAATAGTTTAGACTTTGCTATTGATCCATCCGTACTCGTAACTTCAGATATGCACTCATTTTTAAATGCAAGTGATATAGTTGTCGACTTCTCTTTACCTGATGCTTGTGAAGAACTACTTGAAGCAGCATTAAAGGCACCAAAGCCTTTAGTGATTGGTACTACAGGCTTAAATACTCACCAATTAAACCTTATGAAAAATGCAAGTGAAATCATGCCTATACTCTATGCCACAAATATGTCTTTAGGAGTAGCTTTACTTAACAAACTAGTCAAACAAGCATCTGCAGCATTAGAAGGGTTTGATATAGAGATAGTAGAAATGCATCACAAGTTTAAAAAAGATGCACCAAGTGGTACAGCACTTACACTCGCTGAATCTGCTGCATCTGGACGTGGACTAGAGCTCGATAAAGTACGTGTAAGTGGAAGAGATGGCAATATTGGAGAACGTACACAAGACGAAATCTCAGTAATGGCTTTACGTGGTGGTGACATTGTAGGGCGTCATACAGTTGGCTTTTACAACGAAGGAGAATTTATAGAACTCAATCACACTGCAACGTCTCGTGCAACCTTTAGCAAAGGTGCTCTACGTGCAGCTAAATGGCTACACTCACAAGTACCTGGCTTTTACTCAATTGCGGACTGTTTAGAGATTTAAAGCACTTTTTGCAAGACTCGCCCATGGCGAGTCCGCATCCGCTTCAATAGCTTCTTTATAAGCTATCTTCGCCTCATCATCTCTCCACAGTTTAGCAAGTACACTGCCCAGTAGATACTTCTGTCTGCCTCTATCAACTTTTTGTAATTGAACATCATTTAAAGATTCTATAACATACAGAGCCAAGTTATAGTTTTCTTGATTTATATAAGACTGATAAAGTGTAAACTCAACATATGGACTCTGAGCATAAGAAGTTGATTTTTTTTGAATATCCATAACTTTTGTGCCGTATTTAATAACCATATTATCATCATGATTCTGAGATCCCACAGACATCATAGTGATATACCGTTCTATATCTTTATAGTCTTCTCCAAAAAGAATCTCTATTTTTTCTATAACACCTAGAAGCTTATCTGTCTCTTCAACTCTATTATAAGCGTCAAATAGATATCTATATACATCATTGTATTGTGATGATGTTTCATCACCTATAAGTGTTATTAAATCTTTTGAAGCCGCTATTGAATCACTATAATTACCGATAGCAAAATCAACTTGAACATATCTATAAAGCCATTTTTTTCTCAACTCTATATTCGGTGACTTTACATTCTTTGTCGCCATTTTTTTTGCAAGTTGGAAATCACCACCTTTCATAGCACACTCATAGATTCCATCATCCCAGCTGTTAGAAAGAGTAATATTATAGTCATTAGCAATAACAATAACTTCATGACAAGCTTTATTTTTCAAGGAAGCTTCCATAAGTCCAATTGCTCCTTGTGTTACAATATCCTCTTTTTGAGGATACACTTCTGCATCTAACTCTAAAAGTTGCTCTTTATTTGTAATAATTTTAGAGAATTCATCAAGTTCCAGCCATAGCTTCGCCCTTTCATAAATTGCTCTATTCCCAATAGTGTCATGTGGATACTCTTCTATTAACTTATCATATTCAGCTAACCTTGCTGTAGTATTTACATCTAAAGCATCAAAAAAGAGTGCATCTTTTGCAAGTTCTACTTCATGAATAGAGTCTCCATCCGGAAACTCTTTTATATAACGGTTAAGTGCTTGTAGAGCCTCTTGTTTTTCATTACTTTTGGATAGCCATAATGCTTTATCCCTTAAGTACATCTCATACTCATCATATGTAGGGTCTATCTCATCTAAAATAGCTCCTGCAATTAGTGCAGCACTTTTAAAACGCTCTTCATCAGCTAATGCATTCATCATTCTATTAGAACTTGTCAAATGTTCCTTAAAATAATCCGGTTTCACAGCAACAATTTTTTCTATATACTTTTCTGACTCTTTTGAATTCATACCGAGGTTGAGATTAGCTAAATGGTATGCTGCAGAACTTGCCACATCAACACTTTTCGTCTCATTAAGTGCTTTTAGGTAGTACGTACTAGCCTTACTCGCTCCCCCTGAAGATTCTAGCATCTCTCCCATGTAGATGTAACCCCATTTCGTAAAAATAGAATTTTCATGCTCACTAAATAGCCTGTCAAAAAAGTATTCAGCATCCGTAATCATACCAATGTTAGCATAAGCGTGTGAAACGAGTGCAAGCACTTCTGGAATATTCTCATTAGCAGAGTAATCACGTAAATATACTTTTGATTCTGATACGACATTATCATAGTCTTTTAATTTTGAGTACACTTTAATTTTATAATAAATTAATTCTGCTTTAAAAAGAGTATTTGGATATTCTCTTAATACCTCTTCAATAGCATCTAAAGCTCTTTCATACTGCTTTTTTTCATAGTAGCTCTTTATTTTAATGTACTCTTTTACATCACCTACACGTTTGATATGGACAGGATTTCCCTTAATGTCTAAGCTTCCAACATAAGGAAGTTTGTCTTTATCCATGTAAAATGGAAAGTTGATCCCTATCTCCGGATGCTTATCTTTATAAATAAGTGGAATATCTTCTTTATATCCAAGAACAATCCATTCTTTAGAGATGTCAATATGCACATCGTAAACGCTGTCGTCTTTTGTTAGGTTGAAAATTTCACCAAGTAGTTTGATTTTTGCTAAAGGCTTTATAGAAAGAAAAAAAGTATCATCTTTTAAAATACTTTGTACAATAAAAAAATCATTTGTAATCGTTTTCAGATGTTCTGATGGACGTTTTGGAAATGCACAAAGTATTTCTGTAACTGTCTCAAATTCATTTTTTATCTCTTGACACACAAAGGGTTTAGAGTCTTTTAAATAGAGTGTAGAATATTTTTGAAATTCATCTTTTGCACTATCGATAGAAATTTCAAGTGCAAAAAGATTAAACGAGAAAAGTAAGAAGAGTATCCATTGTAACAAATTCTCTTCTCCTTGTAGAGTTTATAGGTAATTAGTATCCGCTATTATAAACAAATGCCGTAACAAACTCAAGTAGTGGGTTTACAGCTAAAAAAGCAAATATAGTTCCCACAGCTGCAAAACCTATAATAGATTTTAATGCTAAAGTTGCGTTTGTTACATATACATGTCCATCATTACCAACTACAGGCTCTTTCATAAACATATAAACAATAAGTTTTACATAATAATAACCAGCAATTGCAGAGTTAAGAGCCATAATAAGTGCAAGCATTGTATATCCACTTGTTACTGCTGAGCTGATCATATAAAGTTTACCCCAGAAAAGTGCAAACGGTGGGATACCTGCAAGGCTTAACATAAAAAGCGCCATAATAATAGCCGCCATAGGCGAAGTCTTAATCATACCTGCAAATTTATCAAAACTATGGTCAGTTCTTTGGTATGCAGGAAGATGCTTTTGACGTGAAATCCAAAGCATCGTAAATGAACCAAGGTTTGTAAAACTAAATAGAATCCAGTACATAAAAAGTGCACTATTTGACTGCGTAGTACCAATAAGAATAGCAGCCATTACAAAACCAGCATGTGAAATAGAAGAGTATGCTAACATACGCTTAACATCACTCTGTACTAAAGCCCACATATTTGCAGCTGTCATCGTAACCACAACAAAAACATAAAGTACTACTTCAAGCCAAACAATACCACTATGCACTAAAAACTCAAAGATTCTCATTGCAACGATAAAAGCTGCAATTTTTGGAACAATTGACATATAACCTGCCATTGCAGCACTTGAGCCTTCATATACATCTGGAGTCCATGTATGAAATGGAACTATAGAGAGTTTGAATGCAAATGATGCAAGCATAAATGCAACACCTACTAAAACGTAAGCTATATCTGCATAACCGTTCGCTTCTAAAACTGCTGCAATTTGGTTAATCTCAACAGAACCTGTAAGTGCATAAAACACCATCGCACCAAAAGAGTAAAAACCAGCTGCAAGTGCACCCATTGTAAAGTATTTCACAGCTGCTTCAAAAGACTTGTCGCGATTGTGCATTGCAATAAGCGTATATAATGCTAAAGATGCTGTCTCTAATCCAACGAAGATTAAAATGAGGTTATCTGAAGCAACCATAAATTGAAAACCACTAATCATAAACAAGAAGAGTGCAAAAAACTCTGGATATGAGAACTCATGGAAACGCTTATGAGTAAGTGCTAATGGGATAAAAAGCATAGAAACACCCACAATAATAAATTGTGAAAGAATTGCTAAACCATCAATAAGCATTACATCAAACACACCCATAACAGTGCCATCTTGAACAAAGACACCTGATGCATCCATAATAGCGATAAAGTCTATAAATAAGAAAAGTAAACTTATACCTACATAGAGAGTCTTGTCTAGATTACTTTTAAAAAGGTCAATCACAAGAATTAAAAGTGCACCTATAATTGGAATAAGCATAGGTGCTAGAGTCATCAGGTTTAATGACTCTAAAGAAACGTTCACTGGCGCTAACATTAATGTGCCTCCTTCATCGCTGTTCTAGTAATCTCTATACCTTGCGTAAGGTCTGGAATTCTAGTTTTTGCTTCCTCTGTAGTTGCTTTATTGTGCATTAACTGTACAACTGCTTCAACTGAGTTGTTAATTGGCTCTAAAACAGGTTTTGGATATACACCTAACCAAATAGTAATAATCGTAAGTGGAATCAGAGCCACTAATTCACGTTTGTTTACATCTGGAAGGTTTTTATTTTCCTCAATTGTCACATCACCAAAAAACATTTTTTTGTATGCTGCAAGCATATAAATTGCACCTACAACGATTGCTACACCTGCTAAAAGTGTAAGAATATGAGACTGTTCATAGAATCCTAATAGTGATAAGAATTCACCAACAAAGTTAATTGTCAGTGGCATACCGACCGAAGCCATAAGCATTACACCAAAGATAGTCGCATATCGAGGCATAACGTGCGCTAAACCACCAAACTGATCCATCATCTTCGTATGACGTCTATCATAAATCACACCAACAAGTAAGAAGAGTGCACCTGAAACTACACCATGGGCAATCATTAAAAAGATTGATCCAGAGATACCCTCAACGTTTAATGCAAAAGTACCAAGTACAATTACACCCATGTGTGAGATTGAAGAGTATGCAACAACTTGCTTCACATCTTTTTGTGCATACGCAACCATTGCAGTATAGATAATCATGATAATAGCTATAATAGCTATTGGGTACATGAAAAATACTGAAGCATCAGGGAAAAGTGGAAGTGAAAAACGAATGAACGCATATGTACCCATTTTAAGTAAGATTGCTGCAAGTATTACAGAACCTATTGTTGGTGCTTGCCCGTGTGCATATGGCAACCATGTATGAAATGGAAACATTGGAACTTTAATGGCAAAACCAAGGAAAAATGCAGCAAATAACCACAACTGAAAACTCTCAGGTAAAATAAGTCTATACCAATCTAAAAGTGCGAAACTCCATACACCTGTTGCCTGATAGAAAAAATACGCCATAAATAGCATACCCACAAGCATTACTAGTGAGCCCATAAATGTATAAAGGAAAAACTTCACAGATGCATATACACGTAATGGTCCACCCCATGCACCAATGATATAAAGCATTGGTACAAGTGAAAGTTCCCAGAAAACATAAAATACAATAGCATCAAGTGCAGCAAATACACCAACCATAGTCATCTGCAGAAACAGAAGTGTAATAATCATATTTTTTTCATTTGGCGTCTCAGTAAGAGAAGCAATACCAATCATAGTAAAAAATGATGCGAGAATAATGATAAAAAGAGAAATTCCATCAACTCCTAAAATATAACTAATTCCAAATGATGGGATAAGTGCCATCTGTTCCATGAACTGCATACCAGATACATTTGAGTCAAATGCAAACCATAACCATAAAGAGAGAATAAACTCAATAAACGCAACACTTATACCATAAGCACGCATACTCTCTTTTTGAATCATAAATCCAAACACACCTGCAAGTGCTGGAAAGAAAATTAGTATTGACAGTATATGATCAAACATAAATTAAACTCCTAAACCTGATAAGACTGCTAAAATCTCATCAAAATATCTTACTGCTAGTCCAAAAACTACAGCTAATGAAAGCAGTCCAACAGTACCTGCTACCATCCATTTAAGCATTGTAGAGAGGTTTCCACTCTGCATATCTCTTGTTTTTTCACCAGTAGAATAGATAATACCAGCAATTCCATCTACAGTTGCATCAACAATTTTTAAATCTACTTGTTTCCAAAACACATCAGAAATTTCTCTATATGGTTTTACAAGATACTCTTCATATGCATATGGAATATAGTATTGGTTTTTCAAAATTTTGTATGCAATAGAATTTTCCATTTTTGATGTACCGTCTGGAACTTTTACAGAACTATTCGCATATTTTTTATAAGCAAACGCGATAGCTGCTATGACAAAAAGCTGTGTTCCAATAACCATAATCCAAAAAGTCACTGGATGATGAATGTGATACTCTAACTCTGGTAAAACATTTGTAACCATCTCAAAATAAGATATTTTGAATGAACCTGCGATTATTGCAAGTAATAATAGTGGACTCATAGCAACAAGCATAAACTTATACGCTTCATGAGGGTGAATACCAAAGAGTTTATATCTCTCTTCACCATGGAAGATAAGCGCAATAAGTCTAAATGAGTAAAACGCAGTAAGACCAGCAGTTATTAAAAGAACTGAATAGATAATATAGTGATGTTCAACAAATGCAACCTCTAAGATTAAATCTTTTGAGAAGAAACCAGCAAGTGGGTAAATACCTGCAAGTGCAACCGAAGCAAGTGTCATCATAATAAATGTCCACTTCATTGTCTTCTTAAGTCCACCCATTTTAAATGGATCTAGTTCATCGTGCATAGCGTGCATAACATTACCTGCACCAAGGAAAAGAAGTGCTTTAAAGAAAGCGTGCGCCATAAGGTGGAAAAGTGCCACCCAGTATGCACCTAAACCTGCTGCAACGAACATATACCCTAACTGAGAGAGTGTTGAGTATGCAATAATTCTTTTCATATCACGATTTACAAGTGCCATAGAAGCTGCAAACATTGCAACAAAAGCACCAAGACTTGCTATGAATAGTCCAACATGAGGAATTAAATCATATAACTCATTTGAACGCACTACTAAATAAACACCCGCTGTAACCATTGTCGCTGCGTGAATAAGTGCAGAGACTGGGGTAGGACCTTCCATCGCATCAGCAAGCCATGTATGCAGTGGGAACTGCGCTGATTTACCCATAGCACCTATGAAAAGGAAGATACCTATCCAAGTTAAAGTAGCAGGATCGAGTGATGGCATTGCAGCAAAAGCACCTTCGTACTGAAGAGTTCCTGTATTCCAATACACTAAGAAAAGACCAATTAACATTCCAAGGTCAGCAATACGGTTCATAATAAACGCTTCATTCGCTGCCCATGTTGCAATCTCTTTGTGAAACCAAAATCCAATTAGACCCCAAGAACAAAGACCAACACCTTCCCAACCAATGAAAAGACCTGCAAAATTATCGCTCATTACAAGAACCATCATAGAGAAAACGAATGCTGAAAGCCAAGCAAAAAATCTGTTAAAGCCTTTATCGTGATCCATGTAGCCAATTGAATAAACATGAACTATAGTAGAGACCAGTGTAACAACCATCATCATTGTCACAGAAACCTGATCAACAACAAATCCAAATGGAATATATAAGTCTCCTGTTGCCATCCAAGTCATTAATTCAACATGAACAACTTCACCGCCACCTATAATGTGCGTTAAAAGAATTGAACTACTCACAAAAGCTGCAAAAATCAGTAAACTTGCAACTATACCTACAAACTGTTTTTTTGGCGTAGCAGTAAAGAGTGCTGAAAACAGAGAACTCACTAGAGGAGCAAAAAGTGCAATGTATAAATATTTTTCCATATTTTTATCCTCTCATACTTGACATAGTATCCAGATCAACATTGCCATGACGTTTAAACCATACAATTAAAAGACCTAGCCCAACTGCAACTTCAGAAGCAGCAATTGCAATCACAAAAAATGCAAACATCTGTCCAGTTAAGTCGTTATAATAATGTGAAATAGCCGCAAATGCGATATTTACAGAGTTTAAAAGAATCTCTGTTGCAAAAAACAGTAACAGAAGATTTTTTCTACGCATAATACCTACTAAACCAATAGCAAATAAAATTGTAGAAAGAATAAGATAGTGATTTAAACCTATTTCCATCATGAAAGCACCTTTTTGTCTTGTTCTTTTTTAATCTCATCAATTTCAGCTTGATTCATTAAAGTAAGAGAGAGATCCATTTTTTTACCAGCAAGCACAATTCCTGCAATCATTGCAACAAGAAGCATTACAGCTGCAACTTCAAAAGGAATCAAATACTTAGTAAAAAGAACCATTCCAACCTCTTGTGTATTACCTGCACCTTCAATACTTGGATAAAATGCAGTCATATTCGTAGAAATCATCGGTGCTGCAAAAATAAGTACAACTAAGACAGCCGATAAAATTGCAAGACCTGAGATAATATATTTATTCCCCTGTTTTTCCCTTACTGAACGTGTTGAATCAAAGAACATCATTCCAAAGGCATAAATAGCCATAACAGCTCCAGTATAAACGATAATTTGTACCGCACCTAAAAAATCAGCCCCTAGGATAAAGAAAAATGCTGATATAAAAATCATTCCTGCTGCCAATGCTGTAAGTGCATAAAGCGCCTGTGATGTTGTTACAGTTATGTAAAACATCGATATTGTTAAAAAGGCAAACAGGTAAAATGCTACTGCTTCAAACATAATTCAATCTCCTTAATACGCTAGAGGTGTTTTCTTAACACGCTCGTCTTCATGTGGTGTAACAGCACCAAAACCTTCAAACTCTCTTTGAGCTTTTGCTTTCATTGTATCAATTGGAGTAAGCATATACTCATAATCAACAAAATGTTCTCTTTGCTCTGAAGCTTGCTCATAATCACCACCGTGTGTAATCGCAAGTTCTGGACATACTTCTGCACAATATCCACAAAAAATACAGCGTCCCAAGTTAATTGTATACTCTGTTACTTCTTTACGAGAGTTTTCATCAATTTTAGTATCCATGCGAATACAATTTGAAATACAAATTTTTTCACAAAGCCCACATCCAATACATCTTTCTGCATCTGATTCCCAAAGGCGCTTCATCTCATGAACTGCACGATATCTTGGTCCTATTGGCATCTTTTCAGCAGGATACTGTACTGTGTGAATGTCAAACTTAACCATTTCACGGAAAACAACCCATAGACCAACAAAAAGCTCGCCTCTAAATGTTCTTTTCATTACACGTTTAAATTTACCCCAACCATCAGTAGGATAATCTTCAATGTCTACTAAGTAGTAATCACTCTCAGTAACATTTCTATTGTTAAATGCTTCCATATTCATCCTGTCTCCCAATTAAAACATCATCACAAAACCAGTGATAACTACGTTAATCACTGCTATTGGCATAAGTACTTTCCAACATAACCACATAAGTTGGTCAGGTCTAACATCTGGCCATGCAGCTCTCGTCCATAAGAAGAAAAAGAAGAAAAATGCCATTTTGCCAAGTAGTGCAAGAGCACCTAAGAAACTACCATCACCATAACCACCTAAGAAAACAAGCGGAATAACAAACGAAATAAAGAACATATTCGCATACTCACCGATAAAGAAAAGTCCCCATCTCATACCAGAATACTCTGTACCAAAACCATCAATAATTTCGTGATCATTTGCAATTAAGTGAAACGGAGTACGACCAGTTTCAGCAAAAGCAGCAATCCAAAAAAGGATAAAGGCTACTGGTTGTGACCATACTATCCAGTCACCAATTCCACCTGCTTGATACTCATTAAAATCAATTAAAGAAAGTGAACCAACCATCATAATTGGTGCTAAAATTGCAAGTCCTGTTACAACTTCATAAGAGATAAATACTGCAGCGGCACGAGCTGCTGAGATAAGTGAAAACTTATTTGCAGAAGCCATACCACCAAGCAGTGGACCATACAAACCGATCGCCATAACACCCATTACATATAAAATACCTATATTTACATCAGCAACTATTGGATGAACTGTATATCCAAAAATTGTAAAAGAAGGTAAAAAAGGAATTGCTGCTGCTGCCATAAATGCAGTGGCAGCTGTAATAACCGGTGCTAGTTTAAAAATTGTTGCTACTACGCCAGTTGGGATAATATCCTCTTTTGTAAAAAGTTTAATACCGTCTGCAGCAATCTGTAAAAGTCCGTAAGGACCAACATTCATAGGTCCAAGACGACGTTGCATAAAAGCAAGAATCTTACGTTCAAAGTATGTTCCAAAACCTGCTAAAGCAGAAAAAACAAGTAGAATAACAACGACTTTGATTACCGTTTCTACTAAATATGCTGTATCCATAAATTACACCCTTTCAACTGAAGCTGTAGCAAATCTATAACCATTTGTTAAAGCCTCTGAATTTAGATTTGCATCAAATGTAGGAAGTACTACAATATTTCCTGCAATTTTATTATCACTAACGATATTTGCAGTTACTTCTCCATTTGCTGTTTTTACTTTAACACTATCTCCAGCATTAAAGTCAGAACTCGCAAGTGACTCCTCGCTCATATATATGCCGCTCTCTTCATCAAGATATGCTGTTTTATATGTAAATGGCGTAAATTGCCTTACTGGATTTGCAAGATAGATAACTGTACCATCTAAAACTGCACTTTCATCAATTTTTGTAACACTTTCGTCTGAACTTACCGTAACATTTTGTGCTTCAAGTTCATATCCACGAACTTCTTCACCTGCATTTGTATAATAATCAGGAAGGTCATCAAAACGTACAGATTTAAAACCTGCTTTTGCACCGAGTTGTGGCGTGTAATCTATTGTATACTCAGCACTTAACCCTAGTTCATTTGCAATATCATTGAGTGTATAACCACCATAACTAAGAGCAGCATTTGTTGGATTTACACGTTTATTAATTGAAGTAAGAGTTCCCTCTTGTTGATTAATTGCTGGCATATCTAAGTCACCATCACCTAAAGCTGAGAGAGTAAAATCAGCTTTAGTGTTATATCCAACTGTATAGCTTCCAGCTTCAGCAGAAAGTTCATTAATAAGCGCTACACCAAGAGTATTTGTAAGTGTAGGAATCATTACTACTTTAAACTCTGAGTACTTCTCAAACAGTGCCACAAGACGAGCTAAATTTCTAGCATTTGGATGTTTATACATGTCTGGACCCACAATCAGTGAAAATGAGTCTTTTTTCTTCATGATTTTGTCAAAATCTTCTGCAAAACTATCAGAAGCTCCAAGCATCTCTAGAAGTCTATTTGTATCAACTTCTACCTCTTTGCTTACAGTCTTACTAACCATTTTTGACTTTTCTACTTCTACTTCTCTCTCTTCGCCTGTATCTGGATCCATCTCTTTTTCAAGAGTAATTTCAACTACTTTTTCTTTTACAGTCTCTTCAACTGTAATAGTTTCAATAGTATGGAATCCTGCTAAATATTCAACAATCTCATTTGGCAGTTTAGATTTATCTGCAAACAAATCTAATAATAAATACATAACAGTCTCTTCTTGGAGTGGCTGATGATTCATTGTAATGAGATTTTTACTCATTTCGCTTACAACAGGGTCAGCTACTGGGTGAAAATAAATTCCTCCACCTTTATTTACTGTGAGTGAATTATTCAATGCATATCTTGCATTTGGATTGTCACTTTTAATTGCAGTACCTACACTCACAATAAAATTAGTGTTTGCAACATCTTTTAAGTTTGTAGAGTAAAGTGAAGATCCACTTATTTCAGAATAATCTTTTAGAAATGTTTGAAATGAGCGTGCATCTTCATTTACAAGTTTGTATCCAAATTTCTCTCTTAACTTATCTAAAATTAGAGCCTCTTCATTCGTAATTGTTGATGTAAATTTAATTGTATCGGCTTTTTTAAACGCTTCAACAGCTTTAGCGAAGGCAACTTCATCTTTTGTAACATCTGCATTTTCATAATCAAAACCATAACGCCCAGCACCACAAAGTGATACATAGTTCCACTCATTTGTTACACGATAGATTTTGTCGTTTGGATTATCAATACTCGTATGTTTTATATCATAAGATATTTGACAACCTGCCGAACAGTGTCCACATGTAGCTGGAACTTTTGAAAGTTCCCATGCATTTGATTTATACATAAACTCAGTGTCTACAAGAGCACCAACTGGACATACAGCAGCACATTCACCACAAGAAGTACAATCAAGAACATCTGTACCGTTTGTAAGACCAATAACGGACTTATTAAGCTTATTCCACATTGCATATGCATCTTTTGGCATCTCTTCTTTAAATACCGCATCAATTGAATCAGACCCACGAGCAATTGTTTTTAACGAGTTATCTCCAATCATATCTTTACATGCAGTAACACAACGTTCACAAACAATACAAAGACCCGGATCGTAATGTAGGTGGCCCCAATCATGAGAACTTCTATCTACATCTCTAATAGAATAACTTTGTGAATCAACTTCCATCTCTAATGTATAGTTTTGAAGTTCACACTCACCAGACTGATCACAAACACCACACTGTAATGGATGGTTTACATCATAAACTTCCATAATTGCGCGACGCTCTTTCTCAATTGTTTCCGTAGTCGTTACAATGCTCATCCCATCTTTTGCTTTTGCATTACAAGCATAAACCTGTTTACCGTCTGCTTCAACTAAACAGATACGGCATGCAAGAGTTGGACTACATCTTGTAAGGTAACAGATTGCAGGTATGAATATATCATTCGCACGTGCAGCGTTGAGTATAAACTCACCCTCTTCTGTAACTATATCTTTCCCGTCTATATTTATATTTACTTTACTCATTTAGCTTACTCTCACTATTTTAGATTTTAAAAATTTATAAATACCACCATCTGTATTCATATCAAATGTAGGGTTTAGAGCTATTGTCCCTTTGAGTGTTTCATCAAGTTCAAAAACTCTACGTATTACTGATTTCCCAACATTAATATCTACAGTATCGCCATTTGCTACTTTTGCAGCAAGTGCAAATTGTGCAGAACCTCTTAAGCTTCTATTGTTCTGCAGTGCAGACACCTTGTTTGTACAAATATTAAACTGACCTTCTGGATTGGAAGCATAAATTATGGTCCCGTTATACTCCGGTAAATCATCAACATCTTCTAATTCTAAAGAGCTATCCATATTCGTTACACTTTGAAGAGTCAATTCTTCAGTACTCTTTGTACTCTCTACACTTAAACCTAGAGCCAAGGCAATATCTCTGAGTGAGTACCCCTCATAGTTATATATTGCATTAAGTTTTACAACTTTATTTTCAACTGTAATAACAGTTCCATTGAGCTGTGTCAGTGCAGGGAGTGAAAAATCAGCTTCTTTACAACAAGAAGAAAGGAAAAATCCACCTTGTGTGTTGTACCCAATAACATCATCTTCACCTTCATCGGTATCTAAGGTTACAATCTTTGAAACACCCAAAGTATTAATCTGAGACGCTTCTACAAAAAGTGTAATTTTTTTATATTGTGCAATCTTAGCGATAAGCTTTGCAATATTTATCGCTCTTGGATGTGCAAAAAGATCACTTCCTAGCACAAGAACAATTTTATTTGCATTTGATAAGAGATTACTCATATCATTAAGCTCATCATCACCAACATTTGACTCAGCTTCCAAATAACCTGTATCAAGTTCTTCAAAATATTCTCTATCAGCCTCACTCAGCTCACTATTTTGTAACAGTTCACTTGCTAAAAGTGCAACTACACCCTCTTCCGTTCCTGCTTCATATTTCATAAATTGTGCAAAAACAGAACTCATAACTGCATCTTCTATAGGATGTGCATAAACAGCTTTCGCATCATAATTCTCTACTGCATTACTTATTGCAAATGCAAGTGCGGGGTTTTCATTACGAATACGACCGCCAAGTACAATAATTCCATCAGCATTTGCAACATCATCCAATGACGCTCTTTTGTCATACACTCCAAGCTGCTCATTAAAAACGCTAAAAACTCTTGCCTCTTCATTGTAAAGCTTTACGCCATATTGTTCTTTAATTTGTGCCAAAATGAAAAGTTCTTCATTTGTAATCATAGAATTAAAACGAATTGCTGTAGCATTTTTGAATACATCAACTAGGTTTTCTAAAAAACTATCTGACTGTTTACTTGTATTAGCAAATGCAAAACCATGTAAACCAGCCTCACAACTAGCTGCATATGCACGCAGGTTCCTTACCTCAAATGATGAAACAGAAGAATCTGACAATATGCTTTTATACTCTAAAGGACACCCTGCAGAACAGTGCACACAAGTAGAGAGTATGATTTCTTCGCTCACTGCACTTGCTCCAAGAATTTCCTTTGTATTCACACTATAGTCCTAGTCTTTCTTTGCAACGACAGTCCAATCAACTTCGTTAAACTTTAAAGAGTTGAGGAGTTCATATCCCGCTTCTCTTACAATATCTGCACTTTGTTGTACAGAAGAAAAATCTCCGATCTCAAATAAAAAGATGGCAACTTCACCAGCTTTATGTGTTGCTAAAAGCTCTTTCATACGTGGCTCAAAGTTCTCTTTAAGGTGTCTTAAATCATATCTTTTCATTATCTATCTACCTCACCAAATACAATATTCGTTGTTCCTATAATAGAAACAACATCCGGAATATAGTGCCCAGGAAGAAGATCAGTTAAGATACCGGTATGCCAAAACGACGGTGCACGAAGTTTCAGTCTATATGGATATGGTCCACCTTGAGAGTTAATATAGTATCCAAGCTCACCTTTTGGTGATTCTGTTGCGATATATACCTCACCTACTGGCGGTCTCATACCTTGAGTTACAAGAACAAAGTGCTGCATAAGTGAATAGTTCTGCGTCATAATATCTAGTTTAGGAGCAGAAATATACTTTGGTGCGTGTGCCATAAGCTCTGTTTGATTATTTTTAACAGTCTCTTCGTACATATCTATTGTTTGATAAAGAATCTTTGCTGACTCTCTCATCTCTTCCATATAGATACGATAACGAGCAAAATTATCACCTTTATCAGAGTAAGGAACATTGAACTCTACTTCATCATAAAGCTCATACGGTTCTTCTTTACGAATATCCCAAGCTACTCCTGAAGCTCTAAGCATTGGACCTGTACATCCCCAAGAGAGTGCCATTTCAGTTGAAATTGTTCCAACTTCTTCCATTCTCATAAGCCAAATACGGTTAGAGTCTAAAAGGTCCTCATAGTCTTTGATGTTTTGCGGTAACTTATCTAAAAAAGTTCTCAGTTGTGCAATAAAATCATTTTGAATATCAAGTGGAACACCACCAATACGGATTGCTGCATGGGTTAAACGTGCTCCACAGTACCCTTCAATAATATCCATTAAATATTCTCTTTCACGGAAAGCAAAAAGGAATATAGTCATAGCCCCAATATCAAGAGCAGTTGTTGCTAACCAGAAAAGGTGAGACATTAAACGGTTAATCTCTAAAAGCATCATACGAATAACTTTCGCACGACGAGGAACTTCTAAACCAATTAATTTTTCGACTGCCAAAGCAAAACCATAGTTATTTGACGATGATGCAATGTAATCCATACGGTCAGTTGTTGGCATAAATTCATTGTAAATCATGTTTTCAGCCATCTTCTCCATACCACGGTGTAGATAACCAACATCTGGATGGGCTTTTACAATTTGCTCTTGTTGCATATGAAGCATAAGACGAAGTTGTCCGTGTGCTGATGGGTGTTGAGGACCAAAGTTAAGAATAACTTCACTGTCATTTCTATCGAAAGTGATGTTCTCAAAAAATGGTGTTAATCTATTTTTTACCTGTGCCATATCTTTTCCACCTATCTTTGAGGATCATCAACAATTTTTGATGACTCTTTATCGAATTTTTTAATTAAGAACACACCGCCCTCTTCTTGATAAGGGTTAGGATTTTTTGGTTCATCACCTGTGATTTTAGTTCCTTTTGGAACCTCATATCCAAGACGTGCAAAGCGCTCAGAGTCATATCTATCAACTCTTGACGTATCACGAATTTCAGGACCGATAATATCACGTGCTTCTTTACCATAAATTTTATCAACTTCATACCATGCAGCAAACTCATCACCCTCTAAAGGATATGTTTTAAGAAGTGGATGCCCCTGCCAATCATACGGCATTAAAATACGTTTCATGAATGGATGGTTGTTTGCCACAATTCCAAACATATCATACATTTCACGCTCAGACCAATCAGCAGAACGGAAAAGTTTTTCAACTGAATCTACAGCCTGTCCATTTTCAATAAAATACTTTACGCGTACACGTTTACGTTTCGTCATTGAAAGCATCTGATAAAAAATTTCAAAAGTATTATCTTTTGCAAGCCAATCAATAGCAGACATTTCTGTAAGTTGCGTATATTTTAATTCATCACGCATAAACTCTAAAACACCATAAATATCTTTTGCATTGATATATACAACAAGTTGTCCAACTTGAAGATATGACTCTTTTACCTCAAATTTTGCACTTATGGCTGCCAAATCTGCTGCAAAAACTTCATCAGTCGATACATCTTCTTTTGGAACCTGAGGTGCTACATAATATCTATCCGTGTAATATGACTTTGCCTGAACATTGTCTTTTGGTATATACGGTCTCATTACATTAACCTTTTAGCTTTTTGTGCATTACCAGCTTTGTTTGCACGAATCTTCTTTTGTAGTAACATTACACCGTACTGCAATGTTTCTGGACGTGGTGCACACCCTGGAAGATAAAGGTCAACTGGAATAATTCTATCACAACCCTGCACGGTTGAATACGTGTTGAACATTCCACCAGTATTTGCACATGAACCCATTGATATAACCCAACGTGGTTCTGTCATCTGATCATACAAACGCTTAATAAACTCAGCATGCTTTTTAGTTAATGTTCCTGCAACTATCATTACATCTGCTTGACGTGGTGACGCACGGAAAATTGTTCCATAACGGTCAAAGTCAAATCTTGATGCTCCAGAAGCCATCATCTCGATTCCACAACAAGCAAGACCGTAAGTAAGTGCCCAAATTGAATTTGAACGACCCCAGTTAACGATTTTATCTATACTTGTCAATGCAACCGGAAGACCTCCGTCTTGCGTATAGTTTACTTTATGTTGTGCCATTCTAGCGCTCCTTTCTTCCAAGCATATACGAATCCAATTGCTAAGAGAAGAATGAACATTAACATCTCAGCAAACCCGAACCAGCCCAATAGTTTAAAATCAACTGCCCATGGAAACATAAAAACTATCTCAACATCAAAAAGTAAGAAAAGAAGTGCGAACAGATAAAACTGTGGCGAAATTCTATTTGGTTGTTTTGTAACTTCCGGTCCACACTCATAGACTGAAAGCTTTATTTTTTCTGTATCTTTTGCAGCTAAAGCACGACTCGCAAGACGAGCGATAACAGTGGTAGCTATAAAAGCACCGAAAGTTATAACAAAGAGTACAAATACCCCAAAATAAGGATTTGAAGTCACTATATGCTCCATATAACCTACCTTTAAATTTAAACGTTATTTTTCTATTATTCCTTCTAAGAAAAAACAGCTAATGCAATATAGCAAAAAGAGTATTAAAAATTTATTTTATGGGAAAGGAACTCAAATGCCATGTCACTTATTGCAACACAGCTCTTTTAAAGTCCCAAAATGTGTGTAGAATTGTAATACTTTAAAAATTGCATAAAAACATAATTTAACTATTTTGTTAAGAAACCTACAGATTTCTCACTATCAAAATTGGCATCTTTTTCTCTATTGATTTCATCAATAAAATCTTGCAGATAAAATACAGGTTCATCTCGCACAGCAACTTTATATGCTGTGTTTTTTACTATAAGATTTATCTGTCCTCCGGTAAGAGAATAACTTGCAAGCTCTTTTATACTAAACGCTTTCTCATAAGAAGCACTTTTTGGAAGCATTTTTCCCCAAAGAATTTCACGCTGTGCCAAATCTGGTTTTTTAAATTCTATTTTATAGTCAAAGCGACGTGAAAATGCTTTATCAATATTTTCCAAAAGGTTTGTTGTTGCAATCAACATTCCCCTAAACTTTTCAATTTGCTCTAAAAAGATATTTTGCATTTGATTATGCATCTGATCTGAACCAGTAATATTTCCACTGCTTCTAGCACCCAAAAACTGGTCTGCTTCATTAAGAAGTAAGATTGGTTCTGTCTTTGTTTTAGCACTTAAGTCATAAAATGTATCAAATATTTTACGAACATTTTTTTCACTTTCACCAACATACATAGATAAAATTTTTGAACAATCAAAAGCAAGCACCTGACGTTTTAAAGATTTAGCGAGAGAATAGGCAGTCATTGTTTTTCCTGTCCCAGCAGCACCATAAAATATAATGCGTGCATCTATGCCACTTTTTTTATCTTTTATACCCCATTCAACAAGACGTGATGAAACTTTTTTATCAACCTGTTTCATTAAATTTTCGAGTGTCTCCTGTGTATGTTTATTGAGTACAACATCATCCAATGAAGTATCACTCTCTATAAGCTCAAATATATCCTGTTCTTCAATTAGCGCGCCTAACTTTAAGCGTGTCACTTTTTTGCTTTTATGAGGGTGAATAATACTTTGTAATACCTCATCAACAATATAAAAAGCCCGAGATATTCCACCAAAAGGATTTAACATCTCTTCATAATCAATAATGCCATTACTTAAAAGATTTGACCCTTCTTCCAGTAAAGAACGGTTCTTAATACGCTCGTACTCATCCAAAGAAATTAAGTCTATTAATGCATTCATTTCACGTAAAGAGGCATCACTAGAGCTATACTCTTCTCTGAGTAAAGCTATAAAAATAACTTGTTCATAGTTACTCATCTTTTTTTGTTTAAAAAATTTATCTAGGACAAGGTTCTCCGATGTCTGTTCAACTCTCTCTTGTATACGTTTTTCAAGATGTTTTAACTTGTTCTGTACTCTGTCAATTCCTAAAGAGTGCTCATGAACATTCTGACGAATGAGACTCATTTTTTGATAAAGCTCTATTCTAAAAAACTGATCTTGTAAATATTCTAAATGATCAGCGTAAGGTTTTATCTCAGGTAAATCAGATTCTAAAGTGCCTTCTTGAAGGAGTCTTAAAAAAGATGGTGTTAACCCAACGGCAGTATTCAATAACTCTAATGGAGTTACTTCTGAAATTTTCATCGGGGTAAAACTTTGTTGATGTAGCCAACCAAGTTCTAAAAGATTTTTCAACTCTTTTAAGTGGTCTAAATACTCATAGTTATCACTTGGATAGAGGTCATGAAGCATATCTAAGACAAGAATATCATCTTCGCCTTGCATATATTTTTTCGTAATGTATTGAAGCATCATAGCTTCAACTACATCACATTTGAGATGTATAAATATCTCAGAATTCTCAAGCTCAGTTGTTGAGAGAAAGTTTACTAAAGTTTTCAAGTCTTTCCTTAAAATCTATACCCTACACCAGCAGAAACAAGTAGTACGTTTGAGTTTGAAAAAGTCCCATTAATACCATTAATATTCGCTGCAGCAGCGTCAATTGTTCTATCCTCTTTCATTGAGTAAAGAGCAGAGAGTCCCACATCTAAGTTTTCATCTACTTTAAAACGTGCACCAAGTGAAACTGACTGCGCATTACTTCCTGGAGATTCAAATCCTAAAGTATTGTCAGGTATAGCTGTTTGATCATATACATAACCAGCCATAAGTGTTAGGGCATCCAGCTCTTGTGTAACACCTACACGATAAGCATTTGTGTCTTCCCAGTTTTTCGGAATAGCTGTACCAAACACAGCTTCTATTACAGGATTAGTATATTCAAAATCTAAATTCGAATACGCAGACCAATAGGTTTTTTCATATACAAATTCGATAGTCGTTTTCGATGGTAAAGTATATGCAATAGCAGCATTAAAAGTCGCAGGAAGAGGAATACTTACACTTGCATCATATGATCCAGCAATTGCTGGATTTGGATGTACAATATCAGCCGTTCCAACTTCTGATAAGTTCACATTAGAACGATATGTTAGACCTATCTGCCAATCTTCATTTGGATGGTATGCCAAAGCAAGGTTATAGCCAAAATCTAATGAACTACCTGACATATCTACAGAGGCAACATTTGGAACTGGTACAAATTTTACTATTCCAGACGAGTGCACTGCTCTAAAACCAAAAGCAACACTTACAGTGTTACTAACTTGAAACGCAACCGTTGGGTTTATTTCTACTACTTCTAGAGTAAACTCTTTTGCTCTTAAAATTGCAGGAGAATCTTTCCAAGTTCGTGAAAGTCCTCCAGGAACAACTATACTTAAACCAACTCTTGTGCCACTCTCCCCAAGTTTTGGAGACACATAGTGAAATGATGGTAACAAGAACTGCTGTTCATCAGCATTAATTGAAGATGTACTGCCTGTTGCAGTATACTCTGTAGCCGAAGTTCCAACATACATTAAATTTGCTTCCATATGATTTTTATCATCCATAAAAACCATATTCGCTGGATTATCATAAGCCGCATCTGCACTACTTGTATGTGCTATATTTGCACCACTAAGTGCAACAGAATTTGTAGAAGTTTCAGGAATTTTATATCCTGCTGACATAAGCAAAGAACTTGCCACTAAAGAACCTAAAACGATTTTTTTCATATATTCACCCTTTTTTAATATATATTTTTGATACTACACAAATGTAGCTTAATTTGCAAAACTGTACAGTAGTGCAATTTCATCTTTCCATATAGTCTCGTCTATTGTTTCTAAGACCAAAGGAATATCATCCATTCTCTCATCTTGCATAATGAATTTAAAAGCATCCAAGCCTATCTCACCTTTACCCAAAGAGTGATGTCTATCAACATGACTTCCAAGAGGTGGTTTTGAATCATTTAAATGCATTCCCATTAAATATTTAAAACCAACTATTTTTTCAAAATCATTCCATGTTGCATCATAAGTCTCACGTGTTCTAATATCATAACCTGCTGTAAACATATGACATGTATCTATACAAACACCCACACGAGACTTGTCTTCCACTTTATCTATAATGTGTGCCAAATGCTCAAAACGCCATCCAAGATTACTTCCTTGTCCTGCTGTATTTTCCAAAACTGCACTCACACCCTCTGTCTTATCCAAAGCGATATTAATTGACTCAGCGATAACATCAAGACACTTGTCTTCAATTGGCTTCATAATTTCAAGATTCTCTTTATCTTTTTTAGAAATCTTTTCAAGATGACTCCCTGGATGAAAATTGAGTCTATCAAGTCCAAGTTGCGCACAACGCTCTAGCTCATCTATAAACGCCGTTCTACTTTTTTCAAGCTTATCAACTTCTGGATGTCCTAAATTTATCAAATAAGAGTCATGTGGCAAAACATGTTTTGGGAGAATTCCACTTGCTTCAAGCATAGATTTAAACTTATCAATAGTTTCAGTGTCTAAATCTTTTGCTACCCACTGACGCTGGTTTTTAGTAAAAAGTGCAAAAGCTTTTGCTCCAATTTCTTGCGCATGTGTTATAGCATTATAAACGCCACCGCTTGCAGATGTATGTGCTCCAATAAATTTGTTAGATGCCACGTTCAACTCTCCTTGATATGTAAAATAAAACGAATATTACAAAGATAGTAATAAATGAGGGGTTAAATGAGTAGTTATCACGCCCAAAGGCGTGATAGAAGAAAAATTACTTAAGTTTTGAAGCTATACTTTTTACAGCATCACTTGCATGATTAAACGCGAGTGCAATACTTCCTTGGTCAGTTACAACATCACCAATTGTATAAAGACCTTCTACGTTTGTTTCAAAAGTCTCTGGGTTATACACAGGCACATCCCACTCACCAGTTTGAACACCAGAGTTAACTAGGATATCTTTTGGAGTTGTTCCACCAAGTGCATATACAGCTCTGTCATACTCACCAGTTGAACCATCAGTAAAGTTTACTTGTATTTTACCTGTAGGAGATACTTCTAAACTCTCAACATCAACACCCATTTTATTACAAATTTTACCATTGTCTAGGTATTTATAACACATTTCAGTGTTAATTGGGTTCATTCTTTTGATTTCAGCTTGGCGATAGTTAAGTGTAACAACACAATCTTCCATGCCTTCCATTTCAACTAAACCATAAGCATACTCACCAGCAGTATCACCACCACCAACTACCATTACGTGCTCACCATTTTGTACTTTTGAAAGATTAAAGTTTAATACTTCTTTTAACTCTTTAGGGAATTTATATTTAGGCTTGTTAGGTTTACCCATACGACCTACTGAAAGAATTACATTTTTTGCTTTCATAGATTCTAGAGCTTCGGCTACACCATCTTGACCATAAACAATAGTAAATAGACCATCTTCACCTTTTTCAACTCTCATAATTTCATGATTGTATTCAAATCTCTCAAGTACGCCTGCATCAGATAATTTTTTATCCATTTGCTCAATGTATTCTTCTTTTGAACACTCTTCAAAAGTTACATTACCTGTAAATTCAAACTTGATTCCCATCCAGTCTTTATCAACTCTTTTACCTTTTTTGTAAAACTTGTGAATCATATCATTATGGTGTGGAGCTTTATCGATAACAACAATATTCTCAATACCAGCTAATTTTGCCTCTATTGCAGAAGCCATACCACCAGGTCCAGCACCAATTATCGCGATGTCTACTATTTTATTGTCTTGAATCATTCTGTATCCTTATTATCAAATTTATCAATGTAATATCGTGAAGGCTTTATTGAAAACAACTCGTGTGTTTTCGATACGTTATCCACATTCCAAGATATAAATTTGCGAAATTATAGTGTATTTCACAAAATATTTCTATTTATATTCAGTTAATTGTTCAGATTAATGTGTATTTAAATAACTCAATTATCACGAATTTTTATCAATATTGCATTTTTTTTGTCTTTAAAAAAAATACCTCTATTGCCCACTATATAGTCTATATTGACATTTTCTGTTTCTATTTTTTGACTAAAACCATCATTCAAATATTTTATGTTTTTCGCATTTAAAATAGGTTTTCCAAGTATTACGTTTTGTAACAAATCATCTGGATAATGGGAAGTAAAATACTTCTCATTGAAGATTTTTTTACGTACACATCCTTGGGAAGTACAAATAAAGTTACCAATCTCTACTTTAAAAAGTGATTTTCCAGCACTAAAAAGCTCTAATTCAACATCATTAGCACTGCTTCTAATATAACCTAAGTCAGAATATTTAAACTCTTTAGTTTTTAGAGTAATAATTTTCGTTTGTGTAATCTCATAATGCTTACTACTACAACCAAAAAGAAAAAAAATTAAAAGAATGATTGGATATTTCATAGTGCAATTATAGTCGTTATTCTATTTATATTTTTTTACTCTCAAATCACCTCAATATTATAAAAATTTTCGAATAAAAAAAGTCCACAAAATAGGCCTATATTAGAGCTTAAAAAAGTTTTTTCTGCAAAGTAAAAAATTGGATGTATGATTTCATTACAAAATTAATTTAGAGGAAATTTATGGCAAATCTACAAGTGGGCGACATCAGTTTACAACCGTTCACACTCGACTCAAAAGAGCTTCTTGAGAAGCATTTAGAAAAAATGGAAATAGATATAAGTGACTACACATTTGCAGCTAACTACATTTGGCTTGCAAACAGTAGTGGCTTTTACACAATTATAAACAAATGTTTTTGTCTCTTTGCAATGAGCGGAGGAGAGCTTACTATGCTCTTACCACCTATTGGAAAAACAAAAAATGTTATTAACGCAATGGTTGAATGTTTTTCAATTATGAATGCAAATAATTCTTCACCATATTATGCACGTATTGACTATGTACAAGGTGCAATGGTTGAGGAATTTGCCCAAACTGTAGATGATGCGCAAAGCATGTTTGTTATGATGGATAATTATATTGTCGAGAAAAAACTTGTAGATTATGTATATGAAGTTGATGCACTCATTAATCTTAGAGGAAATAGCTACCATACAAAACGTACTGAGATTAACAAGTTTACAAAATCCTATCCAAATCATAGAATTGAAGTTCTCGAAGTAGAAAAGCATAAAGATGAAATTCTGCATCTATTCAATAAATGGGTTGCAGACAGAGTCAAGTATATGCCTAAAGAAGAAGCTGATGCATTTTTAGAAGGTATTCACCAAGAAAAATATGCCGTAAAACATATGCTCAAACACTACGAGAGACTTGGACTCATCGGTCTTGTTATATACATTGATGAAGAACTCAAAGGATTCACTGTTGGAGAGTGTATCAGTATTGATACTGCAAGTGTAATAATTGAAAAAACGGACTTTGAAGTACTTGGCTGTGCTCAGTTTATATTTAGAGAGTTTTCTAAAATGCTCAAAGAACACTTTAATATCACCTATATAAATGTAGGAGATGACATGGGATTTGAAAACCTGAGAAAGGTAAAAATGTCTTATCGACCATATAAATTAGTTCCAAAATATACTATTTACCAAAAATGACCATAGAGCTTGCACAGCTCTATGATTGCAAAGAGCTAAACCATTTTGAAAAAAAGCTATTTTCGGCAGAAAACTTCCCTCTTTCATATGGGTCTTTTTATTACCATATTCAAAATAATCTTCTCTATGTCGCTAAAATTAGAGGAGTTATAGTTGGCTATAT
Source organism: Campylobacterales bacterium (assembly GCA_016938175.1). Taxonomy (GTDB): domain Bacteria; phylum Campylobacterota; class Campylobacteria; order Campylobacterales; family Sulfurimonadaceae; genus Sulfurimonas. Next base: position 61,285 of record JAFGVE010000037.1, read on the forward strand.
CTTAACACTTGTAAAAAGGAAAACTGCAAAAATATACTCTATTGGAGTATCAAAACTTTACAGAAAACGTAAGATATCAACTCAACTTTTGCAAAAAACACTTTTCAAACTTCAGTCACTTAATTTCCAAAAAGTTGTTTTAGAAGTGCGTGTTGATAACACGTCCGCTATACAATTTTATGAAAAAAATCATTTTAAGTCTTTAAAAACTATTCACTCATTTTATCAAGATGGTTGTGATGCTTATTTCATGGAGAAGACTCTTGCCAATTAGACACTATAAGTCACTCTTTAAAGAACTCAACAAAAGTCGACTTCTCAAGTTTCAAATAGTCGTTCTTTTTTTAACGACTTATATTGACTGGGTACTTATGCCATATGTTACAAAACTAGAAGGAACCTATCTACCTGTAATGATTATAAGTTTTTATATGCTTTTAAGTGCAAGCGATGGTCTTATTCAACCTCTGTTTAAGAAAATAAAAATTTATCAAATTTATCTCTTTGTAATTCTTTTAGATATTGTACAAATTCTTAGCTATTCACTAGTAGAGGCAAGTATGATTTTATTTACCTATGTTATTCTGACAATCTTTACACTGCAAGCTATTACATTTGAGATATCTAGAATTCACACGATAGATTTTATGAAAGAATATATAGAGATAAAAGAGTATTTAATGCTTCGTTCTTTTATAGTTTCCAGTGCCATCATTGGTGGAGCTACAACAGCTATGCTTTTAGATTTTATAGATATTTCATTGAAAAGCATTCTTTATGGACTAGGTTTTTTGGGAGTAATCGCTGTAGTTATTGAGTATAGACTTTATAAGAAATTTAAAACTATTGTACAGACAGAAGATACAATTATAGAAAAACAAAAACATCTAATAAATGAAAAAATAAAAGTGTGATAATATTTTGAATGTAGATGGTGCGCCCGAAGGGATTCGAACCCCTGACCGCTGGTACCGCAAACCAGTGCTCTATCCAGCTGAGCTACGAACGCACACCATTCTCTTTTGAGAGGATGAAATTATAGCACCTATAACTTAGAATATTCTAAAAATAGACCCTATATTTCAATTTTGTCAATTAACTCCTGCATTTTTTTCTCTTGAGTATATAGGTCATGTACTTTACGGACATACCCTTGAAGTACTACTTTTAAATCATTGTTGCCCTCAGTATTAAAATCTTTTGCCATTTCTTTTGTTAAAAACTTTGCAAAATCATCTTCAACATCAACATCAAATCTGCGACCACCAATATGTAGACCTATTTTTTTACTCATTAAATTTAACCTAGAATACTTTCTATTTTACTCACTATTTCTTCTATTTCTAAATCTTTTGTTGCGTTCTCTTCGGTCAATCTTTGTATCTCTTGATCTTTAATTTCACGTTCAGCTTTAAGTGTCATAAGCTCATTACGCAACTGCTCATTTTCGCCTTTCATAGTGTCATAGTGTTGTAATATTTGAGAAACTTTTTCATTGAGTATTTCTAAAGTAGTTTGATTATCCATAAAATTACCTTTATCTTTTTTCCTAATGAAATACTATCATAATAATAGTATATAAAATAGGTATTATCTCTAGTTTGGTATAATTTATCACTATAGATAATAAGGTTTAAATATATGAATAACTTTGAAGAATATTGTACAAAATTTGTTCAATCAGTAGGTGCAAAAGAGGGAGCTGTTTCACCGCAAATAGTATCATCTGCATCTTTTTCCTACGGAGATTCTGAAACTGGCGAAGGTATTTTTAATGGTAGTGTTAAAAAGCCTCTCTACTCTCGTATGGGGAATCCCACAACAGGAAAACTTGAATCTATTTTAGCTGAAATGGATGGAGGAATAGGTGCAGTTGCAACAAGCTCAGGAATGGGGGCAACTTCACTAGCAACACTTTCTCTGCTAGAAATGGGAGATGAAGTCATTAGCATTGGTGGATTATTTGGGGGAACTTACTCACTTTTTAATGAAACACTCAAACGCTTTGGAGTGAGTACTCAATTTTTTGATGTAGATGAAATTGAAGCGATTGAAGCCACTATAACTCCAAAAACAAAAATCATTTTTTTAGAGAGTGTTGGTAACCCCAATATGAGACTTCCCGACATTAAAAAAATTGCCGATATTGCAAATAACGCTGGTGTAGCTTTAATCGTAGATAATACAATTACACCATTAAGTGTTGCACCATTAAAACTTGGTGCTGACATAGTTGTGTATTCAACTACAAAAATTATTACTGGAAATGCTTCCGCTCTTGGTGGTTGTGCAGTTTTTCGAGCTATAAATGAAGGTGAAGATAAATTTAAGTCTGCACGTTACGCTTTTATGGAAAAGTTTATTAAAAAAATGGGAGCTATGGCTCTCATTCCAAATGCAAAAAAACGTGCTCTTAGAGACTTTGGTATGAGTGCTAATGCACATGCTAGCTATCAGACTATGCTTGGACTAGAAACACTCCCTTTACGTTTAAGCCGTATAACACAAAGTGTTGAAACAATAGCAAAAGCACTGGATAAAGAGGGTTTTAACATAAATCACCCATACCTAGAAAAGCATCCACATCATGCACGCTATAAAAAAGATTTTGTAAATGGATGTGGAACGCTACTGACTATTGATATGCAAACTAAAGAGAAAGCTTTTGCCTTCTTAAACAACTCAAAACTTGCCACAATTACTGCAAATATTGGAGACAGTAGAACTTTAGCACTTCATATGGCTTCAACTATTTATAGTGACTTTGACAAAGAAACAAAAGAATTTTTAGGTATAACTGATGGACTTATTCGCGTCTCTATAGGACTTGAAAACCCAGAAGATATAATCAACGATTTTATTAGCGCAGCGAGGTAAAGATTATGGCATATGAATCAAAACTAGACCTCATACATGAGGTTTCAGTAAGACATCCGAAAAAATATAAAGTTTTTATTTTAAATGATGACTATACTTCAATGGAGTTTGTTGTCGATATACTGATGAATGTATTTCATAAAACACATCAAGAAGCTGAGCAAATCATGCTTGAAGTACATAAAAAAGACAGGGGTCTTTGTGGTGTATACATACACGAGATTGCGGAAACTAAGGTCATGCAAGTTATAAAAAAAGCAAAAGATAATGGCTTTCCACTTAAAGCTACAATGGAAGAGGAGTAAAAAATGATAAGTCCTTCTCTTAATGAGATTTTTCAAAAATCTATACTATATGCAAAGCAGCTACGTCATGAATACCTGACTATAGAGCATGTTTTTTATCACCTTCTTAGTTCTAATGAAGGGGCTAATATAATACAACTCTGTGGTGGTGATACCAAAAAAATGAAAGAGCAGGTGGGAAACTTCATAAACTCAAATATTGAAATACTCCCAGACCACGTAAATGCAAATCCTCATGAAAGTGTTGCACTCTCACGGCTTATAGACTCTATGGTACGTCATATTCAATCAGCAGGCCAAATTGTTGCAGATGTTGGAGACCTGCTTGCAGCACTATATGAAGAAGAAAATACATTCTCTTGTATGCTCCTTCATGAATACCAAATCTCACGTTTAGATATTTTAGAAATAATTTCACACAATGAAACAGCTGAAGAAGGAAATGAGAAAGAGTCCTATTTAGACAAATATTCAATCAACCTTATTGAAAAAGCTAAAGAAGGAAAAATTGACCCTATTATTGGACGTGATAGTGAAATAAAAAGAGTTATTCAAATTCTTTGCCGTAGAAAGAAAAACAATCCTATCTTAGTAGGAGAGCCTGGTGTTGGTAAAACAGCTATTGCTGAAGGGCTTGCGCTCAGTATTGTTGCAAATGAAGTTCCTCCTATCATTAAAGACTCAGAACTTTACGCACTTGACCTTAGTGCTCTTTTAGCAGGAACAAAATATCGTGGTGACTTTGAAAAACGTCTCAAAGGGGTTATGGACCAACTTAAAAAAATTCCAAATGCAATTTTATTCATTGATGAAATTCATACACTTATTGGTGCAGGAAGTACATCTGGAACTATGGATGCAGCAAACCAACTTAAACCTGCTCTTGCTTCGGGTGAAATAAAATGTATGGGAGCTACCACTTTTATAGAGTATAGAAATGGATTTGAAAAAGATAAAGCACTCAGTAGAAGATTTTCTAAAGTAGATGTTGATGAGCCATCAAAAGAAACAGCCTATAAGATTCTCAAAGGTTTAAAACAAAAATACGAAGAACATCATGCACTTAAATATACTAAAAAATCTCTTCGTGCTGCGGTAAACCTTTCAAGTCGCTATATGACTGATAGATTTTTACCAGATAAAGCAATTGACCTTATTGATGAAACAGCTGCCTCATTTCACTTGAGAAAAGCACATAAAGATATTGTTACTGCCAAAGATATTGAAAGAACAATTACGCGTATAATGGGTATTAGTGGTTCAAAAATTAAAGAAAATGAAATTGAACTTCTTCAAAATATAGAAGAGAAACTCAAAGTTCAAGTCATTGGTCAAGATGCTGCAGTAGAAAAAGTAGCACAAGCAATTAAAATTGCAAAAGCAGGACTTACACCAGAAAACAAACCAATTGCTTCGTTCTTATTTTCTGGGCCAACTGGAGTTGGTAAGACTGAACTATCAATCGCACTTAGTAAACTTCTCAATATTCACTTTGAACGTTTTGACATGAGTGAATATATGGAAAAACATACAATTAGTAGACTTGTAGGAGCACCTCCAGGTTATGTTGGATATGAACAAGGTGGTTTACTTACAGAGGCTATCAAAAGACGTCCATATACTGTGTTGTTACTCGATGAAATAGAAAAAGCGCATCCAGATTTAATTAATATCCTTTTACAAATTATGGATAATGCAACCTTAACGGATAATAATGGATATAAAGCAAACTTCCAAAATGTAATTCTTATTATGACATCTAACATTGGAGCTACTGCTCGTAGTGTAATGGGATTCAATAAAGATAGCTCAATTTCTAAAGATGAAGAACTTAAATCATTCTTCACTCCAGAGTTTAGAAATAGATTAGATGCAATAGTAGAGTTTAGTCAGCTTTCGCATAAAACAGTTATAGGTGTTGTACAAAAATTTATTAATGAGCTCAATAAAGAACTTAAAGAGAAAAAAATAACTGTAAAACTTACAGATCAAGCAGTTGAGTTAATAGCAGATGAAGCTTACTCACAAGAAATGGGTGCACGACCTATTAAACGTTACATTCAAAATAATATTACAAATAGACTCAGTAATGAAATTCTTTTCGGTTCACTTAAAAATGGTGGTACTGTTAATGTTGCAGCAGATAAAGAACTTATACTGACATTTAGTGAACTTGATACAGGAAATTAGAAGATCTACTGTAGGCTTTCCTAGTCCGCATGATGCTAATCAAGATGGTATCGTGGCTTGGGGTGGTGATCTACATCCATATAGACTCATTGATGCCTATAGAAATGGTATATTTCCATGGTATAGTAAATCAGACCCTATACTCTGGTGGTCACCAAATCCACGTCTTGTAATGGAACTAGATGATTTTAAACTCTCTCGTTCTCTAAAAAAAAATATAAAAAAATTTACATATAAATTTGACATAGCCTTTGATAATGTTATTCATAAATGTGCGAGTGTCCCTAGAAATAATCAAGAAGGCACATGGATACAGCAAGAGATGATAGAAGCATATATATATTTACACCAAATGGGATATGCCCACTCAGTAGAAACATACAAAGAGAATCAATTAGTTGGTGGGCTATATGGCGTAGTTATTGGCAAAGTATTTTGTGGAGAATCAATGTTTGCTGAAGAAAGCAACGCTTCAAAAGCTGCATATGCAATACTCGTAGCACATTTAAAAAAATGGGGATATAGTTTTATAGACTGTCAGGTACCTACAAAACATTTAAAGAGTTTAGGTGCAAAAGAAATCAGTAGAGAAGAGTATATTTATCGTTTAGAACTGCTAAGAGACACAAAATTGTCCCACAAATGGAATATTGATAGAGAACTAATCTTGTAGAATTAAAGTTTATTTGAAAATGATGATTCAAAAAAGTAATATAAAAAAGCGAAGTAAATAAAGGGAGAATAACCGATCGAACTAGGCAGCGACCTACGTTTCCACACCTGAAAGGTGCAG
>JAFGVE010000004.1 GCA_016938175.1 Campylobacterales bacterium
AACTTTTCTTAAAGCCGAGTTAGGTTTTTTAGGTGTAGTTGTGTAAACACGAGTACATACACCACGACGCTGTGGACATGAAACAAGCGCAGGCGATTTTGATTTTTTAATCACACGTTTACGCTCATTACGAATCAATTGATTGATTGTAGGCATACAATTCCTTTTACTTAATTTTTCCAGTAGAATGTAATTCTCTTAATTTAAGATAATTATAGACACGTGATAATACAGAAATTGTAATTAAATTTAGCTTATTTTTAATGATTGTTTAAAGTAGATGGAGGGGTGTAGACATTTCTACACATTTATCAAAAGAAGCTTACGCTTCTTCTGAACGGAAAGTCACTTCTTTATCTTTATAGATACCTGTACCAACAGGAATTGTACGTCCAATAATAACATTCTCTTTAAGGTTATTAAGATCGTCAACTTTAGCTGAAACTGCAGCTTCTGTTAATACTTTAGTTGTATCTTGGAATGATGCTGCTGAGATAATACTATCAGCAGAAACAGCCGCTCTTGTTATACCAACAAGGAATGGTTCTGCTATAGCAGGACGTCCACCAAGACGAACTATCTTATCATTTTCAGCTGCAAATTTATTTTTAGATACTAAATCACCCTCAATAAATTTCGTGTCACCTGATTTTACAATTTTAACCTGACGTAACATTTGTGTAAAAATTACCTCAATATGCTTATCGGCAATGTTAACCCCTTGTGAACGGTAAACTTGTTGTACTTCAGAAACTAAATAGTTATAAAGTGCTTTAACACCCATAATTCTAAGTAGCTCATGTGAAGATAAGATACCTGTTGTTAAACGCTCACCAGCGTGTACAAAGTCACCGCTATTTACAACAGCTTCATGTGCTTTATCAACAAAGTACTCTTTCACAATACCATTATCAGTATTACTTACAATAATTCTCACTTTACCACGTAGCGGTTTACCAAAACTAACCATACCGTCAATCTCAGAAATAAGTGCAGTCGATTTTGGACGACGACCCTCAAATAGTTCAGATACACGTGGTAGACCACCCGTAATATCTGATGATTTTTGTAATGCTTTTGGTGTTTTTGCAATAATATCTGCAATTTTTACTTCTGCACCATTCTTAACAAAGACAGATGACTTCGGCTCAATCGCATAACGTAAGATTTCACCATCTTCAGTAGCAAGTACGATTGTTGGCTTGTACTCAGAAGAGATGTGATCATTAATCATTAGACGAGTTTTACCAGTTAATTCATCAAGTTGCTCAGATGCTGTTGTACCAACAATGATGTCTTCATACTGTACAGTACCATTAGCTTCAGAGATAATTGGATTTGAATATGGATCCCACTCAGCGATAACAACAGACTCATCACTCGATGGTTTTGCAATCATACTTGTTGCATCTACACTGTCATTATCAGAAACAACGATTACTGAACCACGTGCGATATAGTGACGTACAGCTTCACGGTTGTTTTGGTCAATTACTGCTGCAAAAAGACCTTTCTCTTCTACTTTATGTCCTTCTTTAAGCCCTTCAACACGCTCTAAATAATCACCTTTTAGTAGGAAATACTTCACAGTACCTTCTTCTTTAGCATATATTTTTTGTGTTACAGGTGCACCATCAGCAACTAATAGCTCTGATGCATAAGGAATACGAGAAGGAACATTCCAGCCATCTTTAATTGTTTCAACAATCGACTCTAATTCTGCTACTTCGGAACCACTCTCATACGGGAAGTAGTATTTCCCTTCAATCTGTCCACTTACACCAGCAAGCTCATTTGGTTTTGCTATCTCATTTTTACGAATTGAATAACGTACAGTCTCATCTTTTGAACTTACACTAATAATCACTTCATCGTGAATATTTTGAATTTCAAATTTACCAGCAAATGGAGCTTTAATTTTCGGCTCTACTAAAAGTACCGCTGCATTACGTCTATTTGCAACGATATTTCTACCATCTTTTGCTGCATATGTTTTTAAGTTGTAATAGCGGATAAAACCTTCTTTATCAGCAACAACTTGTCTCTCTTGAGCAGTTGAACTCGCCGTACCACCAACGTGGAAAGTACGGAGAGTAAGCTGAGTACCTGGCTCACCAATTGATTGTGCAGCAATAATACCAACAGCCTCACCTGGGCGTACGATATGCCCAGTTGCAAGATTTACACCATAACAAAGAGCACAAATACCATCTTCACTTTTACATGTTGTAGGTGTTCTAATGTGTGCTGTTTTAATTCCAGCTTCAGCTATCTGTTTTGCAGATACTTCATCAAGCAGTGTTCCCTCAGCAAATAAAATCTCATTTGAAATTGGGTCAATTACATCATCAGCAAGTACACGACCTGTAAGTCTGTCTTCTAAAGACTCAATAAGTGTATTTTGGTCAGAAATATCTGAAATTTCAATACCTTCATGTGTGTGACAGTCATGTTCAACAATCTTCACATTTTGTGCAACGTCAACAAGTTTACGAGTTAAGTAACCAGCATTCGCTGTTTTAAGAGCCGTATCCGCAAGACCTTTACGTGCACCGTGAGTAGAAATAAAGTACTCAATAACGTTAAGACCCTCTTTAAAGTTAGAGATAATTGGTGTTTCAATAATCTCTCCAGAAGGTTTTGCCATAAGACCACGCATACCCGCAAGCTGACGAATCTGTGCCGCAGAACCACGAGCTCCAGAGTCTGCCATCATATGAATTGAGTTAAACCCATCTTTATCAGTTTGAACAAGTTCCATCATCTCTGATGCAAGTGTATTATTTGTATCTGTCCAAACGTCGATAATTTTGTTATAACGCTCTTGTTCAGTTAACAGACCTGCTTCAAATTGTTTTTGAATCTCAATAACTCTGTTTTTTGAATCCGTAATTTTTCCAAGTTTCATCTCTGGAATACGAATATCATCAGCAGAAATAGAAACACCAGCCTCTGTTGCATGTTTAAAACCTAAGTTTTTAAGGTTATCAAGGAAACCTGCAGTAATACCTATACCACCGTGTTTTTGGACATAATCAACAAGCTCATTAATAGCTTTTTTCTTCATTACTCTATTCCAAAGTTCAGCTGGAACAAAATCTGGAAGGATCGCTTTTAAAAGTAAACGACCTGCGGTTGTGTGAATAATACGTCCATCAACTCTTGTTCTTACTTTTGCATGTAAATCAAGTGCATCATGTTCTAGGGCAATTCTAATCTCATCAACATTTGCAAAAAGTTTGTTTGAACCTTTTACATTATTTTTCTCTAAAGTGATATAGTAGATACCAAGTACCATATCCTGAGAAGGCGTTGCAATTGCTTTACCAGAAGCAGGAAGTAAAATATTCATAGATGCAAGCATAAGTACTTTTGCTTCCGCAATCGCTGCTGAGCTAAGTGGTACGTGAACAGCCATCTGGTCACCATCGAAGTCAGCATTAAATGCAGCACATACAAGTGGGTGAAGCTGAATCGCTTTTCCATCGATTAGTTTTGGATGGAATGCTTGAATAGACAACTTGTGAAGTGTTGGTGCACGGTTTAGCATTACAGGATAGCCATCAACTATTTCAGCAAGACACTCCCAAACTTCATTTGTTTTATCTTCAATCATTTTCTTCGCAGCTTTAACCGTTGTTGCATAACCTTTTTCTTCTAGTTTTGCAATAAGGTGTGGCTTAAAGAGCTCAAGAGCCATCTTTTTAGGAAGACCACACTCATCCATAGCTAAAGATGGACCAACAACAATCACAGAACGTCCAGAGAAGTCAACACGTTTACCAAGAAGGTTTTGACGGAAACGTCCCTGTTTACCTTTAATAATCTCTGAAAGAGATTTAAGTGGACGTTTGTTAGCACCTTTTACAGCATTAGCACGACGGCCATTATCAAAGAGTGCATCAACAGATTCTTGTAACATACGTTTTTCATTACGTACAATAATCTCTGGTGCTTCGAGTTCTACAAGACGTTTAAGACGTTGGTTACGGTTAATAACTCTTCTATATAAATCATTAACATCAGAAACAGCAAACTTACCACCATCCAAAGATACAAGTGGACGTAGATCTGGTGGAAGAACTGGTAAAACAGTAAGCATCATCCATGCTGGATTATTACCACTATTTAAGAAAGACTCAATAACTTTTAAACGCTTGTTGATAGTCTTTTTCTTTGCTTCAGACTTTGTCTCATTTATCTCTTCTTTAAGAGTAGTAAAAAGATCAACAAGATCTATATTATCAAGTAAATCACGAACAACTTCACCACCCATGCGTGCTTTAAAACCAAGTTCACCAAAACGCTGAACAAGTGTTCTATACTGCTCTTCATTAAGAACATCGTATTTTACTACCGGTGTTTTTGCTTCAGCATCGTAATATGCTTCTCCACCAGATTCAACAATGTATGCCTCATAATATAGTACACGTTCAAGGTCTTTCATTTTTATACCAAGAAGTGTACCAATACGAGATGGAAGTGAAGATACGTACCAAATGTGTGCAACAGGAGTAACAAGTTCTATATGTCCCATACGAGTACGACGAACTTTTGTAGATGTTACTTCAACACCACACTTCTCACATACAACACCTTTATAACGCATCTTTTTGTATTTCCCACAAAGACACTCATAATCTCTTACAGGACCAAATATTTTTGCACAGAACAGTCCATCACGTTCAGGCTTAAGTGTACGGTAGTTAATAGTCTCAGGCTTTTTAACTTCTCCGTTACTCCATGACATCACCTTCTCTGGTGATGCTAAACGAAACTGTAGCTGTTTTATATCTGTTGGTCTATTCTCTTCTGTAACTTCAACTGGTACTAATTTACTCATTATCTTCTACCTCGTCCATAATCTCTACATCAAGAGCTAATGATTGTAACTCTTTTGTTAATACGAATAGTGTTTCAGGAATACCTGAAGCTGGTACTAATTCACCTTTTGTAATCGCTTTATATGCACGTACACGTCCATCAACATCATCTGACTTAATTGTAAGCATCTCTTTAAGTACTGCAGAAGCTCCATATGCCTCAAGAGCCCAAACTTCCATCTCACCAAATCTTTGACCACCGAAAAGTGCTTTACCACCGACTGGTTGTTGTGTAACAAGGGAGTATGGTCCAGTTGAACGAGCGTGAATTTTCTCATCAACTAAGTGGTGTAGTTTAAGAACATACATGTATCCTACGTTTACACGTTCTTTAATTTTTGCACCAGTTTTTCCATCGTAAAGTACAACTTTACCATCTTGATCCATATTTGCTAGTTTATAAAGTTTTTCAAACTCAACAGCATTAACACCTTCAAAAATTGGTGTTGCAAAGCGAACACCACCTTTTGCCCAGTCTCTAGCATGTCTTAAAAACTCAACATCATCCATTTTATTGATAACTTCAACAGCATTCATAAGACCAGCAACATCAGCAATTTCAATCATCTTAGCACGCATTTTCTCTATGTAATCAGCCTGCTTAGCATCAAATTCTGCTTGAATTTGGTTACCAAGTTCACGACCAGCCATACCAAGGTGCATCTCCAAAATTTGACCGATATTCATACGAGATGGAACCCCGAGTGGGTTAAGACAAACGTCAACAGAACGTCCATCCTCCATATATGGCATATCAACTTCAGGTACTATCGTAGAAACAATACCTTTGTTACCGTGACGCCCAGCCATTTTATCACCAACTTTAAGTTGACGTTTTGTTGCTATATAAATTTTTACATATTTAACAACACCATTTGGTAGGATGTCGTCTTTTTCTAAAATAGTAAGTTTTTCTTCATGTTCATCTCTAAAAATACGCTTTTGCTTTTGGAAGTGGTTTTTAGTTTTTGTATACTCATCTTGAATCTCTTGTGAGAAAGATTTCACGATAGCATTCATAGCAAAACGGTTAACTTCTGCTAAATCAGCACCATTAATCGTATCTCCAGCTTTATACTCTGTTTCACCTATTTTAATGTCAGCACTTAAAGGCTCACGTGTTAAAAGTTTTGTAACACGTAACATCTCTTCTTTATCAATCATCAGAAGTCTATCATAGTGCTCACGCTCTAAATAGTCTCTCTCTTCTTTTTCAAGCTCTAATGTACGTGGATCTTTGTCATACCCTTTCTTCGTAAATACTTTAATGTCTACAACAACACCTTCCATAGATGGTGGACAATAGAGTGATTTGTTGACAACGTGTCCAGCTTTTTCACCAAAAATTGCACGAAGTAGACGCTCTTCTGGAGTAGGTTTGACTTCACCTTTTGGAGAAACCTTACCAACAAGAATCATCCCACCTTTCACATTTGTACCAATTTTAACTATACCACTCTCATCTAGGTGAGCAAGTTCATCATCACGTACATTTGGAATGTCACGTGTAATCTCTTCTACACCATGTTTAAGCTCTCTTGCTTCAACTTCTTTTTCATAAATATGCACAGAAGTAAAAGAGTCTTTACGTATTAAACGCTCAGAAATAACAATAGCATCCTCAAAGTTGTATCCATTCCATGGCATAAACGCAACCATAGCATTTACACCAAGTGCAAGCTCACCTTGATCCATATTTGGACCATCGGCAATAATCTGTCCCTTAATAACTTTATCACCTACATTCACAATCGGTTTTTGTGTAAATGAAGTGTTTTGGTTTGTTCTCAGATTCTTTTGTAATGGATAATAGTCAATATAAATCTCTCCATCTTCTTCACCCATAATGTAGATGTGTTTTGCATCTACTTTTTCAATAGTTCCTGAACGTTTTGCTTTTACACACTCCCAAGAGTCACGCGCAACAAGTTTCTCAACACCTGTTCCAACCATTGGTGCATTCACCTTAATAAGTGGTACTGCCTGACGTTGCATGTTTGAACCCATTAGAGCACGGTTGGCATCATCATGCTCAAGGAATGGAATCAGTGAAGCTGCAACACCAACCACCATGTGTGATGAAAGGTCAGCATATTCACAATCAGTAGCTGGACGAAGAAGAATTTCACCATCTTGTCTTACTGAAATAAGTGGCTCAACAAACTCATTGTTTGAATTGAGTTTATTTGAAGCAGCCGCAATCATCTTGCCCTCTTCTTGAGTTGCTGTTAAATAAACTACTTCAGAAGTAACTTTTCCATCTTTCATTAATTTGTATGGTGCTTCAATGAATCCATGCTCATTTACTTTAGAGTAAGTAGCAAGTGTATTGATTAGACCAATATTTTGTCCCTCTGGAGTCTCAATTGGACAGATTCTACCATAGTGAGTTGGGTGAACGTCACGTACCTCAAAACCAGCTCTCTCTTTTACAAGACCACCTTCTCCAAGTGCTGAAAGACGACGTTTGTGTGTTACTTCTGAAAGTGGATTCGTTTGGTCCATAAACTGTGAAAGTTGTCCACCAGAAAAGAATTCCATAATAGTTGAAGTAATCATCTTAGAGTTGATTAAGTCATGTGGCATTAATTCAGCCATTGGACCGCTCATAGTTGAAAGTTTATCACGAATAGCTTTTTGCATTTTTACAAGACCATTGTGTAACTCATTTCCTAAAAGTTCCCCAATCGAACGAATACGACGATTTCCTAAGTGATCTCTATCATCAATATGACCTTGACCATTTTTTACTTTAATAACATATTTTACAGATTCAATAATATCTTGGTGCGTAAGAACTGTTACATACTCAGGAATATTAATTCCTAATTTATGGTTCATTTTCATACGACCAACTTGTGTTAAGTCATATCTTTCTGGGTCAAAGAAAAGTTGGTTTACAAATGTCTTTGCAGCTTCTTTCGTTACTGGCTCACCAGGACGCATGACTTTATAGATACGAATAGCTGAGAGATCGTTTTCATCTTCTATCTCTTCTGTTTGTTTTAAAAGTTTAAGTGAATCTGCATCTGCATTAAATGCATTAATAATAGAACTATCAACACCCTCTGCTAAATCATTTGCAATTTTAAATTCAGTTACACCGATTTCAGCCATTTTTTTAAGTTTTGTCTCATCAATATGAGTCATAGCATCAAAAAGAACTTCACCTGTTTCAGGGTCTATAATTGGCTCAGCTAAGTAACGCTCTAAAAGGATTTCAAGTGGATACTGAACCTCTTTTACGCCATCATCAATGAGTTTTTGTGCTTTTTTAGCTGATAAACGTTTTTGTGCACCAACAAGTACTTTATCGTTCATATCAACTAAATCATATGAAATACGGCTAGCGTAATCTTTTGGATTAAAATCTAGTGAAAACTTATTGTCATTAATTCTAATTATCTGTATAGGGTAAAAAAGTTTTAAAACATCTTGCTTAGAGTACCCTAATGCACGGAACATAATAGTAACTGGTACTTTACGACGCTTATTAATTCTCATGTAAAGAATGTCTTTTGGATCGTACTCAAAATATAACCATGAGCCACGGTCAGGAATAATTTGTCCTGTATAAATAAGTTTATTACCAGAAGTTGTTGACTCTTCTTGTTTAAAAATAACACCTGGTGAACGGTGTAATTGATTTACAACAACACGCTCAACACCATTAATAATAAATGATGTTCTATCTGTCATTAAAGGAATATCACGAACGAATATACTCTGCTCTTTGATATCTTTTACACCAAGTTTTTCTTTAGTATTTTCATCTCTGTCCCAAAGAACAAGACGTGTTTTCATTCTAAGGCTTACTGCATAAGTAAGTCCTCTCTCCATACACTCTCTTACTGTATATTTAGGATTAGCAACTTCACTGCCAATGTACTCTACAGTCAATCTATTTTGTGTGTCATGAATAGGGAATGCAGATTGAAATACTTTTTCGATACCACTAGCAGTTCTATCTTTTGCATCTAGCATTAAGAAAGTATCATATGAATTTTGTTGTAATTGAAGGAGATTTGGTACTTCAATTTCTTGAGGAGTTTTAGAGAAGTCTACACGAAGACGGTTTCCGGAGTATAAAGTGTTTAACATAGGCTAACCTCGATGAATAATTAGTATCAATTCAAGCGTC
>JAFGVE010000038.1 GCA_016938175.1 Campylobacterales bacterium
AGAAACTAAACCGTTAAGTACCCATACAGTATCAGCTGTAAGTGTTGTATTAGTTGTAATCTCACCTGATAGGTCTGCTTTAGGAGTTTCACCTAAAGCAATTGCTAAATCAGTAATTGTAGTGTCATAAGAGTTTGCAATTGCAGTAGCAACAAGTTGATTTGTAATTGTTGTTGTATTAGCAATATCTGTAAGTGTAACGATATCTCCAAGTGCAAGTACAGTTGTGATTTGCGTTGATGTTGCATTTACACTTTCTAAGATTTGTGTAACAGTTAAGACTCTAGGATTGTCTTCTGCTCCATCAGCAGCTGTTTGTGCTTCAGCTTCTGTTACTACACCAGAGTTTGTTGTAATAACTGCTTTAATCTCTTCTAGTTGAGATTCTGTTACGAGTGCTAACTCTGAACCTGTTAAAGTTGAAGTAGTAATCGCATTTTCAATTACAGTAACAGTATCTGAAGATGATGCCGCACCACCAAGAAGTGTACCATCAGTTTTTGCTTTTGCTACAACGCTTGTAAATGATTTTGTTGCACCTGCATCGTTAGAAACTGCAACTGTTGCATCTGCAATTTGAGAGTATACTGTGCTAAAAGCTTCTGTATTTGAAGTAGAAGTTCCTGCTGCAACATTTGCTTGTGCGAGTAGTTCTACAGATTTTTGTACACTTAAAGCAGCTTTAGTAATTGTTGCTGTAACAACTGGGTCTTTTAAAACGTCATCTACTGGAATATTGAGTGCAGCAGCAACAGCAGCTTTTGCATCAGCCTCAGTCTCACCATTGTCAATAAGAGCTTGAACCATAGTTGTTAATGGAGAAACAACGATTGCAGATGCTCCACTGTAAGGAGCTTTCATAGTTCCTGTATATGGTTTGTTTGTATCAATATCAGTACCACCGTAAACGATTACTGGAGCAACATCATAGTTAGCATGTGTTTGATGTGCAGCAGTTACGTTTAAAGAAAATGTACCAGTTCCACTAGTAGTTGTTGTTGGCTCGCTTGCACTTTGACATACACCATCAAGGCTTAAGTCTAAACAAGCAGTACCTCCTGAGATATAACCATCAGCAGCAGTACCGCTAGTAGTAATTGATGAAAGTGGTGTAGCAGTTGGCGTTGTTGAATCTCCGCCGCCTCCACAGGCACTAAACGAGACTAGTAATGAAGCAGCAATTGCGCTAGGGATGATTTTTTTAATCAATTTCATAGTAGAAAACTCCGAATTAAATTTGTTGCAAGTATAAGAGGAGTTCATTACCAGAAAATTTCGCTTGAGTGACAATATGGAAACATTCCTTACTCTAGTTTCAGAGCTTTAGAGATATAATTTCACAAAAATTTTAGGTTGACAATGGCTGAATCGAATAGATATCCGGATATTTTTCATGAGTTAAAAGAGAGTGTACGCAGTGCGGGGCTTTTAGAGAGAGTGCCTATTCGAGGTTCTTTTGAAATGATAGGAATTATGGTGAGTCTATTCCTCTTTTATACTTTGGTATATTTTTTCTCGGTCACTGGTATAAATGCCATATGGACGAGCTTTTTTTTAGGAATTTTTTTAACTATTATCTTTACACGTGCAGTTTTTGTCTCACATGATATTTTACATCTGCAGTATTTTAAAAACAAGACACTTTCATTTCGTCTTTCCTATCCTTTTGCAGCAATTATTCTCTCCAACAGCTCTTCATGGTGGGATTTTAAACACAATATAAATCACCATACATGGTGTAATGTTCCACAAAAAGATGAGGATATTTTAGCTTTTGATGGAGCTTTTACAAATAAACAAAAGGGTGACAAAAAGTGGTTACGTTCTTCTAAGTATTTAATATTTTGGGGCGCAATGTTTTTTATGTACCCAGCCTTTATTGTGCAATCATATAGTTTTGTAATTAAACGAAAAAAATGGAGCGAACTTACTTTAATGCTTCTGCATTGGCCTTTAATATGGGGATTTGTATTCTATTTTTTACCTTTTGAAAATGCTCTCATTCTCTTTGCAACACTCTATTTTATCCTCTCACCATGGCTAGCTTTTGGATTTATTACAAATCATCTTGGGTGTGAAGTGTTTGAAAAGGAGATTGGTGAGAAACTCTCTTGGCTTGAGCTACAGATGCGTACTTCACGTTCACTCAAAGGCGGCTGGTTTGTTCACTGGTTTTATGGAGGGCTTAACACTCAGGTTGAACACCATCTTTTCCCAAAAGCACCACGTTTTAATCTCTTAAAAGTCCAAAAGTTGACACGCGAATTTGCACAAAAGCATCAGCTTGATTATTTTGAAACAACCCCATTTCAGGCATATGTTCAGATAAACAATGTACTCAAAAGGTATTAGGAGATGCGTATTTTCTTTCTGCTGAGTGTTCTATTCCTTAATACAGTTTTTTCCCAAGAATTAGAGAAGGTTAGGGTACAGTTACAGTGGAAACATCAGTTTGAATTTGCTGGTTTTTATGCAGCAAAAGAGTTAGGGTACTATCAAGAAGTTGGTTTGGATGTAGAACTCATCGAGTATAGAAGTGATGAAGGGATTGTTCCTATAATTTTAAATAAAAAAGCCGAGTATGGTGTAGGATATTCGTCCGTAATTGCTGATTTTTGTAATGGCAAGCCTATAGTAATGCTTGCAAACTTTTTTAAGCACTCTCCACTTGTGTTGGTTGTTCAAAAAGAGATTACAACCCCTGCAGACCTAAAGGGAAAAACTATTATGGGGCTCTCAGATGGTATTGATGGAATTACGCTAATCAATATGTTAGGAAAGTTTGGAATTGATTCAAATGATTATAAAAACATTCCTACGGACTTTAAAATAGAGAAGTTTGCAAAGAAAGAAGTCGATGCCATGAGTGTATTTACAACGAATGAAATCTATGAACTTGCTAAGGAAGGTATCGCTTATAATGTTTTTAATCCATCACTTTTTGGTCAGGAGTATTATGATTGTAATCTATTTACATCAAAAGAAGAAGTTTTAGCACATCCGGCAAGAGCCAATGCTCTTAGACAAGCGACAATTAGAGGGTGGCAATATGCTATGAGTCACCAAGAAGAACTCACTGAACTTATAATGAAAAAGTACAATACGCAGGCTAAGACAAAAGAGGCACTGCTTTTTGAAGCAAAACAGATTGAGAGTGTCTTGTTAGCAAACATATATCCTATAGGTTCTATAGATGCCCAGCGTTTAAGAATGATGGCGAATGAGTTTAAGCAGGCAGGTTTTATAAACTCAAATGTAGAGAAGGATATTTCAGAGTTTTTGTTTGAACCAACTCTTTTCTCTTTTGATACATCAGCTGCAAAAAGCTTTGTGCATTTAATAGATCCAAGTTATATCTGGCAGATCATTGCACTTTTAGCTATAGGTCTTGTTCTTGTTTTATGGAGAAATCATATAGCAAAGAAGTTAAACGTAGAGTTACAAGAGAAGATGAAAGTGGCACTTGAAGAAGCTAGAGAAAAAGATAAAATGCTTTTTCATCAAAATAAACTTGCTTCTATGGGAGAGATGATGCAAAATATTGCGCATCAATGGCGACAACCGCTCTCAGAAGTAAACTCTGCCGTATTGGTTATTGATGATATTCTTGAGAGTAAAGGCGTGAAGGATGAGATGCTAGAAGAGAAGCTGTTTGAAATAGAGAAGTTGACAAATTATATGTCTAAAACTATTTCTGATTTTAAAGAGTTTTACAGTCCCGGAAAATATAAAAAGCTTTTTATCCTACAAGAACTTATTCAAGAGGCACTGATAATTGTTCAAGGTACACTCAAAGAGAAAAATATCTTCGTTTTTTTTGAAGATAGACGACAGTTTAAATGTTATAGTTATAAAAATGAGCTACAACAGGTACTTGTGATTATTTTAAATAATGCTATTGAAGCATTTGAAAAAAGTAGAAAAAAAGAGAAGAATATTAGCATCAATATTGATGAAAGAAGTAGTGAATTTGTCATTAGTATATGTGATGAGGCTGGTGGTATAAACGAAGAAATTTTAGAGAAAATTTTTGAACCTTACTTTACGACAAAGCACATGGCACAAGGCACAGGTTTGGGACTTTATATTGCTAAACTTATAGTCGAAGAGAGTGTTAAAGGAACTTTGGAAGTTAAAAATGTAGGTCAAGGTGCCTGCTTTAGTATTTATTTAAGGAAATAGTTATGCAGAGTGAAAAACAGCCTTTTAAAATATTATATGTTGAAGATGAAGAAGCTATTCGAGAAAACTATACGCTCTATTTAAAAAAATATTTTGCACACGTTTATACAGCGGGTGATGGTGAAGAAGCATATAAAGTGTACAGGGATAAAAAGCCTGAATTAATGCTTGTTGATATCAATATTCCTAAAATGAACGGTTTGGAATTAGTAAGAAAAATACGTCAAAATGATAGAGCGACAAAAATTATTGTATTGACAGCACATGCTGACGTAAACTATCTTCTTGATGCGACAGAACTTATGCTTACAAAATATCTTGTCAAACCAATCACGAGAAGTGTATTAAAAGATGCACTTAATATTGCCATAGAAGATATGACAAACTTTAACGTCTCTTCAAACCTTATTATTCCTTTAAAAGAGAATTTTTCGTTCAACATTGAAACTCGTGAACTTTTCGCTTCTGGTGTAAAAATTACTCTGACAAACCAAGAGATGCAGATGCTTACACTTTTTTTACTTAATCAAAATCGTACAATGTCCTATGAAGAGATTATTTACGAACTTTGGGATGAGTATAGTGAGAGTAAAGTAAGCTCAATTAAGACTCTTATTAAAAAATTGAGACAGAAACTTCCACAGGGAACTATTGAGAATGTTTTTGCTGTGGGTTATAAGGTAAATGTATAAGAATTAATGCAATTTAAATAGCATTTTGGATAGAATGGCGACCATTATAACAACTGGAGAACTTATGGACGCTGCCAAATATATTTGGATGAATGGAGAGTTTGTAGCTTGGGATGACGCTAAGGTACATGTACTTTCACACACTATTCACTACGGAAACGGAGTAATAGAGGGAACAAAGGCGTATAAAACTGCAAAAGGGTACGCTATTTTTAGGCTGAATGATCATACCAAAAGACTTAAAGAGTCTGGAAAAATGACCTTATTAAACATTCCGTATAGTGTAGAAGAGATGAATCAAGCACAGATTGATCTTATTAAGAAAAATGAGTTTACAGGTGATAATGTTTACCTGAGACCGTTTGCATTTTTAGGTTATGGTGTTATGGGAGTGTATCACAAAAATGCTCCAGTTGAAACTGTAATGGCTGCTTGGGAGTGGGGTGCATATCTTGGCGAAGAGGGATTACAAAAAGGTATAAAACTTAAAATTGCCTCTATGACAAGACCTGCAAATACTTCAAACATGGGTAAAGCAAAAGCTACTGCAAACTACCTAAACTCACAAATGGCAAAATATGAAGCTATTGACTGTGGGTATGATGAAGCGCTACTACTTGATGATCAAGGGTATGTTGCAGAAGCTTCAGGTGCAAGTTTTTTTATGGTTGCAAACGGAGTACTTGTAACACCTCCAAGTGACAATGCACTTGTGTCAATTACACAAAAAACAGTTATAGAAATAGCTGAAGATATGGGTATAAAGGTTGAACGTCGTCGTATCTCTCGTGAAGAGGTTTACATTGCTGATGAGGCATTTTTAACTGGAACAGCAGCAGAAATCACTCCTGTACGTATGGTTGATGCAAGAGAGATAGGCTGTGGTTCACGTGGAGAGATTACAGAAAAACTTCAAAGTACATACTTTGATATAGTTTTTGGTAGAAACCCAAAATATGAGCACTACTTAACATATATAGATTAATAAAAAAAGAATAAGGACTAAAGATTATGGCATCAGATATGAATGATTATTTCAACAAAAAAAAGAGTGAAAACGGTGGAGGGTATCAAAAACCTTCTGGCGGTTCAGGTGGACCAAAAGGACCTCAAATACCTAAGATAGAGTTTAACATGGGTGGAAAGTCTGGTTTTATTTATTTTATTGTTGCTGTAGTTATTCTACTTGTGCTAGCAAAACCTTTTACAATTATTGAAGAGGGGCAACGTGGTATTTTAAGTACGAATGGTAAGTATCAAGACCAAGCATTACTTCCAGGTCTACACTTCATCATTCCACTTATTCAAAAAGTATATGTTGTAGATACGAAAGTTCGTATTATTAACTATGCGACACGTATAGAAGCAAATAGTGGAAGTTCAGGAATTTTAACAAAACCAGCTGTTACAGTTCTTGATAAGCGTTCACTTCCTGTTGGAATAGAACTTACTGTTCAATATAGATTGAACTCACAATTTGCGGCTCAAACAATTTCTAACTGGGGATTTAGTTGGGAAGATAAGATTATTAACCCTGTTGTCCGTGATGTTGTTCGTAATGTAATCGGAAAGTACGATGCAGAAGCACTTACACAAATGCGTAATGAGTTAGGAAAAGAGATTGAAGCAGCTATTAGTGAAAAGGTAAATAATCTGAAAAATTCGCCTGCAGTACTACAGTCAGTGCAGCTTCGTGACATTATTTTACCTGCGAAAGTAAAAGAGCAAATTGAACGTGTTCAAATTGCCAAACAGGAAGTACAAAAAGCTGAACAAGATGTACAGCGTGTAAAACAAGAAGCACTTAAACGTGCAGCTGAGGCACAGGGTGTTGCAGAGCAAGCACGTATTGAAGCGCAAGGTAAAGCAGATGCCGTAACAATTGAGGCAAATGCACAAGCTAAAGCAAATATTTTGATAGCAAAATCTTTGAGTGATAAACTTTTACAACTTGAGCAAATTAAGGTTCAAGGTCAGTTCAATGATGCACTTCGTGAGAATAAGGACGCAAAAATTTTCCTAACTCCTGGTGGTTCAACTCCAAATATTTGGGTTGATACGAAAGATATTAAAAAAAGAACTTCGGCTAACTAATGAGCTTTGAAGCACTCAGTAGAGTAGATTGGGAGAAGTCTGAACTTCTTCCTGTAATTGTTCAAGAGGTAGGAACAAATGAGATTCTCATGATGGCCTACATGAACAAAGAAGCACTTCAGCTCTCTTTAGAGACAAAAATAGCACACTACTTCTCACGCTCTAAACAGCGCATATGGAAAAAGGGAGAGTCTAGTGGGCATACGCAAACTATTCACTCTTTTAATATTGATTGCGATAACGACACGCTACTTATTAAAGTGACACAAGAGGGTGTGGCTTGCCATACTGGTAGAAAATCTTGTTTTTTTACAGAGCTTGAGAGTGGTGCTACTACTAGCGATGTAGAAGTAGACACAACTGTTGCTTATGGTGTTATAGATACACTCTACCATACAATTCAAGAGCGTAAAAATGCTGATCCATCTTCTTCCTGGACAGCAAAGCTTATGAGTAAGGGTGAAAACACTATCTTAAAAAAAGTTGTCGAAGAGGCAGGGGAGTTTAGCTTTGCCTACAAAGATAATGATGAAGATGAGATGATATATGAAGCGGCTGATTTAACATACCACATGTTAGTAGCACTTGCTGTTAAAAACATCTCTCCAGATAGAATTAAACAAGAACTTGCACGAAGATTTGGCATGAGCGGAATCGCAGAGAAAAACGCAAGAGAGAAGTAATGAATGCAAAAATAGCCGCATTTATAGATGGACTCATAAGCTATGATTACATTCTATTTATAGGCTCATTTGTTTTTTTTATACTATTTATTATTCTAACAATTCTTTTAAGAAAAAAAATCACACTTGCTTTACTTTTTTTATTCCTCGGATTCACTACACTTTTTTTAGGACCGACAGTAGGTTATGTAAAGATGCATAAATATCTTTTTAAAAATAGTGTTATTTTGGAGAGTCAGAAAAAACTCTCTTTTACTGAGACTGTAGTTGTGAAGGGACGTGTTATTAATGAATCAAACTATGATTTTAAAAACTGTAAAGTTACTGCAAGTGCTTATAAAGTTACAAAAAATGAGTATAAGAATTTTTTATTAAAATTAAAGCCATTTAAAAAAAGGTCGATGCTAACCACTGAGATACCAAAGGGTGGCTCATATGATTTTAAGCTCTTTATAGAGCCTTTTACTTATTCAAAAGAGTATAACATCTCATTGGAGGCGGACTGTCAATGACACTTTTCAACTACTGGCATTATATTGTTTTCGGTGTAATTTTTCTTATCTTTTTAGGAGGAGTTTACAGTGCCTTTAGACAGCAGTCTACTAAGTTGCGTTATGGAACACTATTTAGTACCATACTTATTTCTGTTTTCTTAGCAGCTTTTTCTATTCTTGTCGTGGATAAATATACAAAGAAAGTTACTCTTTATAAAATGGAAAATAAACGAATTCTCTCTATAGAAAAGATTATCTATACTGGTATAGTTAAAAATGAGGGAAAACATGAAATTGGCAAAGTAACATTTGAAATTAAACTTGTCAATCAAGGACATGCTACTGGGAATGTTAAAGGTGGTAGTTTTTATAAAGCAAGCGGTTTTTTGGATTTTTTTACGGGTGGATATAATTTAAATCTTAAGCCACAGTCTGTGACTAAAGAGTTTGTTGTTGCAAAAAATTTAAAGCCTGGCGAAGCAAAAGCATTCCGTGTTTACTTTGATTATCCACCATACTTTAGAAGTACCTCACAATTTGCTAAAGTATATGCTCATTAAAAAAAAAGGACTTTCATGCGTATTTTGATGCTTGAAGATGACCTTGTTTTAGCAGAGTTAGTAAGTAGTTTTTTACTCTTGCATCTTCGTATTGATACAGTGAATACAATAGAAGAAGCACGATTACACTTAGAACAAGTACACTATGATGTTATTTTATTAGACAGAAATATTAATGGTGTAGATATAGGCCTTGAGCTTATCGAAGAGATTAAAACTAAAAACCCAATGACTGGCGTTATTGTTATTAGTGCTTATGATAGTATAAGTGACAAAATTGAGGGACTGAATCTTGGTGCAGATGATTATTTAGATAAGCCTTTTGATTATGATGAACTTCTTGCACGTATTTATGTACAAGCAAGAAAAAATAGAGGTCTTCCTCAGTTTAGTATTGATGGACTGCTATGTAATACTATAGAGAAAAGTATCGTTTATAAGGAGGAAGAATTACATTTTTCCAAAAAAGAGTCAAATTTACTTTTTTATCTATTACAAAAACGAGGCACTATTGTTTCAAAAGATGAGCTTTTAGATGCTCTATATATAAATCCTCAAAATATCTCTTCAAATACTATTGATGTGACAATTCGCAACATAAGAAAAAAACTGCCAATTAATATTATTAAAACAATTAAAACAAGAGGGTATTTCATTGATTAATTATTCTCTACAAAGAAGTATTTTAATTTATATGAGTGTCAGTTCTTTACTTATTGCGCTTTTTCTTTCATCTTTTGTTATCTCTGATCATAAACGATCTCTAGAGCATAGTATACTTGCAAAAATGCATCTTATAGCCAAAGATATTGTTGAACATGGATTATATTTGAGTGATGTTGATAGTTTGAAGGATATATATAATTTACATGAGTCATATCACAGTCCTGAGTATCTTGAATCAATGCAACATATTAAGTTCGCTTATCATATTTCAAAACCAATTCCAAGTAATAATTTAGAAGTTATAGAAAAGCTTCCAAATGGAAAATATTTACTTGTTTGGTCTGACAGAAGATATATCAATGAGAATATTAATGCACTTTTATTAGAACTATTTTTTGCATTAATAGGTATTTTGAGTCTTATTATGGCAGTTTTTTACTTTTTTTTAAGGAAGTTACTTTATCCTCTAAAATGTTTAGTTAATTACTGTAACAGTAAAGTAAAAAGTAAAGATTCTCTACCGATTTGTAGTGGAAGCTATGAGGCAAATGCACTTAAAGAAGCAATCTTAAGTTTGGAACAGAGAAACCAAGTTCTTTGTAAAGAGAAGCAAAATATATTTAAAGAAGCTGCTCATGAAATAAAAACACCTATTGCAATCTTAAAGGCAAGAATAGATCTTTTTGCTAAAAGCAATATGGAAAAAGAGAAATTTATTAATGAAAGTAAAAGTGATATAGCTACAATTAGTAATAAGTTGAGAGAACTCATATTTTTAAAGGCAATTGAGTGGGATATTCAACAAGCAAAAGAGCGTGTAATGATGCAAAATCAATGTTCAATGATGCAACAACTTTTCAAGCCTATTTTAGAGAAAAAAAATATTAAAATGGTGTCTAATCTTCAAGAAGATTTTGCACTGTTTATTCATAAAGAGGCAATTGGACGTGTCATGCAGGCAATTTTTGAAAATATATTTATGAATACAAAGAATGGTACAACAATCCAAACATATGTAGATGCACATAATAGCAGATTAAAAATTGTTAATGAAGTGGATAAAAAAAGTGACGAAATCCTTTTTAGTTCACATATTGGTACAAAGCTTATAAAGCGTCTTGCAGATGAATTAGAGTATAGCTATGAGACTTATGAGGAAGGAAAGTATTTTTATACAGAGATAACTTTCAAGGCACAGTAATAGTCGATTCAAGACTTCCCCTTAGAGGAAGTCCTAATCTTTATTGAACATCTATAGTTTTTGTAAATACTTGAGTAACTAAATGTTTTGCTGCATCACTAGCAGTTTGGTCTAAGAAGCCATTAGATGCTTCGATAAACTGTCCATTTGCACCTTTTTGCATATAGTATACATCATAACGTGCAGTGACTCCTACAAGACCACTAATATCATATGTAAGTGTATACATTTCTGTCTCATTTGGACTTAAACGAGTGTCACTTTCTACTTTGTTTGAATCAAAACCTGGACGTACAACAAATGTAGGAACACCTTCTATTGTATAGATCTTACCTGTTTCATGTCCATAAATTCTAGTAAATTTTTGTGTTGCATTTGAGTCAACAATCGCTGCATTAAACACCAGTCCACTCGTAAGACCATTTGTAATAGTTTGATTACTTAATGTTCCATCTGTTGCTGATATAGTTAATTTTCCGACACCACTGTCTGAATAAAATCTTTGGGAACCAACAATTGATCCATTTAAATCAGGAACTTTTCCTGTAAAATCGAGCGTATCACTTAAGTTGTTTTGAACACTTATTGTTGTTGCTTGAGAGGTTGCTAAAGTTTTACCTGTTAAGGTAGCCAATGTATTGGTTACATCATGAAATGCTGATTCACCAGTTATATTTGTAGGAGATAACATAGTACCATTCTCATCTGTAAGAATCAAACGAGTGAAAACACGACGCATTGGATGTGCACCAGGGAACATATGTGCAGTTTTATTAGTTAAGGTTGTTGTAACGGTGAGTGTTGTCCCACTTAAACTAGTGGTTACATCCGCACCAAATCCACTTTTAATTTTTGCAACTGCTGCAGTTTTATCTGTACCTGTTTTACTTGCACCTAAGAAGCCATGAGAGTTAAGCCATTTGGCTGCAACAGGATTGTCTGCACCGTATCCATCACTATCATCTGCATAGAAGTGAGGAGTTAGTAAAGATTTATCTGTAAAGAGTTTGTTTGGGCTTGCCCATTGGTGTAGTACTGTTCCTTCAATTCTTTCCATATGACATTTTTGACATTTTGGTGATGTATCAGTATCTTCATGGTTGTTATCTGAGCCTGTCGTAACAGCATTCCATGTTGAACAAAGTTCCATGAATTCACCAGCAGTACCATCAAATGCTCCTGCTGAGCGCTGATGACAAGAAAGGCAGAGTGCTTTACCTTCATCTGCAAAGTGATTAAAGCCATTTGCTACATTGAAATGAGGATTTACTTGTGAAGAACGGTTTGTTTCATCATTTTCGTTTTCATTTCTAATACCAGTGACACCAAATGGTCCATAAAATGGTCCACCGGTATAGTGTACTTTTCCATTTGTACCATTAAGATCTTTTTGAGTCATGCTATAACGGCCATCTGCGGCTCTTCCCGTACTGTCTATATTAGCAGTTGTATTATAATCTGTTGGTTTTTCAGGTCCCCATAGTCTAAAAAATTTATTCATATCAGGATTTGTTGCATCTTCATTGTATGTGAATGAAGATCCTGCTGCAGCTTTTACTGGTCCATGAGGTCCGACACGCATATCGCTTTTGAGTGTATAGCTTGTTTCATCACCTAGACCCATCAATCTTGGTGTCTCTATACTATGACAAAATGCACAGTTGATGCCCTCTTGGTTTGCTTTATGCCCAATAGCAAATGTTGCTTTATATACGGCATTAGCCGGAGCATTAGCAGCAATTACAGCACTCTCTGTATTTGGGCTGTTTATTTCATGCTCCGCCTTGAGTGTTTCAAGCATAGTAGTATTTATATCCGTCGCATCGGCAATTTTACTTACTGTTACTTTGATATCCCCAGCATAGTAAGCACCTGGTGCATGGCATTTAATACATGTTTGTGCAGCACCACTAAACATGTTCTTTGTTCCAACTGCATCACCATCAATTATATCTTTTTGTTGATAGAGGACATCACTTGTCGTACCTATTTTAGAAAGCTGTATACGTAAAAAGTCCTGAAATTTTGATTGGAAGATAGGGTCTGTCCATGATTTTCCATGCATTGAACCAGCCCATGTATCGTAAAGCTCATTATGACAGTGCTGACATTTTTGCTCAGATGAATCAAAAAGAGTATTACCAAAACCCACACCTGTATGGTACTCAGCTGTTGCAGCAGATATTGGAGCAGTTCTTACGGCATTTTTGTAGTCTACATAGTGAATTTTATCGCCTACAATTACCTGAGTTCCAAGTGATGATGTTGAACTTGAAGCAAGTTCTTCTTGAACTGTTGTTGCAACGTGTTCTTGAGCTTGAGTAAGTGTAACACTTTGTGTTTGTATTAATCCTGCATCAGCAAGTTTCTGCTCAAGTAAAGCGATATTTGCAAGCTTGTCATCACTTGCATTGATTTCAAGTGTTGCTTGTGTTTGTATCCACTCAGATACAGCTGTTTTAGCACTTTCTGTAATTTGAATACCGTTGCTTGGATCACCATCTTCATCAATTGATTGAAGTAGTGTTATGACGCCATCGTTATTTTCAATAAATTTCTGTCCATTTTGAACACCGGCAAGTGTTCTTAGTTCAAGTTCACCTATTGAAAATGTAACGCTCTCTCCCTCCGCACAAACAAAGGAGCCATCAGCTCCAGTTAATCCTTCTCGACCACCAGATGTCGAGTAGTCAATATTTTGAACAGCAGAGTCTAAGTAGTACCCTGTAACAGTAGTAGAATCACTCTTACTACATGCACTAAATAGTGTTGCAAGTAGTGAGGCTAAGGCTATAGAACCTAAGGTTTTAACTTTCATATATCCCCCTTAATTTTATAGAACAAGTCTATATTAAGAGTAATGCTACTTAGCTAGAATGAAAAAATCATGAAAAAATGTTTTTTAGTATTTGAGGTTTACTTTTTTAAGAGCTGCATTGATGTTTTTAATCTGTGCGTTCTTGTTTTTACACCATGCAGGGGAGAGTAGAGAATCATCGTCTATTCCAGCAGTAACTCTTTGAACGTGGACATTCTTTGGTTTCATTAAAATAGACTCGATAAGTACATCTAAGTATTCATTTTCACTAATTGGTGTAAATTCTCCTCGATTAAACTCATTTGCAAGTGCGGTACGTTTAACAACATAAAGAGGATGGTACTTTACAGAGTCAATTCCCCATTCATACGCTTTTTGTGCTGTTTCTAACATCATCTCTTTGTTCTCACCAGGAAGTCCAAAAATAAGGTGTCCACATACATTTAAACCAGCAGCTTTAGATTTGAGTATCCACTCTTTGACATTTGCACTGTCATGACCACGATTTATACGTTCAAGCGTTTCATCATATATAGACTGAATACCAAATTCTATCCATATCTCCTTTTCATTTGAAAGCTCTTTGAGATAGGCAAGTGTTTCATCTGTTATGGAGTCTGAACGTGTTCCAATACTTAGCCCTACTACATTAGGAAATGAGAGAGCTTTTTCATAAAGTGCTTTGAGTGTTTCAAAAGGGGCGTAAGTGTTTGTAAAAGATTGAAAGTAGACTAAAAACTTTTCTGCACCATATTCACGCATTTGGCGTTTGGAGATTGCATTAAATTGTTGTTCTAGTTGAGTGAGTTGTTTCTCTAAAAAAGGGTTCTCTTGAGAGTGTAGATTAAGATGAAACCCTTTTAGCTCTTGAACTGTATCTGTTGAGGCGGAAAAGGAATCATTTTCACAGAACGTACAACCACCTTTGGCAACTGTCCCATCAATATTTGGACAAGTAAAACCGGAAATATTAATTCCGACTTTATAAACCTTGACTCCA
The DNA here is from genome assembly GCA_016938175.1 of Campylobacterales bacterium. Taxonomy (GTDB): domain Bacteria; phylum Campylobacterota; class Campylobacteria; order Campylobacterales; family Sulfurimonadaceae; genus Sulfurimonas. Next base: position 14,391 of record JAFGVE010000038.1, read on the forward strand.
AATTTATCTTTTAGGTAGTTTCCATAAGTGTATATCTGTTCAAGCAAAAAATCTCCTTCTCAAATTAAACTATATATTTTCCAGTAAAACAAGCAGTACAATAGTTTTCATTATCGTCTGTTGCGTTTACACTTTTGAGTAGAGCAGCTTCATCAAGATAACCAAGTGAATCTGCTTCTATATATTTACATATCTCATCAACTGTCATATTTGCAGCAATAAGTTTCTCTTTAGTAGGTGTATCTACACCATAAAAACACGGGTCTGTTGTTGGTGGAGAAGAGACTCTCATATGTACTTCACTTGCACCTGCCTCTTTAAGCATTCTGATTATACGGCGTGATGTTGTTCCACGTACAATAGAGTCATCAACAACTACCACGCGTTTACCTTTAATAATCTCTTCCATAGGAGAGAGTTTCATTTTCACTTTTAAATCACGCATCTCTTGTGTTGGCTCAATAAATGTACGACCAACGTAGTGGTTTCTCATAATTCCCATTTCATATGGAATTCCACTCTCTTGAGAATAGCCGATTGCCGCTGGAACTCCGCCATCTGGAACGGGAATAACGACATCTGCCTCAACAGGAGACATTTTTGCAAGCTCTTTACCCATATTCTTACGAGTTTGGTATACAGACTGTCCAAAAACGTGAGAGTCTGGGCGTGCAAAGTAAACGTATTCAAAAATACAGTGTTTTGGCGTTGCCTCAAACACTTTAACACTTTGAGGTGCCTTGCCTTCTTCAAAAACAAGAAGTTCACCTGGTTCTACATCACGGATATATTTTGCACCAACAAGGTCAAAAGCACACGTTTCAGAAGCAACAATATAACCACCGTTTGAGAGACGTCCAAGACTTAAAGGACGAAATCCGTGACGGTCTCTCATAGCGAACATTTTAGTTCTACTTAAAAAAACTAATGAAAAAGCACCCTCAATTTTTTGTACAGCATCTATAATTCTGTCTTGAAGTTTCTCTTGTTGACTCTTCGCGATAAGGTGAATAAGATTTTCTGTGTCCATAAATGTTTGGAAAATCGCACCCTGCTCAATGAGTTTACTACGAACTACTTCTGCGTTTGTAAGGTTACCGTTATGTACAATTGCCATCTCACCAAGGTCATAACGTGCAAATACAGGTTGTGCATCTAAAATAGAGTCATCACCTGCTGTTGAGTAGCGAGTATGACCTACTGCTGAAGAGCCACTCAGTGTTGCGAGTTTCTCTTCGTTAAAAACGCGCATAACAAGTCCACGGTCTTTAATCGTATGAAGTTTTGTCCCGTCTGAAGAGCTAATTCCTGCAGCCTCCTGACCACGGTGTTGTAGAGAGTGTAGAGAGAAATAAGCAAGTTTAGAAGCCTCTTCATGACCAAAAATTCCAACAACGGCACATTTTTCATTGATATTTTCGCGCAAATCTTATCCTTGTGAGCAGAGTAATTAATTAGTAATGCAATTATACTAAAAATATCTCAAACTAAGCTCAAAGCTATCTTAATTCCAAGGAGTAATCTCTTCATTATCGGAACACTATTTGCTATACTATTCTAATTAATCTCTGATAAGGTAGGGCAGATGAATATTGTACTTCGTAATAATCTAATCCTTATTACAACGGGATTTGAGACCTTAAATGCATCTTGGATGAAAGAGTTTTTAAACCATCATGTGAGGGGAATGCTCTTTTTACCAAAGGCAGTTTTAGTCTTTAGAAATGAGTCACTCAGTGATATACGCAAAGAGTTTTTAAAAGAGTTAAGTACCCACCATGCAAAAGTACATGATTTTGATCATGATTTTTTCTTACGAAGTATGTTAAAGTACGGTACACAGCCGATTAAAATAGAACTTGAGAAGGAAGAGGAGCCAGAGAGTGTAAAGGTCAACCTTTATGCGTATGACAAAAATACGGTTCTTATAACTTTAGATAAGCCAAATGCTTGGGTGACAAATTATATGCGCTCACAGTTAGAAGTCTACATTGAACGAGGAACCGATGTTTCATTGGTGGTGGATGTTTCTGATTACAAAGCGAAATCACGTTTGGAGAGAGCTCTAAATAAACGTCATATACTTCATTATCAAATTCAATATACCTATGATAACCATTTTATGTCAAAACTCTATTCGGATTTTGCAAGTTTTAGCTTTGGAGATTTGACAAAATATGATGAAAACAGTGAGAAAAAAGAGTTTTATACTATCTTGGAATGCCCAATAGGTGCGAGTCAAGATGCCTTGAAAAAATCTTATAAAAAACTCACAAAAGTATATCACCCAGATAAAGTGTTTCATGAGAGTCCGCATATGGTTGCACACTATACACAGAAGTTTCAACTCCTACAAGAAGCGTATGAAGCTTTACGTATTGTGAGCTAAGGAAAGCTGGTTTAACCAATAAAGTTTGGTATGAATTCACTCTTTGAACTATTTTTTACTAAAGCAGAAAAAGAGTCGCTACTATAGAGTGCAAGCTCTTTGCCTTCCATAGTTTTCAGTTCCTTTGAAAACCCTCGTTTTGAAAAAAGCACGATTTGTGTTGGTTCTATATCGAGCTTTTCACACTTCTCTTTTAACTTATGTAACTCTTTTTTATTAATTTGATGATTTGTCCACTTACATTCACCAACATAGATATTTCCATTTTCTGTAATGGTTAAGATGTCAATTTCCAAATTTGCATCCCAATAACTTCCAGAGCTAATGATTTGCGAGTCTCTCAGATTATAGTTTAGAAGCATTTCACTCAACTCTTCAAAAACTAAGCTTGTATATGCACTCTGTTTTTTTGCGAACTCTTCGAGTACTTTATCATAGTTTTTTGCTTCAATATCTCGTATATTTGGAACTATAAAATAGAACCAAAATCTTACAAATGGATAGGTAAAGAGTACTTTGTGAGATATTCTATGACGAGATTCTCTACGTTTGAGTTTTCCATTTGGATTGTTGTCACGTGGATGCCTTTCTCGTGAATACTCCATTTGAATAAGTCCAGCTTCTTGTAGAAAATTAAGTGCTGCTCCACCATTTCCATTATTTAGTCCTGCTTTATTGAAAGCAGAAAAAATACGTCTATCACCAATCGCTAATGCTTTAAGAAGTCGACGATTATTAGGGTCATTAAGAGTGAGTTCTTTTATCTTCGCATCGAGTTGATGGAAGTTTTCAAAAATTTGTGTGCGGATAAGTGTTACGATTGGTTGTGAGGTGTCAACACTCCATCCTAAACCGCCAAAGACGGCGAAATAGGAGATGAGTGTTTCCATATCATCTGGATAGTTTCTAAAATAAAAAGAGCGAAACTGCTCGAGAAGTTTGCTATTAGTCATGCCAGAGAGAGTAAGGCTACTCTATCTCTGCATCGATAACATCTTCGTCATCTTTTTTCTTTTTCGCATCAGCTTGTCCAGCCGCTGGATCTTGTTCTTTTTTATACATCTCTTCAGCCATTTTGTGTGCTGCTTCTGTAAGTGCTTTTACTTTCTCTTCAATTTGCTCTTTAGTTGCATTTTCATCTTTAAGTACATCTTTGAGTTCAACTACAGCCGCTTCAATTTTTGCTTTTTCGTCAGCCTCAAGTTTGTCACCCATTTCAGTTACTGATTTTTCAGTCTGTACTATAAGTGCATCTGCTTGGTTTTTAAGATCAACAAGTGCTTTTCTTTCAGAGTCTGCCGCTTTGTTCTCTTCTGCATCTTGAATCATTTTGTTAATCTCTTCTTCACTCAGTCCAGAACTTCCTGAAATAGTGATAGATTGTGATTTACCTGTACCTTTATCAGTTGAACTTACAGTTAAAATACCGTTTGCATCAATGTCAAAAGTTACTTCAATCTGTGGTACACCACGAGGTGCTGCTGGGATGTCACCAAGTTCGAAAAGACCAAGTGATTTGTTATCTCTAGCAAATTCACGCTCACCTTGTGCAACGTTGATAGAAACCGCTGGTTGGTTGTCTTCTGCCGTTGAGAAGATTTGAGATTTTTTAACAGGAATTGTAGTTCCTTTTTCAATAATCTTTGTCATAACTCCACCAAGAGTTTCAATCCCGAGTGAAAGAGGTGTTACGTCAAGAAGAAGAACGTCTTTTACATCTCCTCTTAAAACACCACCTTGAATAGCGGCACCCGCAGCAACAACTTCATCTGGATTAACACTTTTGTTGAGTGACTTACCACCGAAGAATTTAGAAACTGCTTCTTGTGCAGCTGGAACACGAGTCGAACCACCAACCATAATAATCTCTTTAATGTCAGAGTTGTCTAAGTCAGCTTCTTTCATTGCAGTCTTGATGTGTGCAATAGTCTCGTCAATAAGTGATGCAATCATACCCTCAAATTTTGCACGAGTAAGTTTAATAACTAAGTGTTGTGGACCAGCCTCTGTCATAGTGATAAACGGAAGGTTAATCTCTGTTTCAGTTGAGCTTGAAAGCTCTTTTTTAGCATTTTCAGCAGCATCTTTTAGACGTTGTAGAGCCATTTTGTCATTTTTAAGCTCAATCCCGTGAGAGTTTTTAAATTCTGAGTTTAAAAAATCAACGATTTTATTATCAAAGTCATCTCCACCAAGGAATGCATTTCCGTCAGTTGAAAGTACTTCAAATGTACCGTCTGAAATTTCTAATGTTGTAACGTCAAATGTACCACCACCAAGGTCATATACTAGTACATTTTCTTCACTTTTGCTCTCTAAACCATATGCAAGTGCAGAAGCTGTTGGTTCATTGATGATACGAAGAACGTTAAGACCAGCAATAGTACCAGCATCTTTTGTCGCTTTACGTTGTGCATCATTAAAGTAAGCAGGAACTGTAATAACCGCATCAGTTACAGTTGAACCGATGTAAGCTTCTGCATCCTCTTTTAGTTTTGTAAGAATTTTTGCAGAAATCTCTTGCGGTGTATATACTTTACCAGCAACATCAACCGCTGCCATTCCGTCTTTATCTACGATTTTATATGTAACTTTATCGTGAGCCGCTTTAGCGTTCTCTTCGTTCATCATTAGACCCATAATTCTCTTAATAGAAGAGATTGTTTTTTCTGGGTTTGTAATAGCTTGACGTTTTGCAGGATCACCTACTAAAACTTCACCTTTGTCTGTAAATGCAACTACAGATGGAGTTGTGTTTTTTCCCTCTTTATTAGGGATGATTTTTGCCTCACCACCTTCATATACAGCTACACACGAGTTTGTTGTTCCTAAATCTATTCCAATTACTTTGCTCATTTTTTCTTTCCTTATTTTATTTCTATTTTTAAATTTGTAAATCTTTGTTTATAACGCTGTAATTATAAAGCCTTATAAAATATTTTTCTGCCACTTAAGTAGCACTTTGTTTAATTCGCAACAATTACCATTGCTTCGCGAAGAGGTCTCTCTTTATATTTATAACCTGTTTGAAAAGTCTGTACGATTTGACCAGATTCAACTTCATCACTATCTACAGCTTGCACTGCGTTATGAATATTTGGATCAAAAGGTTCATCATGAGATACCATCGTTACACCATGTTTTTCTAATGATGTAAGAAACTGTTTATGTGTTAATTCAATTCCCTCTTTGAGTTTATCAAATAGTTCAGCCTTGTCAGCATCCATATTTGCTGAATTGAGTGCACCTTGAAGTGAGTCAAGTACAGGAATCATATCTTTTGCAAATTTTTCATTTGCATACTCAACTGCAGTGTATTTTTCACGTTCTAAACGTTTTTTAATATTATCGAAGTCCGCATGAACACGAGCATATTTATCTTTTAGTTCTGTAAGCTCTGCTTGCAAAAGGTCAAATTCATTCTCAACTGCTTCAGCCTCTGCCTCTGCTTCTTCAAGAACTTGCTCTAAATTTTCTTCTGTTGTCTCAGGGGATTCTTGTTCTAATTCTTCTTTAGACATAGTTGTTTAATTGCTCCTTTTTTAAAGATTGCACAATTATAACAATTGAGTGTAACAATGTCAAGAATTACTTTAGTTTATTTTTTTAATTAAGTTGAGTCACTTTATATCAAGTGTATAAAATTCTAAATTATTTACTTGCTTTATTCTAACTTTTCCATTTTTGAGGAGTTCATTCAAACGCTCTATAGAAGAGGCATCAAAGAGTAAAAGTATATCTTCATGAGTTAGTGGACGTTTGTCAAGTGTATTGCAAATTTCTTCTGTAGTATAAGAACTGTTATTTGGTTCAGCATGAATTCGTGAAGCTATATGAATTGGTAAAGAGGCATGAAACTGTAGAGCTATAGTATAAAGCTCTTTATAGCTAATACCACTTACAGGGTAGGCAGGAGGTCTATCTATTGTTCCTAGATCAATTCTGGTTGCATCTATTTGTAAAAGTACTTCATTGAGCTTGGCTACTTCAGCGTCAGTATCATTGAGTGTATGAACAAAAAGTATCTCTATAAAAAGTTTACCTTTATACTCTTTTGAAAACTCTATAACTTTTTGAACAACTTCATCTACGTTTATACTTTTATGCGGTCTATCTATTTTTTTAAATATTTCAGGTGTAATCGCATCAAGAGAGAGTTTAACCTGGTCTAATTTTAAAAGGGCATTATAGGTTTTTTTATCCGTAAGGGTTGCACTGTTTGTTAGAATGAGTGTCTCAGTTTTTCCTTTTATAGTATTAATGGCATCTATAAGTGTATCAAGCTCTGGATAGAGTGTTGGTTCACCATTAGCAGTGAGGGTTAATACATCTATTTTGTCGTGAAGATGTGGTGTGAGTGCTTCAATGATTTCATCTACGGTAATTGTAAGACTCTGTTTGTCAACAGTAGCCATTGGCGCAAGTTCACAGTAGAGACAGTCAAAGTTACACTGTTTAATTGCAGGGGAGAGGTCTATGCCTAAACTCATGCCAAAACGGCGCGAGTTTATAGGACCAAATATGATTTTATTTTTTTCCGCTGACACGATGACATTCGTTTACGAAGTGAATCGCATTTTCAACAGGAACGTCTGGTAAAATACCATGACCTAGATTAAAGATATGGCGTTTGCCTTGCATTGTCTCTTGAATAACTTCTACACATTTTGTAGTTGCCTCTTTTGAGTAAAGACGGCAAGGTTCCATATTTCCTTGAAGCACATATCTATCTCCAAGTTTCTCTTTTGCATATGCCATTTTTGCAGACCAGTCAACACCAAATACATCAAAGTTACCATACACTTTATCGTAAAATGCTGGAATTCCTTTTGGAAACATAATAACAGGGATGTGTGGATATTTTTCTTTAATATATTCAGCAATTTCTACCATATATGACCAAGAGAATTCATCATACATACCAGGTTCAATTGCAGCTGCCCAAGAGTCAAAAATCTGTACAACATCTACTCCAGCTTGAATCTGTTTTTCCAAATAAAGTTTTACAACTTCAGTTACCTTTTTGAGTATATTGTGGAGAAGCTCAGGATTTGAGTACATCATCTTTTTACAGATATTGTATGTTTTAGTACCTTGACCTTCTATCATGTAGGTTGCAAGTGTCCAAGGTGCTCCTGTAAATCCAATGAGTGCCTTTTCATCGCCACGTTTATCAAGCTCTTCTCTAAGAATCTTAATTGTTTCGTAAACGTAAGTTAGTTTAGATGCAGCTTCTTCACCACCAATGAGTCTGTCTAACTCTTTTTGCTCTCTAATTGGATCTGAAAACTTAGGTCCTTCACCTTTTATGAAAGAGAGGTCCATGCCCATTTCATCAGGTATAACAAGAATGTCACTAAATAAAATTGCAGCGTCAACACCAACAATATCTAAAGGCTGTAGTGTAACTTCAGCTGCTTTTTTTGGGTCATGGCAGAGATTTAAAAAGTTACCTGCCTCTTTACGAACTGCCATATATTCTGGAAGGTATCTTCCCGCTTGTCTCATCATCCAAACGGGAGTGTATGGAGTCTCTTTTCCAAAACATGCGTCTACAAATATTTTACTCATTTTTTTCCTTACTTGATCTTCTGAAGAGATATATTAATGTTTGCCAACTTTACCAAGAAAGTATAAACCAACAGCGACAGCAGTAATAGAAAGTGCAAGATATAGTAAATCTAAAGCTCCATTGTATGCAGTATGTCCAACTTTTTGAAAGAAACCAACGACAAGTACCATGACAATAACTTTTGAGATTTTATCTTTAAGTTGGTCAAGTGAGTGAATAGCAAGAAGTTGATTTTCTTTTCCATCTTTATCTTTTGCTGGGTCTATTTCAGATATGAACAGCTCATATAAACCAAATGAGAATAGAAGCATAACAACACCGATGAGGTATAAATCGACTGCTCCAATAATACCACCAACTACTTCATCATGAAAATGTTCAGGATGTGCATGTGTTATGTATGTGTTGAAAACATATTTTAATGTATCGTAAATATCAATACTTGCAACAACAAAAAGTATAAGTGCACCAATAAGTCCAAAGATAACAGCTAAAATAATAACGAAACGTGAACTCCAGAGTGATTGCTCAAAGATTTTTTCAAACATTACGCTTCTCCTTCCATTTCAATCCATTTTTGCGCAATTCTTACTGCATTTGTTGCTGCACCTACACGTAAGTTATCTGCAACAACAAAAAGATGTAAAATATTTTTTGAATATACATCATTTCTAATACGTCCCACAAAAGTCTCATTTTTGTCTACACATGTAGCAGGCATAGGGTAGAGGGCATCTTTTGGATTATCTAAAATAACAATGTTTGGTGCTTTACTAAGTACTTCTCTTGCTTCGTCAGCATTTACATCTGAATCAAATGTCAGTGTGAGTGATTCTGCATGTCCACGAAGAGTCGGAACACGAACACAAGTTGCACTTAAGTGAATGTCTTTATGCATGATTTTTACAGTCTCATTGACCATCTTCATCTCTTCTTTTGTGTATCCGTTATCCATAAATACATCAATTTGAGGAATGACGTTGAGTGCAATCTGCTGATTAAAAGCTTTGTGCTCAGATTCATCAAGTTTAAATGCAAAGAAATCTTGCATTTGTGTTACCAACTCTTCCATAGCACTTTTACCTGCTCCTGAAGTCGCCTGGTAAGTACTTGCATCTACACGAATAAGATCGTATGCTTCATCAAGTGGTTTAAGTGCTTGAACCATCTGTATAGTTGAACAGTTTGGATTGGCAATAATTCCACTTTCTTTCCACTTCGCAATATCCTGTGGATTTACTTCAGGTACTACAAGTGGAATTTTTGGATCCATTCTAAAGTGCGAAGTGTTGTCAATAACAACTGCTCCAGCCTTAACTGCACTTGGTGCGAATTCCGCACTTACACTACCACCTGCACTAAAAAGTGCGATTTCTACTTCATGCTCATCAAATACAGTATGAGTTAATTCAATAATTGGTAGCTCTTGACCTGCAAACTCTACTGTTTTACCAAGGCTTCTTGCACTAGCTAGTGGTACAAGTTTATTTAATGGAAAGTCTATCTCTTGAAGAAGTGTTAAAATTTCCTCACCAACGGCGCCATTTGCACCAACTACGGCAACATTGTATTTTTTTTCGCTCATTATATTTTTCCTTTGTCCTATATAAGTTTTATTTTCGAACGTCTAAATAGAGTTCCTCTTTTTGAATTTCATCGCCTTCACTTAGTATGACTGAACGTTCTACTACAGATATGAGTTCACGAATATTTCCAGGCCAGTTGTACTCTAAGAGTTCACTTTTAGCACCAGGTGAGAACTGTTTTTTTTCAAAGCCATACTTTTGTACATTCTGTTCACAAACGGCTTCTGCTATACATAGTATCTCATCTTTACGCTCTCGTAAAGGTGGAATATTTAGTGGAATTGTATTTAATCTATAGTAAAGATCCTCTCTAAACTCTCCCTCTTGTATCTTTTGAGCAAGATTTGCATTAGTTGCAGATACAACACGTATATCGATTTTGATACTTTTTGCAGACCCAAGCCTACGTACTTCTTTTTCTTGAAGTGCTCGTAAAAGTTTTGCTTGGAGAGAATAAGGCATTTCGCCTATCTCATCTAAAAAGAGTGTCCCTCCATTGGCAAGTTCAAATTGTCCCGCTTTTGCTTCATTTGCATCCGTAAATGCACCTTTTTCAAATCCAAAGAGTTCACTTTCAATAAGATTGTCAGGTATAGCTGCCATATTGATAGCAACAAAAGGTTTCTTGCATCGTGGTGAGTTTTTATGGATATAAGAGGCAAATACCTCTTTACCTACACCACTCTCTCCCATGAGCAAAACTGTAGCATCGGTTTTTGCTGCTTTATCCGCAATTGAGAGTGTTTTTTCCAAAGCTTTTGATGAGCCCAAGAACTCTTTGGAATTCTGATTTTTTGTCTTAGGTACCTGTTTTGTTACTTGTTGTATTTTATCTTCACGCTTTATTGCTGCAATAAGATGATCAACATCAAAAGGTTTGAGTAAAAAATCTTTGACACCAAGATGGATGGATTCTATTGCACGCTGTAGCGTTGCATTTCCAGACATAATGATAACCTGAAATCTTCCACCAAGCTCTTTTACAAATTCTATACCATCCATACCGGGCATATTGATATCTGTAATAACTAGGTTATAACTTTCATCAAGGTTCTTAAGAGCATCTTTGGCATTTTTAAAAGTTTTAACTTCAAACTCTTTGTAGTCGCCCATAGCGATTTCAAGAGACTTACGCATATTTATATCGTCTTCAACAATCGCTATTTTCACTCACGCTCCTTTAAGATTTTAACCTATTTTAAGGCTGAAATTTTAACAAGTGTATCATTAAAATCGACTTTGAAGCAGCGAGTCCGTAATGTAAGGTGTGTAATAGAGTTGTTTTGATAATTATTTGTCTCTTCTCTGTGTTCAACTAAAAGACCTATTGAGTGCAAAAACTCAATAAAATTTTCTCTATTCGTTTCTATAACTTCATATAAATTATTTGAGTCATTGCCTGGAAATATTATTGAGTTGCTCAGAGTGCCTTTACAGGTTTGCATACTCTTAGAAATATCAAGTTGTTCGTTGTATAAAATTGCGTTTTTGACGCTGTAGTTATATGAAATAAGATACTCACCCGCATGTAAAGCAAGTGAGTTAAAGAGAAATATTATTGCGGAAATTGAGAGTGTGAAAGAGTGATTTCCATCTCTACTTCGCATAATCCCTCTTTAAATGTTGTCTCAACTACAGCCGCATTTTTTACCATTGCAGTCACCGATGTTCTTACTGATGAGCGTTTAACCATCATATTTTGAATAAGGTCTTGACCTTCAACTCTGACACCTTTTACTTTTTCAGCTATGAGTCTGTATGCATCTGCTGTTGCAGCACGTTTTGCTAGAGCATAAGCCTGTGCAGGAGATGTCGTATTCATCGGTGCTACACCTTGACCTACAACACTGATAAGGAGAGAGTTGTCTCTCTCTAATACATCACCTTCTTCTATTTGAGGTGCATCAACTTTCTTTGTAACATGTTCTTTTGGACATTCTTGTGTAGGGCATGAAACATTTATTGTTGAAGTTGTTGGTGTTGGCGTCACAACATCCATTGTTTTCTCCGCTGGAGCTTGTGTATTAGCAGGCTCTGCTGAGGCAAGTGTAGCGAGTAATGAGAGTAATACTAAAGAGTATTTCATAGAGTATCCTTGTTTGGAGTATTGATTACCCCAGATTTGTCACTTAAGGAACAGCAAAAACTATTCCAAATCTAAAGTTCCTTGTGCTTCTTCACTCTCTTCATTATCATCGTCATCCTCAGGCTCTTCTTTTGGACAGCGTGAAATTGAAGCAACATCATCGCCTTTTACAATGTAAACACCAGATGTATTTCTACTCGATTTTGAAATTGTTTGCATATCTACGCGAATCATTTTACCGGCTTTTGTAAGTGCCATCATATCCATAGCTTCGTCAACCATGAGACATCCGATGATGTTTTCACCAGTTTTTGCAGTCATTTTCATCGCAATTACACCAGAGCCACCACGGTTAGTAAGTCTATACTCACCTGCATCTGTTCGTTTGCCAATTCCTTTTTCCGCAACCATAAGAATCTCTTGTTCATCACTTGCTATGATGTTTGCATCCACAACTTCATCACCTTCACGTTTGAACTTAATACCTCTTACACCACGAGTGCTTCTTCCTTGCTCACGTGTTTTTTCTATTTCAAACTTAATACACTGTGCAAGTTTTGTAACGATAAAGAGATACTTAATACTTCTGTCAGCAATCTTTGCAGTGATGAGTGCATCGTCATCATCTAAAACGATTGCACGAACTCCATTGCTTCGTATATTTGAGAATTCACTGAGGTTTGTACGTTTGACAACACCTTGTTGTGTGAAGAATACAAGGCTTTTCTCTTCACTAAAGTCAGTTGTTGGAATAATTGAACGGATTCTCTCATCAGCAACAAGATTGAGAAGATTAACAACCGCTTTTCCTTTAGCTATACGTGTTCCTTCTGGAATTCTATATACTTTGAGCCAGTGGAGTTGTCCTCTGTCTGTAACGAAAAGAAGTGTATCATGCGTATTACATGTAAAGAATCTTTCAATAAAGTCATCTTCGTATGTAGTAACAGCAGTTTTTCCTTTTCCTCCACGTTTTTGTTTTTCGTAGTTTGCAAGAGGAACACGTTTAATATAGCCTCTATGTGTAATTGTCACAACCATTGGTTCATTTGGAATGAGGTCTTCAATATCTATGTCATCATAGTCATCTTCAATATCTGTACGACGTTTGTCAGTATACGTAGCTGCAATTTCATCGAACTCTTCGCCGATAATACCTTTAAGAACATCTTCACTTTTTAAAATAGACTCTAAATATTCTATCTGTTTGAGTAACTCGGCAAGTTCATTTTCGATTTTTTCGATTTCAAGTCCCGTTAAACGACCCAATCTCATAGCAACAATGCTTGCTGCTTGAATTTCTGAGAAATCAAACTCTGAAACAAGATTATTTTTAGCATCTTCTTCATTTCCTGAGGCACGGATAACACGAATGACATCATCAATGATCTCTATAGCTTTTTTAAGACCTTCCAAGATATGTGCACGAGCTTTTGCTTTTTCAAGATCAAAAATAGTACGGCGGATAATAACTGTTTTTCTATGGTTAATAAAATGTTTAAGAATATCAATGATACCAAAAATTCTTGGTTCTTGGTTTAATATTGAGAGCATGATAATACCAAAAGTAGTTTGCATTGCAGTCTGCTTAAAGAGATTGTTGAGAACGATTTCGCTCATTGCATCACGTTTAAGTTCTATAACAATACGCATACCATCTCTGTCAGATTCATCTCTAATGACTGAAACACCATCAATCTGCTTATCTTTTACTAAGTTTGCGATATTTTCAATTAAGCGAGCTTTATTTACTTGGTATGGCAACTCATCTACAACGATAATCTCTTTTTTTGCACTCTGTTCTATATGTGTTTTTGCACGAACTTTAATACGTCCTCTTCCCGTTTCATATGCTTCTGTAATACCTTTTTTACCAAAAATAATACCACCTGTTGGAAAGTCAGGCGCTTGAATATATTCCATAAGCTCACCAAGTGATATGTTTGGATTGTCAAGAACGGCTTTTAATCCACTCATAATTTCAGCAGGGTTGTGAGGGGGAATGTTGGTCGCCATACCAACAGCAATACCTGAAGAACCATTAATAAGAAGATTTGGAACACGCGTAGGCATAACATCGGGCTCTTTTGTTGTACCGTCATAGTTGTCAATCATATTAACAGTGTTTTTTTCTAGGTCTTTGAGAAGTTCTCCTGCGTATTTGGTCATACGTGCTTCGGTATATCTCATCGCTGCAGCTGAATCACCATCTACAGAACCGAAGTTTCCTTGACCGTCAACAAGTTGCATTCTCATTGAGAAATCTTGTGCCATACGAACAAGAGCATCGTAAACTGCTGTGTCACCGTGTGGATGGTACTGACCAATTACGTCTCCGACGATACGAGCAGATTTTTTAAACTTAGAGCCATGTGATAGGCTGAGTTTATCCATAGCATAAAGTATACGTCTATGAACTGGCTTGAGTCCATCTCTTACATCTGGTAGCGCACGTCCTACAATGACACTCATAGAGTAATCAAGGTAGCTGTTTTGCAGTGTTTCTTCTATATTTATAGTCTGTATATCGTCGTTATTTAACAAATCGCCCATTCAAACACCCTAGTATCTAAAAATTAAAATTTGCCTATATTAGCTAAAACTGTCTTAAGAATAGATATAACTCATTTTTGAGATGGGAAAGATAAACCCTATATATAATGTTTGTAAATATTAGTGCTCATTTAAAGAGTTTGATGATGATTAAAAATTAATCAATAAATTGATAAATAGGATTTCTATCTATAATATACTTTGCATTGAAAATAAACACAAAAGGATTCACATGAAGAAATGGTTACTAGCATTGCTATTTGCTTTACCGACTTTGGTGCTCGCGGAAGATGCACCAACACTTGACACTGGAGATACAGCGTGGATGATGATTTCAACTGCTCTTGTATTCTTAATGACACCGGCTGGTCTTGCACTGTTCTATGCAGGTATGACAAGAAGTAAAAATGTACTTAACACTTATGCAATGGTTTTTGGTGCGTTTGTTGTTGGGTTTGTTGTTTGGATTATCGCAGGATACTCTATAGCGTTTGGAACAGCTGAGTCAGCTGCACTTCAAAATGTAATCGGTGGTTTTGGAAATGTTATGCTTAGCGGTATTAACTGGACAGACTTAAGCGGAACATACCCAACATACGTATTTGTTGTATTTCAAGGTACTTTTGCTGCAATTACTGTTGCAATCGCTTCTGGTTCTGTAATTGAGCGTATGAAGTTTTCAACTTGGATTATCTTTGTGGCTATTTGGGGAGTTGTAGTATATGCTCCAATTACACACATGGTATGGGGTGGAGACGGTGCACTTCTGTTTGATGCTGGTGCTTTAGACTTCGCTGGTGGTACAGTTGTACACATGAATGGTGGTTTAGCTGGTCTTGTTCTAGCTATCTTAGTTGGTAAACGTGCTGGTTATCCTAAAGCTGCTATGAAGCCTGCTTCTGTAATGTTAACAGCTCTTGGTGCTGCAATCCTATGGTTTGGTTGGTATGGATTCAATGGTGGTTCTGCATTCGGTGCAAATGCTATCGCTGGTCTAGCTTTCTTAACTACAACGCTTGCTACTGCAATCGCTGCAATTACTTGGATGCTTGCTGAATGGGTTGTGTACAAAAAACCAACACTTTTAGGTCTTGCTTCTGGTGCTGTAGCTGGTCTAGTTGCAATTACTCCAGCAGCAGGTTTTGTTGATGTAAGCGGTGCTTTAATCTTAGGTGTTGTTGGTGCTCTTTTCGCTTTCTGGGGTGTTACTGTACTTAAGAAAAAACTTGGTTACGATGACTCTTTAGATGCATTTGGTATTCACTTCTTAGCAGGTCTTTACGGTGCTCTTGCTACTGCATTCTTAGCGGTAAACGATCAAGATCTTCTTTGGGATGGTCCACTTAAAGCTGCGGGTGACAGAATGGGACAATTCATGGTTCAACTTGAATCAGTTGTAGTAGTCGGTCTGTTCACACTCATCGGTACGGTAATTGTTTACTACATCGCAACTGCGTTAACTGGCGGATCACGTGTAGATGAAGATCAAGAGTCAATGGGACTTGATGAATCAATTCATGGTGAGAAATACATCAACTCTTAAGGAGTTGGTGCTATAATTAAAAAATAAATTTTTGGAGCAACAATAATGAAAAGAATAGAAGCAGTAATTAAACCTTTCAAACTAGAAGACGTAAAAGACGCACTAGCAGAGATTGGTGTAACTGGTATGACAGTAAGTGAAGTTAAGGGTTATGGTCGTCAAAAAGGTCATTCTGAACTTTATCGTGGTGCGGAATATGTTGTAGATTTTTTACCAAAAATCAAAATGGAAATGGTTGTTTCTGACGATATGGTAGAACAAGCAACTAGTACAATTGTTGAAGCAGCAAGAACTGGTAAAATTGGTGATGGTAAAATATTTGTTAGCGATATTGAACAAATTATTCGTATCAGAACTGGTGAAACAGATAACGAAGCTATATAAGCTTTACACTCTCTCCTCTTTGCACACATATTTATGTGTGCATAAACAATCAATTCTCTTAATTTAATATCTTCTATATATAGAATTCGTTAAAATTCTCTAATTTTTTAAAAAGGGAATTCTCATAATGGAAGCTAACTTTTCTTATGTTATAGACACACTTTTCGCACTTTTTGCAATGGTTCTTATAATTTTCATGGTTCCTGGGTTTGCAATGCTTGAAGCAGGCTTGGTACGTACAAAAAACGTTTCAGCTGTACTTACAACAAATATAATGATTTATGCAGTTGCTTCTTTGGCATTTTTACTCATTGGTTACACTATTGCATTTGGTTCTTGGGAAAATACTGCAATGAGTGTATATGCTGCATTTTTGTTTCAAATGGCATTTGTCGGTAAAACAGTAAATATTATGAGTGGTGGTGTGAGTGAACGTGTAAGGATTATTCCTTTAACCATTTTTGCACTTATAATGAGTAGTGTTATCTACCCAACAGTTGTAAACGTTAGTTGGGGTGCCGATTTTTTAGAAGGTACATTACTAAATATTGAGCTATACGATTTAGCAGGCTCAACAGTTATTCACTCAACTGGAGGTTGGGCACTTCTTGCAGCTATACTTATTATGGGACCACGTAAAGGACGTTATAAAGATGGACAGATTCGTGTAATTCCCGCTTCAAATATTCCACTAGTTGTTCTTGGAGCTTTACTGTTATGGATAGGTTGGTTTGGTTTTAATGGAGGAAGTGTAGGTTCAATAGCAACTCCAGAAGCTGCTGATACTGTTGCAAAGACTATAATGAATACAAATACAGGTGGTCTTGCCGGTGCGATTATAGCGGGTGTTATCATGTATATTCGTTATAAACTTTTTGATATTACTATGATATTAAATGGGGCACTTGGAGGACTTGTCGCAGTTACTGCAGGTCCGGACCTTTATAGCATGTATGTTCCAATCTTGGTTGGTGGTATTGGCGGTGCACTTGTAGTGTTTGCTGTTCCACTCTTTGATAAATTAGAGCTTGATGATCCTGTTGGTGCACTTTCTGTTCACCTTGTGAATGGAATTTGGGGTACATTGGCTGTTGCACTTTTTAGTTCTGAAGTCTCTTTTCTCGCACAACTAAAAGGTATAGTGCTAATTGGTCTGTTTGTGTTTGTGAGTTCGTACCTTGTTTTAAGTGTTATTAATAAGTTTATTCCCTTTAGAGCAAATGATGATATGCAGATTGAAGGTCTTGATGTCAATGAAATTGGTGTAGAAGCATATCCTGAGTTTAAGCGAGCCATATAGAGTACCGTGAGACACTCCCGCTCCTTTTTACTCTCCTTAATAGTCCACTTTATACTGCTTGGACTGCTTTTTATTAGTTATAAAAAGTTTATTAGTACACAAGAGAGTATACAAGAGAGTCGGATATTAGTCCCTCTTTGTTGCTTATCAACTCCCAAAGAGTCTCAAGTTGTAGAAAAAGTAGTGGCAAAAAAACAAGAACAGACAAAGTCTGTAGAGAAAAAAATTGTTTCAAAATCCCCTCTAAAGTTGAAAGAACCTCCTGTCAAAGAAATATTCAATCAGCAAAAACAAGAGCTTACAAAGAGTCTGGATAAGCCTGTAGAAGAAGAAATTTTAGAAAGAAGTGACCAAGATACAGTTATAGAGGATATTGAAAAGATTGCCGACGAAGAGCCAGAAACTCTACCAGTATCTAAAGCTTCACCAATTGAAGAAAAAAAACTGACTCAACCTCGAAAAACAGCGCAAGAGCTCTATATTGATGAGAATTTGGCAGAAATTACAAAGCTCTTACAAGAACATCTTTACTATCCTAGAAGTGCACGTAAACGTGGCATAGAAGGGGAGGTGTTAGTGAAATTTTTCTTGTCCAAGAGTGCAGAAGTGAAGGGTATCGAAGTTCTCTCATCTCAACATAGTATTCTCTCAAAAGGTGCAATTGAAACTATAGAATCACTCTCTGGAGTTTTTCCTATGCCTAAAGAAGCACTAGAATTGACGATACCTATTAATTATTCGTTAAAAAGATAGTTTAGATTTTTGACTGTACAGTAATCTTTTTTGCTTCAAACATCTCTATAGCTTTTTGTACCATTGGCTCTTGTGTAATGTCTGTACCATTTTGTTTTTCTATTGGTGTCTGTTCTGCACAGTTTGTTACACAACTACCAATTCCAGTCTCAGCTTCTTCTATCATAGTAGTAGCTTGTGGTTGTAGTTCTGTTTGCGTCTGCACAGGTGTCTCTGCTATAGTCGTTGGCGATTCTTGTTCGGATATTTGTAATTCCTCTGGTTCATCATTAGAGTCTGTTTTTGAGCAGACCACACCTTTTATTTTTGTTTCAAAACTAAAAATTTCACGTACAAGTTGTTTAATGACTCCATAGCCGTGTTTTAAGGCTTTTTTGCACTCTTCATCGGCACAGCTTTCCCAAGTGAGTGTTTCATTTTCATAAGATACATATGAGATATTGTTTGCAAAACACTCTCCAAGTTGAGCATTTCTGTCACCTATTTTTGCGACTAGGTGCTCAAATTTTTTTAAATAAGGATCAATAGGCTTGATAGGAGTTAGTTCTTCTTCTACTGGAGTATGAGAAGGAGTCTCTTTTGGTGCCATCTCAGGAGTTGTAGAGTGTATTTTTACTTTTGGAGGAGTTATTTTATTCTCCTGCGGACTCTCTTGAATGAGAGGTTTTGAGCTCTGTAGTGTCTGTATATCAGTATGTTCTACCTCTTTTTGTAAAGACTCTATCATCTGGTCTATTTCACGAACTTTTAGAGCTTCGACCATTTTAAAAAATATAAGAGAGAGGACAAAAGAGCCATCTGCATTTACACTAAAAAGATATTTTGCATCACTTAAAATTCTAAAGAAACGTTCAAGTACCAGTGTCGAGAAGAGAGCATCTTGGTTATACATACGCTCTTTAAGATAGGCGATAAGCTCATCAACAACCATTTCACTTTCATAATCTTCAAGCTCTTTTGTATATGCGACAATTTGCGCATAATCTTTTGCAAAAACTGCATTAAAGATATTTGCTAAAAATTGTGGGTCAACGAGTCCAAGCATATCAGTAACAGTACGGACATCTACATGATTTTTAGAGTATATAATGGCTTGGTCAAGTAGAGTAAGTGTATCACGAAGACTTCCACTCCCGCTACGTGCAAGTATTTCAAGTGCTTCATGCTCGTACTCAATTCCTTCTAAATGTAAAATGTGCATAAGGTGTTCAACGATTTTGTTTGGCGCAATACTCTTAAAACGAAAGTGCTGTGTACGACTCAGTATTGTTGCTGGAAGTTTTAGGGGATCTGTGGTTGCTAAAATAAATTTAACATATTCAGGTGGCTCTTCAAGAGTTTTAAGCAGCGCATTAAATGCTTCTTTCGTAAGCATGTGCACTTCATCAATAATGAAGATTTTATAGCGTGCAACTGCAGGCTTGTATTTTGTCTGCTCTACTAAGTCTCTAATGTCATCAATCTTACGGCTACTTGCACCATCCATCTCAATAATGTCCATATGACGACCTTCAATCGCCATAGTACAGTTAGAGCAGACTCCACAAGGTTGGTGACTCATTCCCTCTTCACAGATAAGTGCTTTTGCAAAAATACGTGCAGTTGAAGTTTTACCACTTCCACGAAGACCAGAAAAAAGGTAAGCGTGAGAGAGTCTGTTTGCATCTAAAGCAAGAGAGAGAGTCTGGGCAATAGTCTCTTGACCTATAAGCTCATCAAAATTTTTAGGACGGTATTTTCTTGCCAGTACTTCTGATGATGCTTTCAAAATTGACTCCCACGTGAATTGGAGCCATTGTAGCATTTAAAGCGTTAAAAGATTATTAGAGTTTTTGAATAGCTTCTTTGAAAATATTGCCTCTTTGGGCATAAGAGCTGAACTCATCAAGGGAAGCGGCTGCAGGTGAAAGTAGCGCAACTTCATCATCTTTTAAATTAATACTTATACGCTTTACGGCATCTTCTAAATTTAGACACTTAATGAACTCAATATTATATTGCCCTGCGAGTGAAACAAGTTTCTCTTTATTTGAGCCAATAGTGTAGAGAGTGAGTTTACATGATTGGAGATACTCAAAGAGTTCACTGAGATCTACCCCTTTATCATCTCCGCCTAAAATAAGGTGAATATATGATTCTTTATAGCGTTTTAGAGCAGCTATTGTTGCATCAAGATTTGTTGCTTTTGTGTCATTTACCCAGAGTCTATTTTTTGTATCTCTAAGTTCTTCTTGACGGTGTGGATCAAGTTCAAAGGAGTTTATTTGCTCATAAGAGACTCTATCAAAGAGGAGTTTGTCAACAGCCATTGCTAAGAGAGCATCAAGTAAAAAAGCTCCTTTAAATTTCACCTGTTCTATCTCTATACCAAAGAGTTTCGCAAGGTCTTGCTCATCTTTGTATGTTATGAGTTTTGCTTCTGTTGGAGTCTCTTTGTAGGCATCTGGAATAATAGCAGTGTCAGAACTTTTCATAAATTTTAGAGGTTTTAGTTTGTCAGCGATGTAGGCTTGCATATCTCCATGCCAGCTTAAGTGGTCAGGACTCAAAGGTAGTAAAGCATATATATTGGGTTTGGCAATATTAGTATAGTGCATAGTAAAAGAGCTGGTTTCTAAAATCCAGATAGGTGCACTTTGGTCTAAATCTGCAAGAGGAGTACCGATATTTCCACCTGCTATGCTTCCTTTGTCTTGTAAAAGGTGTTGCATCATCTGTGTAGTTGTTGTTTTACCATTTGTACCGCTAATCCAAATCTTTAGATTCATCACGTTTGCAAAAAAATCATATTCACTTATGAGATTTTTTGCTTTTTGAATGAGTGGATTTGATGGTGGAATACCAGGAGAAGTTATCTCTAAGTCTGAGTGCTGAGCTTGAAACTCATGGGATGGTCTTACAAAAGAGCCATTTTCACCACCATAAGGCTCAGTACACTTATCATCGTAAAAGACTGCATTTTCAATGTGTTTACTTAATGGTTTTGTTGTTGTCCCATAACCAAAAATAGATATACGTTTATTTTTCATAGAGCCACTCATTTGCTATTTTACGAAGTGCATCAGGATTCTCGGAGGCAAAAAACTTGAGTATAGGTTCTTTGAATTTTTCTGCGAAACTAAACTCACGCTCCAGGTGTTCAACTATAGCATCGCCTGAGTGAATTAAGAGTGTTTCTTCTCCGAAGTAGTTACGTAAGGCGTCACTTAAAAGTGGAAAATGAGTACAGCCTAAAATCACAGCTTCCGGATGTGCTAGGCCTTCAAAATAGTATTCAAACGTAGCCTCTAAAATTTTGCCTTTATAGATTTCCTCTTCAACGAGTTGTACAAAAAGAGGAGTGGCTTTGGCATTTAGGTTTGTAAAGCTCAATTTTTTAAGAGAGTTTTCATAAGCCTTGGAATTAACAGTTGCTTTTGTTCCGATAATAAGTACATTTGCCTCTTTGTTTGATAATGCATTTGCAGTAGCCAGCACTCCTGCTTCAACAACACCAATAACTGGTACACTTGCACTTTCACGCATCTCTTCAAGAGCGTAAGCACTTACCGTGTTACAGGCAACAATAATCATATCGAGTTCAAAGTTTTTAAAAAATTCGACAGCTTCTATGGCATAGCGGATTATTGTATTTTTATCCTTACTTCCGTAAGGGACACGTGCTGTATCACCGAAGTAGATGATTTCAGAGAAGAGTTGATGTTCAAGCAGAGATTTAACAACCGTTAAACCTCCAATTCCTGAGTCAAAGACTCCTACTTTCATAGTTTTATTTATCCGTATTCATGCTATCAAGGAACTCTTGATTGGTTGCTTTTTTACCCATAGTTGTATAGACAAACTTGAGTGCTTCTATTTCGTTGTCTTGTTTGTGAATCATTTGGCGAAGAATAAATACTTTTTGTAAATCCTCTTTATTAATAAGAAGGTCATCTTTACGAGTTCCAGATTTAAGAATGTCAATTGCAGGGAAGATTCTTCTATCTGCGATTTTTCTATCGAGTACAACTTCCATATTACCAGTACCTTTGAACTCTTCAAAGATAACTTCATCCATTCTACTTCCAGTATCAATAAGTGCTGTTGCAATAATTGTTAAGCTTCCACCTTTTTCAATGTTACGTGCAGCTCCAAAGAAGCGTTTAGGTTTGTGCAGAGCATTTGCATCCACACCACCTGAAAGTACTTTACCACTCGATGGAGTTACAGTATTGTACGCACGTGCAAGACGAGTAATAGAGTCAAGGAGAATGACAACATCACGTCCCATCTCAACACGACGTTTAGCTTTTTCTATAACCATCTCAGCAACTTTCACATGGTTTTTTGCAGGCATGTCAAAAGTTGAACTGTATACTTCACCTTTAACACTTCTCTCCATATCTGTAACCTCTTCAGGTCTCTCATCTACGAGTAATACCATAAGGTCTACCTCTGCATGATTTGCTGAAATACCGTGTGCTATCTCTTTTAAAAGTTCTGTTTTACCTGAACGTGGTGGTGCAACAATAAGACCACGTTGTCCTTTTCCAATAGGTGAAAAAAGGTCAAGCATACGTCCAGTTAAGCCTTTTTCAATGTATTCAAGTTTAATTTGTTCTTGTGGATAAAGTGGAGTAAGATTTTCAAAAAGAGGGCGCTTTTTACTTGCTTCTGGCGGGAGACCGTTTACGGCTTCAATTTTAATAAGAGCGTAATAACGTTCTTGGTCTTTTGGAGGACGAACTTGACCAGTTACAACATCTCCATTTCTAAGTGCAAAGCGTTTAATCTGGGTATTAGATACATAAGCATCATTAATTGATTCATTAAAACTTTTGTCAATTGAACGTATAAAGCCGTATCCATCTTGCATTATCTCAAGTATTCCACTAAAGAGAATGAACCCACCCTGTTCAGTCTGTGCTTTTAAAATTTCAAAGATGACATCTTGACGCTTGAGCTCTTGTGGATGTTCAACATTGAGTTCTTCTGCTATAGCAATTAACTCTTCAATAGTTTTTGTACGAAGGTCATCAATACTAGAACCTTTAACTGGAGTATGTGTACGGGACTTTGAATTGGGTTTTTTAGAAGTGTTGCGAGGTTGTTGAGAACTGTTTTCGCTCATAGAATGACTACCTTAGTTTTTTGTGATTTGTTTTTGTAGGAGAGATTTAAAATACTTTGCATATTTTTTTTTGTTACCCGAATTTTACACTATATGCAAAGAGATTGTCAAGTTTACTCCGTTTTAAGGGATGCAATAGCATCTACTATGGCGGAGATTTCGAGTTTAGCATCTCCTAAACTTTTCTGAGTTCTTTCTGCGAGTTTTCTCACTTCATCTGCAACAACAGCAAAACCACGTCCATGCTCTCCTGCACGAGCAGCTTCAATCGCAGCATTAAGTGCAAGTAGGTTTGTTTGGTCTGCAATGTCTGAAATAGTTTCTAAAACTGTATACATCTCTTTCGTTTGTATTGCAACACTCTCAAAATGTTCATCAAAGTGTTGATTTTTTTGCTCAGATGTTTCACAGCAGATTCGAATTCTTATTAACTCCTCTTCGAGTGATTGCAGTTCTGTTTTCATGCGTTTGATTTCAATTTCAGCTTTTTCTTGTGTTGTTTGAAGTAATTCTTTTTGATGCTCAAGACTCTCTTGAAACTCACGCTCTTGAGTCTCTTGCTGTGTACTCTGTTTTGCAATACTGCTTTTTAGGGTATCACACTCATCTTCTCTCCCTTTAAGTTCATTTTTGAGTCTATCAAGCTCTTGTACTATTTGTTCTTTTTCTTCTAAGACTTCTTTGTGTATAGAGAGTTCCACACTTTGTGGTGTTTTACCCTTACGTAAGAGCAGAAAAACTATTATACAGCCAGCTCCAAACCCAAGAATAAAGGCGAAAATGCTAAAAGTAAGGTTGCTTTTTTCTTTTTGTACAATTCTGTCTTTATAGACAATTTTTTCTTTATAAATTATTTGAGGCTCTTGAAGTTTTGGTGAAGTGTTTTGTTTCTTTTCTTCTATCATTTCATAAAAAGTGTTTAACATATTTGTATAGGCATTGTTAAGGCTTGTGAGTTCATCTTCTTTAAGTTGTGGATTCTTTTCGCGTAGTAGAGAAAGGGTTTGAATAGTTTTTTGGCGAATGGACTCTAGCTCCACTTGTGAATCTACATCAAATGCTAATGAGAGGAGTAATTGCTCATGTGTAGACATAGTAAGGTAACAGAGTGCCACACGTTCTTCAGGAAGCATCTTTCCTGAAAGTAAAGCTATGGTATCGTTTAGTTTTTTATATTTCTTTTCAAGTGCATTTGCAAAAAGAGATAGGCTAAGTATGAGTATAATAAAAAGGTATTTCATAATTAATTTAAAGCATTTTTTATACCATGATAGTATTTTTACATTTCTTTAAGTATAGTGGAATATTTAATGTGATAATCTATTTATAATTGATTTTAAGGTATTAAAATGTTTGAAGAAAAGTACAATATTTTAATCATTGATGATAATCCAAAAAACATCCAACTTGCTGCGAATGTGCTTCGTTCAAGTAGTCGCTATAAAATCTTCTTTGCTACTGATGGAAAGAGCGGAATAGCACAGTTGGGCATACGAGATTATGCACTGATACTCTTAGACATTAACATGCCAGAATTGAGTGGTTACGAAACTGCTGATTTTATAAAAAAAGATCCAAAGTTTAAAAAAATTCCCATTATTTTTCTCTCTGCGAACGCTGATAAAGAGAGTATCCGTAAAGGTTTTGAACATGGTGGAGAAGATTATATTACCAAACCTTTCGATGAGTTAGAACTCCTCCATAGAGTTAAAACACATGTAGAACTTTTTTTAGCAAAAGAGAAACTGCAAGCTGAAGTTGATGAAACAAAAGTGCTGCTAGAGCAGTACAAAGTGGCTGTTGACAGTACGTCATTGGTTTCAAAAACAGATAAGTATGGAATTATAACTTATGTGAATGATGAATTTTGTCGAATTTCAGGATACACAAGAGAAGAGTTGATAAGGCATAGTCATAATATGATTCGTAGCCCAAATATGAAATCTCTTTTTTTTAAAGAGCTATGGGAAACTATATCTAGTAAAAAAATCTGGCGTGGACTTATAGAAAACCGTACAAAAGATGGTCATCCATATTTTGTAGATACTACGATTTTACCAATTCTTGATATTAATAATGAGATTTTGGAATACATTAGCATACGAACAAATATAACTTCTGAAGTACAACTCAGAGAAGATGTTGTATCAACACAAAAAGAGATTCTCCATACTTTTGGTGAACTTGGGGAGTGGCGTTCTCAAGAGACAGGAGAACATGTAAATAGAGTTTCACTTTTTTCAGAAGTTTTGGCTCGTGCATATGGTTGGAAAATTTTTCATCAATCTAAACATGCACTTTTACAGGCTGCAGCAACTATTTCTCATGAACATCATGAAAAATGGGATGGAACAGGGTATCCAAGAGGCTTGTCAGGAGAGCAAATACACATATATGGAAGAATAACAGCAATATGTGATGTATTTGATGCATTGAGCCATGATAGGGTGTATAAGAAAGCATGGAGTGTAGAGGAGACAATAGCTTTTTTACAAGCAGAACGAGGAAAAGCATTTGAACCTAAGCTTGTTGATCTCTTCATAGAAAATTTAGACGAAATTTTAGAGATTAAGCGTCAACATCAAAACTGATGCGACAAAAATTAGTAGCATGGTTATTATTCACTATTATTATTCTTGTTTCAGTGGGCGTAATGGTCTTGCCGACACTCTTTACAAAAGGAGTTTCTCGTATGGAGCTTGCGAAGCCTTTATCATTGGAACTACTTAAACAGCAGGATAAGAGTGTACTTTTACTCTTTTTTGGATACTCAGGATGTGTTGATGTATGTATTCCTCGGCTCACATCCTTGGCACAGTTTTATGAGACCTCTGAGAGTGCTACCCAAAAAGCTTTAGGAGTTGTTTTTATGGATATATCTCTACCAAAAGATGAAACTCTTTCACAAAGATTTGCAGAGTTTTTTCACAAAAGTTTTGTTGGGATACAACTTACGAAGCAACAGTTAAGAGAGTATACAAAGCCATTTGATGTCTCATTCGCACCTTCACTGATGCAAGAGGGGGAGTATGAACACTCTGCAAATCTTTATCTCTTAAAACAAGACGGTAAAACGCAGGAGTTACGGTATGTTTATACTGCATATCCTTATGATTTTGAGCAGATAAGAGCTGATATAAAGGAGCTTATGAATGAATAGTTTTTTAAAAAGATTACTTTTAAACAATGCGCTTACAATCGATCCAAAAAGTCGTATAGCACATGCCGATAAGTTTATGTTACAACTTGTTTTTGTGCATTGGGTTCTCTGTGCAACAGTTGTCGCTTATATATTTCACTCCTTTTACCTTGGGTTTGTAGGTGGTGCTATTTTATTTGCCATTACAGCTTTTACATATAAGTACTTTAAAGGTTCACAGACATTTAGAGATGTTATAGCTTTAGTACTATTAACGTTCTCAGTGATTATGATACAGCAGAGTTTGGGAAGAATAGAGATGCACTTTCACATTTTTGGGGCGCTTGCATTTTTAGTCATCTATAAAAATATGCGTACAATTGCTATAGGGGCAATTTTTATTATAGTACATCATCTTATATTTAATTATCTTCAAGAGTTTAATATATCCTTTTTAAATACACCAATAGTCGTGTTTAATTATGGATGTGGATTTGATGTAGTGGTTCTTCATGCTGCTTTTGTCCTATTTCAGTGGTTTGTACTCTCCGTAATCATAATGAATATGGGAAAAACGGAAAAAGAGATGCAAAGAAGTAAAGAGGCATTAGAATCCCTCAATAAAAATCTTGAGTCGCTCGTTGAGATACGAACTGTTGAACTTCAACAAGCAACTGATGAGGCTAATTTCGCAAACAAAATGAAATCGGAATTTTTGGCAAATATGTCTCATGAAATACGTACACCTATGAATGCTATTATCGGCTTTACAGATTTACTAGAGAAACATGTTGAAGATGAAGTAAGTAAAAATTACGCAAAATCTGTGCAGGACAGCTCAAAAGTTCTTTTAGGAATTATCAACGATATTTTAGATATCTCAAAAGTGGAAGCTGGAAAACTACAGCTTGAATATATGCCTACAGATATTCGAATGATTGCAAAAGAGATTCAAACCATATTTACACATAAGGCAAAATCTAAGGCACTTGCACTCAATGTAAATGTAGATAGTGATGTTCCTCAAACTATAATCATAGATGAGATTCGTACTCGTCAAATAATTTTTAACCTTTTAAGTAATGCTATAAAATTTACACCTGAGGGGGAAGTGAATCTTTCCATAAGTTCTTTAGAACATGAAGATAAAAAACACTTTACACTTCTCATAGAGGTTAAAGATACTGGAATAGGTATAGCTCCAGAAGAGCAAGAAAGGATGTTTGAGACCTTTACGCAACATTCAAATCAGAGCAATAAAATTTATGGCGGTACAGGGCTTGGATTAGCTATTGTTAAACAGCTTGTTGTGTTGATGGGCGGAACTGTAAGTGTGGAAAGTAAGCA
The DNA here is from genome assembly GCA_016938175.1 of Campylobacterales bacterium. Taxonomy (GTDB): domain Bacteria; phylum Campylobacterota; class Campylobacteria; order Campylobacterales; family Sulfurimonadaceae; genus Sulfurimonas. The sequence continues at coordinate 42,153 of JAFGVE010000038.1, forward strand.
AGATGTTGGAACAAGATTTTTTATCTCTATACCTGATGTGGCTGTGAGTGATGCAGTTGTAGATATGCATGAGAGCGAGGCAGCATCTTACATTTTTGCAAAAGCAAAAATCCTTGTAGTTGATGACATAGACTTGAATCGTGAACTTGTAGTGGAGTATCTTAAAGAGAGTGTTATGGAGGTAAGTGAGGCAAAAGATGGTCAAGAGGCAGTTGATATGGCTAAAACTGAGGAATATGATCTTATTTTTATGGATTTGAAAATGCCTAATAAAGATGGATACGAGGCAACAAATGAGATAAAAAGTTTTTCTAATGTACCTATTGTCGCTTTGACAGCTTCTGTGATTTTCTCTCATGAAAATGATGAAAATAGCATCTTTGATGCCTTTTTAACGAAACCGATACAGTATGAAAAACTTGTAGGGGTTATGAGTGAGTATTTACCATATGAGAAAAAAGAGCTTTTTGAAGAAGAATTAGTGATGCAAGAGCCCCAGTTTTTTTCTCTTCGTGATTATCCCGAACTTATAACTTTACTAGATGCGGCAAAAAATAAAGGCGATATAACACTTATAGAAGAGTTTGCAAAGAGACTACAGAGTGATGTAAATGAGTCTGATAGAGAGTATTTTACAAAAATAGCAACAGATATAAATAGTGCAGCAATGAGTTTTGATATTGGAGAGTGTCTCTATTTACTAAGTAAGTTTAATAAAGAGTAAATTTCTTAGAGACATTAGGCATAGAGCATCTTATTAAACGTATCAAACTCTTCAAGAGTTTTTTCTAAAAGTTTTTGGCTTTCATTAAATATTTTTTCTATCATCTCTTGTGGTGAGAGTTGTTTGGGGGCTTCAAATTCACTTAGAGCTTTGTCAAAGAGTTTTACTATATTTGCTTTGACACTCTCCTTTTCCGCAGGTTCACGTTCTTTACTTGGTTCAAATACTGAGGCGATGTCACGTGCAACCTTGCCTACTGGAGAGTTCTGTGAATCACTACCAAGCCCTTCTAAGAAGTTGTCAATATATGGTTGTGCTATCTCCATGAAAGCATCTATCTCTTTTTGATCTTGTGTATCTAAACCGTTGCCTCGCATAGAGAATGAAAAAGCCTGCATACTACTAAACTTCATAAAGTTTTGTGATCCATTATCGCTTTGCATCTGCCTTATCGAAGTTGAAGTTTCATTTGAAAAATCCATAGTGATTAGATCTCCGCTGGATGTTTTCATCGAGATATTTAACTCATGCGAACGGTAGTTATCAAGTGCATAGTTTGTGTTCATCTTCTCTTCTCATAGATATGTTGCATCTATATCGACAAGAATAGTGAAGAATTAAGACAAATCCTGTCACACACTTTATGTAGAGTTTCATACAATACAAGTTACACTTATGTGAGCAAAAAAGGATGAGAGATGAGAAACATATACTTAATCATAGCAAAACAGATTGTAGAAGAGGCGGGGCGTATAATTCGTGAAGCTCGAGAGACAAACACTTTTAGTTTTGATTTTAAATCAGACGATACGCCTGTAAGCAATATAGATCAACAAGTACAAGATTACATGACAAAACGTCTCAAGGACAGCTTTGATATTCAGGTAATGGGCGAGGAAAATTGTGATGCCATTGATGAAGCAAAACCTTACTGGGCAATTGACCCAATAGATGGTACATGGGCTTTTATTACACATGAAAACACCTCTGCGATTAATCTCTCTCTTATTGATAACAAAGAGGTTATCTTGGGTATAGTCTATAACCCATTTACACATGAGTTCTTTCAAACAGAAAAGGGTGCTATGTCTTATATTGGAATGCTTACTTTGCCCCTAAGACAAAATCCTCATGTAGCTGTTGTAAATTTTAGACCAGAACGTTCTCATCCAATTGTTGGTACCCTTAACCAACTTTTTAAGGAGGAGAAAATTAAAAAACTCACCTCTATCGGCGGCAGCATTACGTACTCTATGTGTATGGTTGCCAAAGGGGCATTTAGTAACTATATAGTCTATTTTGAATCGCCTGCAAATGCGTGGGATCTCTCTGCTGCGTATTTGATTATAAAAAATAGTGGGGGATTTGTGACAGACTTAACAGGTAAAGAGATAGATCCTATCCATCATAAAGGTTACATTATTGCCAGTGCAAATGCACAAGCAAGAGATCAGTTTTTAGCTATGGTAAATCCTCTTATCAAGTAATTTAAAGTTTTTTCTTCTCAAGCTATGGTAGAGTATTATCTACAAGAGTATTAGATGAGAAGACAAAAGGGATTAGTATATTCATGGGTGACTTAAAAAAGCTTCAAGAGAGTGCAAAAGATTTACATGTTTTGTATGTTGAGGATAATGATGCCTTACGTTTAAATGCTACGAAATTATTTCAGAAGTTTTTTGAGAATCTTAATATAGCAGCGAATGGAGAAGAAGCTTTAGAACTTTATAAAAAAAATAGAGCTGATATTCTTATTACAGATATAAAAATGCCTCGTATGGATGGATTAACTTTGAGTGAGAAGGTTAAATCTATAGATCCTAGAACACGGGTAATCATAATGTCTGCTTTTGACGATAAGGAGTTTTTACTTCGTGCCATAAGGGATGGGGTTTTTAGTTATCTAAAGAAGCCGGTAAACGTCACTGAATTAACCGATACACTTTTTAAAGCAGTAGAAGAGATACGTAAGGAGAGGGAGAATCAACTTTTTTTTATGCATCTTAAAAGTATTTTTAACTATCAAAGTTCTATGGTTTTAATGATGTATAAAAATAAACCTACACTTGCTAATCAACTCTTTTTAGATTATTTTGAAGTTGAAACTCTTGAAGAGTTTATAAACGAATATGAAGATTTAACCTACGAATTTTTACCTCATGATGGTTTTTTGTATCAACATGGAGAGATTAATGTGTATGATGTCTTTGAAAATAATGAACAGAAACTTTTTCATGTGAAAATGCAAAATCCTAAAGCTGAACTTCGTCATTTTATTGCAAAATATCAGACTATACCTGAGCAAAAAGGATATGCAATAATCTCTTTTGATGATGTTACCGAACTTAATCTATTGAGACTGTTTGATGAAAAGCAAAGTCTACAGGATCTAAGGGAAGAGGAGTCTAAGGCACTTTATAATCTTTTAGAGGTTTTACAACGTAACAATGCACAGATAGAAGTACATAATTTTTATAAGGGTTTAAGTATAACTAACAATGCGCTCATAAATAATGTATCCAAAGAATCACTTTTTCTCAAAACAACATACCTACAATTAAAATCGCTACAGTTTGAACAAAAAACACTGCTTGTTTCAAATGCACTTCCTCGTCATCTTGAGTGTAGTAGTGTCAAACGAATCAGTTTTGAACAACAAGAGTGTGAATTACAAGGACTCCATTTTGTACGCCACTCTGCTATTGAGCGTAAAACTATTCGTGTTGTACCGGAGGAGAAGCATACTGTTTCGCTTTTTATTCGAGAAGGGAAGTTTCATGGTGATGTATTTATTGAAGATATTTCACTTGATGCTATTAAGTTGAATCTTAACGCTTTTCCTGCAGGTCTAGAAGATAATGAGGAAGTTATTTTAGACATTGTTTTAGAACTAGATAGAAAACCTTTTATTATAAATACACGAGCTAGTTTTTATTATATGAGTGAATCTAAACATAGTTTTAGTCTTGTATTTTTATTTATCAATACTGAAAAAACTAATTTACTTAAATATATAACAAAACGTCAGATGGCTATAATTAGAGAGTTTAAAGGATTGCAAAATGGCTGAAAACGAGAAAGTATTATATGATAATGGCATTCACAAGTGTGTGATGTTTAGTTTTGATGATGAGCAACAAGAAGATGCCTTCCTTTCTGTAAATCAGTATCTCATAGTTCATAAAGATTCCGCGGTTTTGATAGATCCGGGTAGTGAAGCTATTTTTGATGAACTATATGAAGCAATTTCAAAATATATTGATCCTCAAAAAATTAAATTTATTTTTTTCTCCCATCAAGACCCCGATGTTTCTGGTTCTATAGCCCAGTGGGCAATTACTACACAAGCAAAGTTTATTATGAGTTCGTTGTGGGTACGTTTCATGAGTCATTATGGACTTATGGAAATGAGTCGTATAATGGCTCTTGCGGATCATGGAGCTAAAATTGGATTTGGAAAGGAGTTTTTAAAGTTTATTCCAGCACATTTTTTACACTCTCCAGGAAATTTTTCACTTTATGATTCTCAGTCAAAAATTCTTTTTTCTGGTGATATTGGAGCGGCAATAGTACACTCTAAAGAAAACTATAAACAAGTAGATAAATTTGAAGAACATTTAAAGCATATAGAAGTGTTTCATAAACGCTACATGGCATCTAATAAGTTATGTCGTGCTTGGGTTAGTCAGGTTGATGGTTTGGATGTTGAAATTATAGCTCCACAACATGGTTTTATATTTGCAGCAGATAATGTAAAAGCTTTTTTAGAATGGTTTTACAAACTTGAATGCGGAAGTGATCTTTTAGAGGAATTGTATTAATTATGGAGAAGTTAAAAGCATTAGGCTCAGAGTTATTATTCAAAAGGTTTATAGCTTATATAGTAGTTGCTACCTTTATACTTTCTACGTTTATAGCTATTGCAGTTTCGATGGCCACAGAAGCGGTTCAAAAAGAGGAAGAACGGATTTATTATGAAAACTTGGATAAAAGCACTCGACATATTATTAAGCACTATTTAAATGAGTATGAATATAAACTCAAAAGGTTAATCCAGACCACAAACTTAGTTCCATTGTTAGAAAAAGGCGATAGAGAAGCTATGTATGCTCTTTTAAAACCTAAATTTGATATTTTTAGACGAGAAGCACCAAATTTTCAAGTCATGCACGTTCATTTAGCTAATGGAAACTCATTCCTTCGTGTTCATCAACCTATGTTTTATGGCGATGATATAGCATCCATTCGACCAATGTTGCAAGAGATACATAAAAAACATACTTTCATAAGTGGATATGAGACAGGTGTTTATGCTAACGTTTATAGAATAATGGGGCCTATTTTTAATCAAGAGGGAAAATACATTGGAGCACTTGAAATAGGTTTAAATCCTAATTTTATAGTTGATAAAATTGAGGAGATTAATGGATATAGAGGTGTTTATTTTGTAAAAGAGTATATGCCTCATCTTTATGATGATGCAAATAATTATGTTATTGGAGAGTATAGACTTCATGCTCAAAAACCAGAAGATGTGGAGAGAGTCTCTCAAATGCTCTCTTCACAAACAAGTTTAAAAAATTATGAAGAAGTTATTTACAAAAATAAACGCTATGTTACTCATGTACTTCCTCTAAAAGATTTTAATGGTGAGAATATTATCAAACTTGTTTTCTTTCAAGAAATAGTGAAGAAAAATCTTTTTTTCACACTTTATCAAATCGTTCTTTATGTCTTAATTGTATTAATGCTCATATTTTTTATTCTACTAATATATAAACGTATCCAAACATATCAAAAGCTTGTAAGTGAAATTTATCTTGAAAAATTAGAGATAATTAAAAAGAATGAGACAGCGATAGAAAAAGTTTCAGAACGTCTTGAAATGGCAGTTAGTGGAACGAAAGACGGTCTTTGGGATTGGAATTTACAAACAAATGAAGTTTACTTTTCGCCACGTTGGAAATCTATGTTAGGGTTTACTCATGAAGAGTTGCTAGATAGCTTTGAAACATGGGAAGAACGCGTTCATCCAGAGGACTTACAAAAAACTATAGATGCTATAAAAAAGAGTCAGGAAAAAGAAGGTTTAATATACAACAGTGTACATAGACTACGTCATAAAGATGGGCATTGGGTTTGGATTTTAGATAGAGGAAAAACATTTTTTGATTCAGATGGAAAGCCTGTAAGAATGGTTGGTTTTCACACAGATATTTCTGAATATAAAGAGTTAGAATCAAAATTAAAAGATGCAAAAAATGAGTTTGAGATGTTTATGACTCATATTCCCTATCTTGTGCGTATAGTGGATGAGAATTTAGAACTTGTGTATGAAAATAGAGCTGCAACAGAGTTTTATGTTGAGTTAGAAGCATGGGTAAAAGATGAGATAATGAGCCTAAATAAGAAAGCTTATAATGAAGGCGTTGCAGAAGAGATTTTAGAGTTTATAGGTCTCAAAGAAGAAATTTTTAGAGCACTTTTTTTTCGTATAATGCATGATAATGGGGAAATTTCAATAGGTCAGGTGTATATAAATATTACAAAACAGAAGGTTTTAGCAAAAGAGTTACAGGTTAAAAATGACTTGATGATAGCACAGTCGCGTTATGCCGAGATGGGAGAGATGATTAGTATGATAGCTCATCAATGGAGACAACCTTTAAGTGTTATAACAATGAATGTCAACAATGTTTTAGTAGATATTGAATTGGATAACTTTGATATTAATTCTCTCAAAGAAAGTTTGGTAGATATAAATGCGCAGGCCTTACACCTTTCAAAGACTATAGATGATTTTAGAAACTTTTTTAGACCTGATAAAGTGAAAGAGATTATTGGACTTGAAGAGGTATTTTGGCAAGCTTATGGTGTTATAAGAAAAAGTTTGGAGAGCCATAATATTGAGATTGAAACTGATTTTAGGAATGTTACGAAGGTCCAAGTATTTACTCGTGAACTACAACAGGTGTTTATCAATCTTTTAAAAAATGCTAAAGAAGCGATGGAGTCTAACAAAACGCAAAGCAAAAAAATTACCGTGAAAATATTTCAAGACACTGGGTCAGTATTTTTAGAAATGTGTGATAATGGAGGTGGTGTACCACAGGGTGTTATTGAAAAAATATTTGAACCATACTTTAGCACTAAAGATGAAAAAAATGGTACGGGACTCGGGCTTTATATGAGTAAGATGATTGTAGAGAAGCATCTTCAAGGTACTCTGAGTGTAGAAAATAGTCTTGAGGGAAGTTGTTTTAGGATTCAACTTCCAGGATGTGAGATAGAAAATGAGTAGTATAGTGGAGCTTAGAGAGTATGCTCAGACCCTCTCTGTATTATATGTTGAAGATGATAGCGTTATTAGTACTTCAATGGGAGAGTATTTAAGAAAGTTTTTTAAGGAAGTGTATGTCGCTGTAGATGGAGAAGAGGGGCTTAAAGAGTATAAAAGAAGAGTCTATGATCTCATTATAAGTGATATATCTTTGCCAAAGTTAAATGGCTTGGATATGGTTAAAGAAATTAAAGATATAAAGGCTTCACAGTTTATTCTCATAACAAGTGCCCATAGTGATGCAGAGTATTTTGTAGATGCAATTAAAATAGGCGTAGATGGGTATATCATTAAACCGTTTAATTTGGAACAGCTTAATGAAGAGCTTATTAAAATTGCAAAAAGCATTTTTATGTCCAGGGAGAATGAACAGTATAAGACGAGTTTAGAGCAGATGGTAGCTTTAAAAAATAAAGAGCTAAAAAATTTACTTGAATTTGAAAATAAAAACTATGAACAAACGCTTTACTCAATGGTGGATATGATAGAAGCCCGTGACACATATACAGCAGGACATTCACGTCGTGTTGCGGAGTATTCAAAAATGATTGCTGAGGCTATGGGGTATACACAAGAAGATACAGACAAGATTTATCAAGCTGGTTTTTTACACGATATAGGTAAAGTAGCTACTCCTGATATGGTACTTCTAAATCCAAAAAAACTTAATAGTTTAGAGTATGAACTCATACAAGAACATGTGAATGTCGGTTATCAGCTTTTGAGTCATGTACCTATGTTTGAAGCACTCTCAGAAATTATACAGTCACATCATGAGCGTTATGATGGAACAGGATATCCACGTGGAATTAAAGGTGAGGAAATTCCAAGACTCTCGCATATCATGATAGTTGCGGATGCATTTGATGCAATGACTACTAACAGAATATATAAGGCGAGAAAATCAATCCATGAAGCACTTGAAGAGTTACGTTTACTCAGTGAAAAGCAGTTTCATCCTGAGGTTGTAACTGCTGCTTTAGAGGTGTTGCAAAAAATTTATATAGATGAAAATATCTCACAAGTACCTAGCACTCCAATTGAAAAAGCACGTTTTGCTTACTTTTATAAAGACCCAATGAGCGATGCATATAATCAAAACTATCTAGATATTACTCTTGCAAAAAATAGACAAACACAACTCTATAACTCTTTAGATGTTTTTTTACTTGAGGAGTTTTCTTATTACAATAAAGAGCACGGCTGGGAAGAAGGGAATAAGCTTCTGGCACAAATTGCAAATCTGTTGATTGCGTGTTTTGATAACTCTTTAGTTTTTAGAATTTTTGGTGATGATTTTGCTGTGTTGAGTTCAGAAGAGATAGATGTTCAAAAAGCCTTAAATGCTATAGAGAGTCTTTTAGATTCTCATAAAGTCTCTGTGCAGTATAAACACCTTCATTTAACTGATGAAGCTATTAATTTACTTGAAGCAATAGAAAGATTTTAGACTCTCGTTGGAAAAATGAGCTAAAATACGACTATGAATAAAAAGTACACAATTTTAGTAACAAATGATGATGGATATGAGGCAAAGGGTTTGCTCGCTTTAGTTGAAGCACTAAGAGAGCTAGAGGATGTAAGTGTAACAGTAGTTGCACCGGCAAATGAAAAATCTGCTTGTGGACACTCATTAACACTTACACGACCACTTCGTTTTGTCAGTGTAGAGGATGATTTTTATAAACTTGATGACGGTACACCTACGGACTGCGTTTATCTTTCACTCAGTACGATGTTTGAAGAGCAAAAACCTGACTTACTTGTGAGTGGTATAAATCGTGGTTCAAATATGGGTGAGGATATTACTTATTCTGGAACTGCAGCGGGTGCTATGGAAGGAGTCCTTCATAACATTCCCTCTATAGCAATCAGTCAGGTGATGGACTTCACAAATCCAGATGGTGATTTTTCTTTGGCACAAAGAACTATTAAGAAGCTGGTAACAAAAATTCGTCAAGGTGCATTTCCACTTCCTTCAAGAGAGTTTTTAAATGTAAATATCCCTTCTGATGTTCATGAAACTCAAATGAAAGTAACCTATGCAGGTTATAGACACTATGCAAACGATTCACATCTCCATAGAAATCCTCGTGGTGAAGAGTATCATTGGCTTGGACTTCATCCGCTGAACTTTTCCACACGTAGCAGTAGAGAAGAGCATGAACATATGAGTGATTATGAAGCGATAGAAGCAGGTTATATCTCTATCACCCCGATCATGCTTGACCTTTCAGCCTATGAAAGCATGAAAAAACTTTCAGAATGGGTAGAGTAGTTTGGAGCGTTATCAGCGTATAGAGATGCTGCTTGGCAGCAGCTTTGAAAACTTGCAAAATGCTAGAGTTATACTTTTAGGTGTTGGTGGTGTTGGTAGTTTTTGTTTGGATTGTCTCTACAGAAGCGGTGTTACAAAAATTACAATAGTTGATTTTGACACGTATGATAAAACAAATCAAAATCGTCAGATGTGGTCTGAACTCCATGAGGGAGAAACAAAGGTTGAAGCACTTAAAGAACACTATCCAGAATTAGAGATAATCACAACTCGTATAGATGAGCAGTGGGTATGGGATTTTGATTTTGAACCATATGACTTGGTACTTGATGCTATTGACGATAGGGGTGCAAAACTCGCACTTGCACAAAAGTGTTATAAAAAGCTTATTAGCTCTTTTGGAAGTGCGAAACGTATGGATCCAACGCAGATCAAAGTTGATGACGTTTGGAAGAGTTATGGAGATAAGTTTGGTGCAAAAATTCGTTATGAGTTAAAGAAACGAGGTTTTAAGAAAAAATATAAAGTAATTTTCTCCAGTGAAGAAGCGAATATTAAAGCTAAAGGGAGCTTTATGGGAGTAACCGCATCTTTTGGGCTTACTATGTGTGCTGAAGCAATTAAGAAACTGACAAAGGAAAGATAGGTGTTTGACTTTTTAGAGAGTGACTGGTTTATTATAACTTTGGAGATTTTTTTTCTAGCACTTATAGTTTATGATGTTAGAAAATATATTCAAGAGAAAAAACGTGAGTATATTTTTAATATTGTGCTTACAGTAGGGTTTGCAATTTGGGCACTTTATCCATTTTATACAAGTTACTTTGGGTGGGAAGAGGCACAAAAAGTAGAACTCTTAAATCATTGTGATGAAGAGAAGAAATCGCAACTGTGTAAATGCCTTGATGAAGCCATTTTTAAAAAGTACACATATAAAGAGTATATAGCTTTAGATAAAAATGCTACTGGGTTTGTTGAATTTGTCAAAGAGGCAAAAGAAGAGTGTAATGATAGTGGATGGTTTTGATCTCTCTTCCCCTTTAGTCTGTGAAGGTATTGTTGGTGACGGCTGCGGAGGCGGTAGAGTCTTTTATATAGAAGATAGATCTCTTTACGCTTATGACCCCTATTCAAAATCAAACTTACGATTAGCAGATGGATTTAACAATGCACTCAGTATAGAGAAAAAAGCTTGTAAAGTTTTTATTACTCTTAGTGGTGGAGATGTAGTAGTTTTTGATCTTTCACAGATGGCCTGAATTAGTTGTGATATAATAATTTATTATAAACTATTAGACTAGAGAGGGTCAGCATGTATGGCTTTTTACGACTCTTTATTTTTACTATTTTTCTTAGTCTATCTCTATCCGCACAAGAGTTGGAGCAGGTTTCTTTACAACTTGCATGGAAGCATCAGTTTCAATTTGCCGGCTATTATATGGCAAAAGAAAAGGGTTTTTACGAAGACGCCGGTTTTGATGTAGATATAAGAGAGTTTTCGGGACTCGATACAATTGAAGAGGTCTTAAGTGGAAGAGCTACTTATGGTATAGGACGCTCTTCTCTTATCATAGACATCGCAAGAGGTAAAGAGTTGCAGATGTTGGCCGCAATTTTTCAGTCTTCTCCATCCGTTTTTATTGCTCTTAGTGACTCCGGCATTTACTCCATAAAAGATTTTAAAAATAAAAAAATTATGGTGACCCAAGATATGTCTAATGCAGTTTCATTGCAAAGTATGTTAAAAAAACATCATTTAAGCAGTGAAGATATGCATTTGCAAAAGCACTCATACAGCGTAGATAGTCTTTTAAATGGTGAGACTGATATTATGGCTGCTTACATCAGTAATGAGCCTTTTTTACTCAAAGAAAAAAACAGAGAAATACGAGTCTTCAGAGCTCAAAATGAAGGTTTTGATTTTTATGATGACATTTTATTTACGAGCTCTTTTAATGTTCAAAAGAGCATGAAAAGAGTTGGTGATTTTAGAGATGCTTCATTAAAAGGATGGGAATATGCTTTTGCTCATATTGATGAAACAGTAGATGTAATAGCTAAAAAATATAATACGCAAAAAAAATCTAAAAATGCGCTTCGTTTTGAAGGTGAAGAACTGAAAAAATTGGCATACGAGCAGGGACATCAACTGGGTGAGATTGACTCCAATAAAATACAAAGAGCTTATGATGTCTATAATGTTATGGGACTGATTCAAAACAATATCGATATTCATAGTTTTATTTTTAAATATGCGCACAGTTTCTTAACACTCAAAGAGAAAAAGTATCTTGTAAATAAAAAGATGATTAAAGTGTGTATAGATCCTGACTGGATGCCTTATGAGAAGATAGAAAAAGGAAAATATATAGGGATAAGTGCAGACTATTTTCAACTTATACAACAAAGACTTAAAACGAAAATAGAACTTATAAAAACAGAGAGCTGGAACGAAAGTCTTGAGTTTGCTAAAGCACGTAAGTGTGACATACTCTCTTTGGCAATGAAGACACCAAGTAGAGAGAAGTATTTAAACTTTACAGAACCTTATATTCAACTTTCATTAGTACTTGCGACAAAAATGAATGTACCTTTTATAGATAATTTTAAAATATTAAAAGAGAAAAAAATTGGGGCTACAAAAGGATTTGCGTTTATTGAACTTTTGCAAAATAAGTATCCAAATCTTGATATTGTTGAGGTGAAAAACAGTGAAGAGGGACTGATGAAGGTAGTTAATGGAGAATTGTTTGGATATGTAGGGAGTCTCGCCGATATTAGTCATCTTTTTCAAAAAGAGTATATGGGAGACTTGAAAATTTCAGGAAAATTTGAGAGTAGTTGGGCACACTCTATAGCTGTTAGAAATGATGATATGTTACTTCTGGAAATCATGAAAAAAGCTCTGCAAAGTATCAATTTTCAAGAACGAAAAACAATAGAAAATAGATGGATTTCCATAGAGTACGATGAACGTAGGGACTACACGCTATTTTGGTGGGCATTTGGTATATTGGCACTTGGATTGAGTATCTCACTTATTCTTTTTTCAAAGCAAAGAGAAATAAATAAAATTATGCAAGATCAAGCAGCACGTGATTATATGACACAGCTTTACAATAGACGATATTTTATGACAACTTCTGGGTATATATTAGATTTAGCAAGAAGAAACAATACCCAAATAAGCCTAATGATGCTTGACATAGATAACTTTAAACACATTAATGATACTTATGGGCATCAAATAGGTGATGAGACGATAATAGCTATTGCAAATCTAATGAAAAGTAAGAGCCGAAAAAGTGATGTTATTACTAGGTGGGGAGGCGAAGAGTTTTTGATACTACTCCCAGAAACGGATATTGAAGGGGCAAAAATTATTGCAGAGAAGATTCGTATGGGAATTCTAGAAATAGAAATTGAAGTGGATAAAGGGGAATATATCCATGTCAGCGTAAGTATTGGTGTTGCAGAGGTAAATATTGAAAATGAAATAAATTTTGAGATGGCAATTAACAGGGCGGATGAAGCCTTATATGAAGCCAAAGAGAGTGGTAAAAACAGAGTCTGTGTCAAGCGAGAGGAATTTTGATATAATCACAATTAGTAAAATATAAATATTATAAGAGAACGATAATGCAAAAAATAGAACCTATGACACTTTTTGGGTATAACAAATTACAAGCTGAAGTAAAAGACTTAAAAGAGGTAAAACGTCCTGCTTGTGTGAAAGCAATTGAAGAAGCTTTAGAACATGGGGACTTAAAGGAAAATGCAGAGTATCATGCTGCAAAAGAGATGCAAAAAAATATTGATACAAGACTTGGGGAACTTCAAGATATTTTAGGAAATGCCCAAATTGTTGATCCAAGTGAGCTTGAACATGCAAAGGTAAGTTTTGGCTCGACAGTTGTGATGACAGACCTAGAAACAGATGAGGAAGTTGTATACACAATCGTTGGTGGATGTGAATCAAACCCGGATATGGGGCTTATCTCCTTTGCTTCTCCTCTTGCAAAGCAGTTACTAGGCTGTGAAGAGGGTGACGAAATAAAAGTGAAACTTCCAGGTGGAGAAAAAGAGTTTGAAATTGAAGAAGTGAAATATCAGGAGATTGTTTTTGATGCACATTAATGTAGGTGTAATTGGGGCTAGTGGATATACAGGATTAGAACTTATTAAAATTCTAGTCAATCATCCAATTTTTCAAATAAGTTATGTTGCTACAAGTGAAGGTGGTGTTGAGTTAGATCAACTTCATTCATCTATGAAAGATATTTTTACATGTAGTGTTGAAAAAGCTGATGTAGAAGAGATTTCAAAAAGATGTGAACTTGTGTTCTTAGCATTACCACATCAGGCTTCTATGGGCTTTGCAAAGGGTTTGATTGAAGCAGGTATAAAAATAGTAGACCTTTCAGCCGATTACAGATTAGAGCTTGAAACATATGAAAAGTATTATTGCCCACATGAAGATAAAGAACATCTTTTACAAGCCGTATATGGGCTTCCAGAGCTTTATAGAGAAGAGATTAAAAAAAGTTCTTTAGTAGCAAATCCTGGCTGTTATCCTACTGCTACAATACTTGGATTAATTCCTTTTACACAGTATATTGATGAAAATTTTCCTATTTTCATTGATGCAAAAAGTGGTGTTAGCGGTGCGGGAAAAAAGTGTACTGAGACGACACACTTTATAAGTATAAATGAAAATATTTTTCCATATAAGGTGCTAAGTCATAGACATGAACCTGAAATTCAGGAAAAACTGTTCAAGCAAAGCGGTAAAGAGTTTGATGTAAACTTTGTTCCTCACCTTATTCCTGCAACAAGAGGAGAACTTATTGATGCTTATATGCTTATCAATGAAGATATTGATCCTCTCAGTATTCTCAAAGAGTTTTACAAAGATGAACCTTTTGTGAGAATTTTTGATAAACCGGTAGATATAAAGTCATGTTCTGGAACTAACTTTTGTGACATTTATGCACAAAAAAAAGGGAATAAACTTTATGTAAATAGTGCGGTTGATAATATCCTCCGCGGTTCATCTTCACAGGCAGTCGCAAATGCTAATCTTATGTGTGGACTAGATGAAAATTTAGCACTACCAATCATTGCATATGTCCCATAAAAATTTCTCTCTTAAAGAGGGCGCATACTTGGTATGCGACGCCCACTATTCAAACCTTCGTCCTGAACTTCTTGGCTTAATAGAAGCTATTCACTCTAAAACTTTACACCCTACACAACTGATTCTCATGGGAGATGTATTTGATGCTCTTTTTGGTGGCGTTTCATATACTGAGATGCAAAACCGAAAAATTATTAGACTTATAAATGAAATTGCACGTTTTATTGAAGTTATCTATTTGGAAGGAAATCATGACTTTCTTTTAAAAGAGTACTTTCCAAAGATAAAAGTGTTTCCAATGCAGATGCAACCAGTGAGTTTCTCTTTTGGTAAAAAAAAGATAGTGTTGGCACATGGTGATTTTAATGGAAGTTGGAGTTACAGAGTTTATTCTAAACTGATAAGAAATAGAAAAATTGTTCGCGTTTTAACTCTCATAGACACCTTGTTCGGACATAAAATATTGAAAAAACTTGATGCATATCTGGCGCAAAAAAATGATTGCAAAGAGTTCGAGGATTTTAAAAGATTTGTTGAGTCGCGTAAACTTCATGAGTATGAAAGTGATGTATTTATTGAAGGGCACTATCATCAAAATAGAAGCTTTAAATTTGAAGATTTTACCTATATTAACTTAGGGGCTTTTGCTTGCAATCAAAGATACTTTGTTGTAAAATCAATCCAAGACAAAGAACTCTTAGAAGAGAGAAACTTCTTATAAGGAGATAGAATATATGACTGACAACTCCCTGAAAGTGGGTTCAAATGAGATGGAGCTTGTTGATTTTCGAATTTTAAAGCAAGATGGCGATGATATTTATGAAGGTATCTACGGTATCAATGTTTCTAAAGTTCGTGAAATTATAAGAGTACCTTCTTTAACTGAATTACCCGGTACCCCAGAATTTATAGAGGGTATTTTTGACTTGCGTGATGTTGTGATACCTGTTGTAAACCTTGCAAAGTGGATGGGTATCGTTGAACCTGAAGAGGCACAAAAAAACTCTAGAGTTATCATTACCGAGTTTAACAATGTACTTATAGGTTTTATTGTTCATGAAGCGAAAAGAATTCGTAGAATTAACTGGAGTGAAATAGAGCCTGCAAGTTTTGTCAGTGCACCTGCAGGTATGGACTCAAGTAAAATTACAGGTGTTACTAAAATTGAAGATGACAATGTACTTCTAATTTTAGATTTGGAGTCTGTTGTACAAGATCTTGGATTATATGAACCAGAGACAAAACATACCATTGGTAACATGGAACAGTTTAATGGTTTTGCACTTATCTTAGATGATAGCTCTACAGCAAGAAAAATCGTTAAAGATGCGCTTCTTAAAATGGGATTTGAAGTTATTGAAGCAATAGATGGAGACGATGGCCTGAAAAAGCTTATAAGTCTTTATGAGACTTATGGTGAAAATCTATCTGAACATTTAAAAATAATTATTTCAGATGTAGAGATGCCAAGAATGGATGGTTTTCACTTCTCCGCACAGGTCAAAGCAGATGAACGGTTTAAAAATATACCTATCGTGTTTAATTCATCTATTAGTGACCATTTTAGTGAAGGAAGAGGTATTCAGGCTGGAGGAGAGGCTTATCTAGTTAAGTTTCAGGCAGATGAATTTTATGAAGAAGTAGCGCGTATTGTTCATGCGCATATGAATTAGGAGTATAAATATGGATGAATTTCAAGAGATATTACAAGATTTTTTAGTCGAGTCATTTGAACTTGTTGAGAAGTTAGATGAGGATTTAGTTGAACTCGAGAGTAATCCTGAGGACTTAGACCTTTTAAATGGAATTTTCCGTGTTGCACATACTATTAAAGGTGCTTCTTCATTTTTAAACTTCGATATTCTGACGCATCTTACACACCATATGGAAGATGTTTTAAATAAGGCAAGACATGGAGAACTTGTCATTACTCCTGATATTATGGATGTCGTTTTAGAATCTATAGATTTAATGAAAGCACTCTTAGAGACAATTCGTGATACAAGTGAAGATGCAGGAATTGACGTTTCAAGTTGTGTTGCTAGACTAGATAAGGTTTCCGGAGGAGACGGTAATGTAGAGTCTCCTGTAAGTGAAGCGAGTTCAACTACTCAAAACGTAGTAGAAGAAGAGCCTGTAGAAGAGACTCCTGCAGAAGAGCCTGATTATGAAAATATGGATGAGAGTGAAATTGAGGATGAAATTGAAAGACTCCTCAAAATGAGACAGGCAGAAGATAAGGCGAAACGTGATGCAAAAATAGCTGCTGGAGAAAAAGTGCTCTCTGCGCCTCCAGAGCCTGAAGAAGATGAAGAAGAACCAGAACCGGCGAAAGAAGAACCAGTTAAAAAAGAGACGCTAGCTGCTCCTAAACCTGTAGCTAAACCTACAGTAGATGCTTCTAAGGAAGATGAGGAAGACCCAAAAGCCGCGGCACCTGCTAAACGTGCACCTGCAGCGGTTGAACAGACTATTCGTGTAGATGTAAAAAGACTTGATCACTTAATGAACCTTATCGGAGAGCTTGTTCTTGCAAAGAATAGACTCATGAAAATCAATGAAGAGGTTGAAGAGCGTTATGAGGGTGAAGAGTTCCTAGAAGAGCTTAATCAAGTAGTTTCTATTGTTTCTCTTGTAACGACGGACTTACAAATTGCCGTTATGAAAACGAGAATGTTGCCAATTGGAAAAGTTTTCAATAAGTTCCCAAGAATGATACGTGACCTCTCTCGTGAGCTCAATAAAAAAATCGAACTTGTGCTAGCTGGTGAAGATACTGAGCTAGATAAGTCGATTGTTGAAGAGATTGGAGACCCCTTAGTACACATTATCCGTAATTCGTGTGATCATGGAATTGAAACACCACAAGACCGTATAGCTAAAGGAAAAGAAGAGGTAGGAACTATAGGTTTAAAAGCCTATAATGAAGGAAATCAGATTGTCATTCAAATAGATGATGATGGTAAAGGACTTGATGCAGCAATGCTCAAAAACAAGTCCCTTGAAAAAGGTATTATCAGTGAAAAAGAAGCTGATAATATGAGTGACAAAGAGGCATTTGGACTGATTTTCAAGCCTGGTTTTTCAACAGCAGCGGCAGTAACAAGTGTTTCTGGACGTGGTGTTGGTATGGATGTTGTGAAAACAAACATAGAAAAACTCAACGGGATTATAGATATAGATTCTGAAGTTGGTGTTGGAACTTCTATGAAGCTCAAAATCCCACTTACTTTGGCAATTATCCAAGCACTTTTAGTAGGAGTTCAAGAGGAATATTATGCTATTCCTTTAGCATCTGTACTTGAAACTGTACGTATTTCGAAAGATGAAATTTATACAGTGGAAGGTCGTTCTGTTATGAGGCTCCGTGATGACGTACTTTCATTAGTTCATATTGGCGATATTTTTGAAGTAGAACGTATTTTAGATGCGAGTGATCACGCTTATGTTGTTGTGCTTGGTTTAGGCACAAGTAAGTTAGGTCTTATTGTTGATACACTTGTTGGACAAGAAGAGATTGTTATTAAGTCACTTGGCGATTATCTTAAAGGCATTGATGGTATTGCTGGAGCAACAATTAGAGGTGATGGTGGTGTTACACTGATTGTTGATGTTGTAGCACTTATGCAGATGGCAAGAGATGTGAAATCTACAGCAATGATAGACGCTTCATCAGAGGGTGCATCTGCACATGAGAAGACAAAAGCAAGTGACTATACAGTGATGATAGTTGATGACTCTAAGACAGATAGAATGATTATGCGTAAAGCACTTGAGCCTTTAGGTATGACATTGATTGAAGCTGGAGATGGTCAGGAAGCCCTTAATATTTTAAAATCAGGTGAGCATAACTTTGATGCAATGCTTGTAGATATTGAGATGCCAAGAATGGATGGGTACTCTTTAGCATCTGAAATTAAGAAGTACAATAAGTACAAAAATCTTCCTCTCATCGCAGTTACATCACGTACTGGTAAGTCTGATAGAATGCGTGGTGTTGAGTCTGGAATGGTTGAGTATATTACAAAACCATACTCTTCAGACTATTTGGCAAGCGTTGTTCAAAGAAATGTTAATTTTAAAGCGGAGTTTTTATAATGAGTGATAAATTAAAAAATATAATTAACAAGCAAAGTGCACAGCAGGAGTCTGCTGTTACACAAAGCGACAACGTTGTTCAACTTGTTGGATTTGTTATAGGGGATGAAGAGTACGCAGTACCTATTTTAGCGATTCAGGAGATTATAAAACCTTTTGACTGGACACGTGTTCCTCAGGTACCAAAGTATGTGCTTGGTGTTTTTAATCTTCGTGGTGCTGTTATTCCTTTAATAGACTTACGAACAAAGTTTGGTCTTAAACCAAAAAAACACTCTGAGGAGACACGTTTTATAGTAATGAGACATGGAGATGATGTTGCTGGCTTTGTCATTGATAGACTGACTATGGCTATACGCATTAAAAAAGAGAACATCGGACCTGCACCAGATACTGTAAATGGTGATGAGACAATTATCGACGGTGTTGGAAAACAAGAAGATAAAATTATTACTATCCTAAAAGTAAATAAACTACTAGAGAGAGATTTTTAGTAGCTATTCATATGGACAACTTACTCCGCATCGAGACAAATAATGGGATTAACTCACTCAATTTTTTTGGTGAGTTGACTCTCTATACAATAACGCAATACGACAAAACACTTACAACTCACTCCTTTGAACAAGAGAACAAAAAATTTGTATTTGATTTAAATGGGCTTAGCTTTTTAGATACAGCTGGAGCCCTCTTTTTAGAAGAGAAAATAACACACTATAAAAGTCTTGGTTTTATGTGTACTATAGATACAGACAAGGAGCAGTTTTTACAAACTCTTGCACTCGTACAAAAATGGTCAAATAGAGAGGAATCTTTTCCTAAACCAGTACAGCCTAGCTTTTTAGAGAGAGTAGGTGAACTTTTTGTCTCTTATTATGTAGGTTTTATGGGTTTTATGTCTTTTTTTGGACAGCTTGTATTTACAAAGATGCACTATCTAAAGTCCCTAAAAAATATTCGCTATAAAGAGATTGCTTTTGAGATAAATGAGGGGAGTATAAAGGCACTTGGAATTATCTCTTTAACAAGCTTTTTAATTGGTCTTGTTGTCGCCTATCAATCAGCTTATCAGCTAAAAATATATGGAGCCAATATATTTATAGTAGATATGCTTGGACTCTCAATTTTACGTGAACTAGCTCCATTAATGACTGCTATAGTCATTGCCGGACGAAGTGGTTCTGCATTTACCGCACAAATTGGTGCAATGAAAATTACACAAGAGCTTGATGCAATGCGTACAATGGGTTTTGATCCCTACATCTTTCTTGTTATGCCAAGAATAATTGCCCTCATGCTTATGATGCCTATTTTAATTTTTATTGCGGATATTATGGGACTATTGGGTGGGATGATTATTGCAAGTATTGATTTGAATATTACCATTGATTTGTTCTTAGATAGGTTTCGTGAGGTCATTGCTGCAAAACACTTTTTTATAGGACTGGTGAAGGGACCATTTTTTGCATTTTTAATTGCAAGTATTGCTATATATAGAGGCTTGCAAGTCAAAGATGATACACAAAGTATCGGTTTTAACACGACTAAAAGTGTTGTCGAGTCTATATTTGCGGTCATTGTATGTGATGCTGTTTTTTCGATTATATTTACGAACTTGGGAATATAGTCATGAAAAAAGTAATAGAAGTAGATGAGATAAGAACAGTTTTTGGTACCAAGGTTGTACACGATGGAGTAAGCTTAAGTATAAGCGAGGGTGAAATTTATGGTCTTTTAGGGCCTAGTGGCTGTGGAAAAACTACTTTAATGCGTGAGATGGTTATGTTACAGGAGTTTCAAAGTGGTAGTATAAAGGTACTTGGAAAAAAAGTAAATACTATTTCGCATGCAGAGGCACAAAAACTTCGTAAAGAGTGGGGAGTTCTATTTCAAGCAGGAGCACTTTTTTCTTCATTGAGTATTTATGAAAACATAGCACTCCCTTTAATAGAATACACAGACCTTTCAGAAAAAATGATTGAAGAGATTGTACGTTTTAAAATAGATCTTGTTGGATTAAAGAGCAGTGATGCATATCTCTATCCTTCACAAATTAGTGGGGGGATGAAAAAAAAAGCTGGGCTAGCACGTGCTTTAGCTATGGATCCGAAACTGCTTTTTCTAGATGAACCTACAAGTGGACTCGACCCAATTTCCGCAAGAGAGTTCGATAAACTCATTTTAAATCTGCGTTCAATGCTTGGATTGACAATAGTTATGGTCTCACATGATTTACAATCGATTTATGATACTTTAGATAAAGTAGCAATTATAGATAATAAAAAGATAGCTTATGAGGGAACGCTTGCTGAGGTAACTTCGGTAAAGAGTGAGTTTATAGAGAACTTTTTTGGGGAGGAGCAAGTATGAATAATAGAGTAAACTATACGCTTGTCGGAGTTTTAGTGCTTATAGGTACTTTTTTTATGATTGCTTTTGCCTATTGGATGCTGAAGCCTTCAGAGCATGTGGATACGAAAGTGTATGGTATAGATTTTGATGAATCTGTACTTGGATTAAATCTTGATGCACCAGTTAAATACAAAGGAATTAGTGTTGGAAAGGTGACATCCATAAGTATTAATGAGAAAAATGCACAGCAGGTCAGAGTGCTGGTCTCTATTTTAAAAAGTACCCCTATAAAAAGTGACACGGTAGCAAAATTAACTGCACAAGGAATTACCGGTTTATCATACATCAATTTAAGTATGGGGTCTAATAGTGCGCCGATACTCGAAAAAGAAGAGAACGCAAAGTATCCAATTATCAAAACAGCTCCCTCTTTTTTGACAAATATTGAAGAGTCTTTTAGCAGCGTTTCGACAAGACTCTCTTCTACTTTAGGAAGAACCGAAGAGCTTCTTGGAGAAGAGAATCAAGAACAACTCTCCGCACTTTTGAAAAAGAGTGCTAGCTTTATGGATAAAATGGATAAGCTCTTAGATGACAAAACAATCGCGCATATACAATCAAGTGCGAAAAACCTTGATGAGTTTTCCCAAAAATTAAATACAGTGCTACCAAACGTAGAACGTTTTATAGTAAAAAGTGAAGAGTGGGAAGATAAGATTTCTAACTCATTTAACTCGATTATGACGAGTTACTTGGGGATTAAAGCTTCAATGAATGAGATAAAACGTGCCGTTTCTAGTGGAGAGTTTAATATAAAAGAGATTAGTGCAGAGATAGTCCCTACTATGAATGCAACCTTCTTAGATATGCAAGAGCTTATGATTAAATTTGAGAGTGCCTTAGAAGAGTATAAAGAGAGTCCATCTGACCTTTTATATAAAACGCAAGAGATTAAAAAAGCACCGGGAGAGTAGAGATGAAATATATACTTTTATTTTTAGCCGTTTTGATTATGAATGCGTGTACTGTAGTCTCACCACATATAGTTGAGTATAAACTTAAGGCGGTGCCAACAGATATTGTGTCACTCAGTAAAAGTTGTCCTACAAAGAGCTTAAAACTTGCACAATCATTTAGTGCAAACTCATTAATGAGCCAAACAATGAAGTATACTCAAGACTCTTTTAGTGAGTATGCTTTTAGTGAGTCAAAGTGGAGTGAGAGTCCAAATAGAGCCTTTACACAAGAGTTACTTACAAGTATAAGAGAAGCACACATCTTTGAGAGTGTACAAGGTTTTCGTTCCAGAAGTAAAACAGATTATATTTTAGAGAGTAATATAGAAGAGTTTATGCAGTATTTTAGTGCTGATGCGACCCATTCATATGTACAAATCAGAGTTGCTTTTGCTCTTGTAGATACACAAAGTGCTAAACCACTTGATACTGTTACACTGAGTGAGCGAGTAGAAGTAAAAGATATAAGTGCCAAAGGTGGGGTGAAAGCTTTTAATGAAGCACTTTCAAAACTTCTGCAAAAATCTAATCTATGGCTTGCAAAGGCGTGTGAATGATAGAAGAAAAAGAGTACAAAGCCAGAAGAGAGAAGCTGATAGAAAAACTAGACGAACACTCTATTAGTATACTTTTTAGTGCAGAACCTAAGAGCCGTTCAAACGATACCGAATATCCATATAGACAGAACAGTAACTTCTATTATCTCACAGGGTTTAAAGAAGATAGTGCGGCGATTGTTATAGTCAAAAAGAAAAGTAAGGCTAAGACTTATCTTTTTGTTGCTAAAAAAGAGCCTGCTTTAGAGCTTTGGACAGGTAAACGTTTAGGAGTCGAGGGAGCAAAGGAAATTTTTTCTTTTGATGAGGTTTTTGAGTATGAAACACTTCAGACTTTTTTTCGTGAAAATATTGTAGAAAAACAAACACTTTATTATGACTTTTCGCATAATTGTGAGGCACACAACTCTATAGTCTCTTTATGTAAAAACTTCTATGCATATAAGAATTTAGCAAAAAAAATTGCCAAAGCGCGTCTCATAAAATCAAGTGCTGAAATTGCTATTATACGTAAAGCACTCTCTATTACTCAAGAGGCACACCATAGAGCTATGTCAGTTGTTCCAAAGTTACAGTATGAGTATGAATTACAAGCAGAGATAGAATATATATTTAAAAAAAATGGGGCATACAGCGATGCTTATACTTCTATAGTTGCATCTGGAAACGCGGCGAATACTTTGCACTATATTAGTAATGACAAAGCTATCAAAAAAGGGGAGCTTTTACTTATTGATGCGGGGTGTGAGTATGACTATTACTCAAGTGATATTACACGTACTATACCTGCTGATGGTCTTTTTTCACAAGCACAAAAAGAGCTTTATTCTTTAGTTTTAGATGTTGAAAAAGAGATTATCTCAATGATAAAGCCCGGAGTAATGCGTAGTGCGCTTCACACAAAGTCAGAAGAGCTTTTATGTGAGGGTATGGTACGTTTAGGTATTTTAAAAGGTAAAGTGAAAAAGTTACTAAAAGAGAAAAAACATAAGGCATTTTATCCACATGGAATAGGACACTGGATGGGGCTTGATGTACATGATGAAGCACTGTATAAAAACAAAAAAGCTAAAGAGATTCCATTACAAGAGGGAATGGTTTTAACGATTGAACCTGGAATATACCTTGATGAAGAAAATGAAACAGTACCACAGAAGTACAAGGGTATCGGAATCCGTATAGAGGATGATATACTTGTCACAAGCCAAGGGTGTGAAAACCTCTCAAAAAACATTATGAAAGAGATAAAAGATATAGAGAGTTTAGGCAAGAAAAAATGAGACTTCTTATAGCCTCTTTACTATCTGCTACTCTGCTGTTTTGTCAAAGTAGTTCTCAAGAGAGTGGTGTGGAGGCTATAAATGCTGCATTTGAAGCATATAAAAAGCAAGAAGATAATGCATTTTTAGAGTATACACAGAGACTTGAGAATGAGTTTCAAGCATATAAGAAAGAACTAACTCCCTACTGGGAAGAGGCTAAACTCTCAACGCAAAAAGAGTGGGTACATTACTCTGCAGATAAACTCTCACGAAGTGGAGTAGACTTTGAAAAAGGCACTATAAAAGTTGAGGTACTTGCTAAAGATGTCCAGAGTGCAAAAGAGAAAATAAAAAAGCAGTTGGAATATGTAGCGAGTAAAACGACAAAAGAGGTAGTGGAGAGTGATGAGCTCCAAAAACGTATTGCAAAACTCTCTATAAAAGAGAGAGTTGATGAGAAGCCGATTTTACAGACTGTCATTTTTAATAAGCCTCCTTCACAAAAAGATATAAGTGAGTATGCTTTAGATGCTTTAAAAAGTGGAAAAAAATCAAGTCAAAACTCAAAACTCAAAGACCAAATTCTTTATACTTTGGAAGTTTCTCTCCCTTCTGACACACACTTAAAACGTTCACAAGTGTATAAACAAGAGGTCATGAAAAATGCACAAAGGTTTCATATTCCTCATGCAGTGATTTTTGCGGTTATGCAGACTGAAAGTGATTTTAATCCATTTGCTAAATCACATATTCCCGCTTTTGGACTCATGCAGATAGTACCACATTCAGCAGGTAAAGATAGTTTCAAATTGCTGCATAAAAAAGAAGGAATGCCAAGTGCAAGTTACCTCTATAATTCACAAAAAAATATAGAGATGGGAACATCATATTTATATATTTTATACTATAAATATCTCAAAAGTATTCAGAATCCTCAAAGCCGTCTCTACTGTGCTATTGCCGCATATAATACAGGAGCAGGCAATATTGCATGGGCATACACAAAACAGTATGACATGAAAAAAGCAGCACCGCTTATAAACGAAATGTCTTCAGAAGAGGTCTATAAACATCTCATTAAAAATTTGCGTTACAGTGAACCAAGAGAGTATCTCAAAAAGGTTAGAAAACGTATGAGTGCCTATAAAAAAGCGTATAACTCTTAGGCAAGAGTTGGTATGCATCGTGCTTAATTGTTTTATATAGAACAAGGGGTACTATGCAGTTCATAGAGGCATTAAAGTTAAAAAGTAAACTGTTTTTTCTTTTTTTACTCATCACTATTGGTTTAATGACCGTAGGTGTTTTGGGTACAATGCACATTAATGCCATGAAAAAAAATATTGACTCGCTCTATTTTGGCTCCCTTATTCCAGTTACTGAATTAAACGACATTATTCAAACATACAACAATGGTCTTGAAAGCACCCTCTTTAAAGCTTCACGTTTGGAGTTAAGTCCTGATGAAACACTGCGAAAAATCGAAGAGTCTTTAAAAAATATAGAAGCAAAATGGCTCAGTTATTCACAACGTTTTAAACGTGATGAAGAGCTTGTCTATATGAACTATGCCGCAAGTGAAATTGAAAATACCAACAAGTACTTTTTAAAACTCTACACCTATGTAAAAAAAGGAAAAAGTTTAAGCTCGCTTAATATAAATACTTTAGAGAAAAAAATCTTTTTTGTAAATGGTGTTATAGAGAAGCTTATAAATTATGAAGTAAGCATTGCACAGTATGAACGTAAAAAGTTCTTACAAAATTATGAGCAGACACTCAAACAGCTTGGAATTTTTTTAGTACTTATCATTTTGGCTGTCTTAATTATTTCATACTATGTATTTAGAAGTATTCAAAAGGATCAAACTCAGCTAGAACTAGCAACAAGCAGACTCAAAAAAGCAAATAAAAAACTTGAGAATGTCTCTTACACAGATGTACTTACAGGACTACACAATAGAAGATACTTTAATCATATATATGAGAGAGAGTTAAAACGTGCAAAACGTGCAAACAACTACATTACCTTTATGATGCTAGATATTGACTATTTTAAACAGTATAACGATACCTATGGACATTTAGAGGGAGACTTTGCACTTAAAAGTGTTGCGAAAGTTTTAAAAGACAGACTTAAACGTCCAAGTGATTATGTGTTTAGGCTTGGTGGAGAGGAGTTCGGTGTTTTACTTAGTGAAACAGATGAGTCAAACAGCGCAAAACTTGCCCGTGATATTTGCGACGCTATAAAAGCAAGAGAGTTAAAACACGAAGGTTCAAAAATCAGTGAGTATGTGACTATATCTATAGGTGTAGTGTGCTGTATCGCCGATGATGCTTTAGATGATGAAATCATGATTTCAAGAGCCGATGAGATGCTCTACAGAGCAAAAGAAGAGGGGCGTGATAGATATGTCATTACATCAAATGTCTCTCGTGCAAAAGCACAGATTATCGAGGATGATGTTCTTATAGCTTAGTGCCCGTTTTTAAAGCGAAAGTTTTCCTCAACAAGAAGAAGACGCAGTTTCTCTTTAAGCTCTCCTTGAAACTCCATAAATCCATCTTTAAACGCACCGCCACATCCAAGTTTTTTTTTCAGACGCTTTAAAAGTGAACTTGCATCTTCACTAGAGAGTGAAAAAACACCTACCAAGGTCACTGTTTTACCTCTACGTTTCTCTTTTTGGAAGTGTAAAAGATGTTTTTGAGGTGCTAATATTGTGTCTGGTGTAGTACTTTTTGTTGGTGTATGTACTTCTGCCCAGCCATCATTGATATTTGCACCTATAAAGAGGTCAAGTTTTTTACCTCTACTCAACTTTTTCTCCAATGTATTTGAAACGTTGTATTTTCTGTCCTTCGATTTCTACGTCTTCAAAAAACATAGGGTAGGGACGTACCCAAAGTCCACGTTGGGCATAAAGTGCTCTGTAAAGGACCAACTCTTCTTCGGTTTCGCTATGTTTTACAAGGTCTATAACCTCATAAAGATTACCTTTATAGTGTTGGTAGAGCCCTTTTTTCATTAGTGAACTTTTTGTGCGAGAACACTCATATTCTCTTTTTCGTATTCGTGTTCTTTAAGGGCTTGAATCACATCTGCAAGAGAGTAGGTGTTTCTGTCATACAGAGCAACTAAGACTTCATCACCTGTTTGCAAAAATGTACTCTCACCATACTCTGTATAACGTGTAGCACCAATACTGATAATCGCTTCTTGCGGATTATCACAAGCATCTATATATGACTCGAGTGCTTCAAGTGGTCCAAAATCCTCTTGTGTAAGAATCTGGTTTGTAATCCACTCAAGCAGTTTTTCGTGAAAGTAACTGTACCCAGTAAGCTCTACATCTTCACCATAGGCATGTAGCTCTCCATTGCGGCGTAAAAAACTACAAATTGAGTAGCTGTCCATTACTCCACCAACTTCAAACTTGTCTATAGCTATGAGTCTGTTTGATAAACCTTTTGAGTCTGCACCCCAGTTTTTTTTGTCACTGATTTTCTCAGCTCCTGCTACACGAATAGAGCAGTCATTATAGGCACCAAAGTGTGTCGGTGTAATTTTAGAGAGTTTTCCCGCTGTATACTCAAGTTGACAAATAAGACCAACCTCGGGCTCTGCTTGAACATTTACACTCTCTTTTGGAAGCTGTATAGTATCGTTAGAGAGAGGATATGTAAGAAGCATCTCTTTTGCTGTTAGATTTGTTTTTTGCAAAGGGTTTTGTGTTGTTGGCAGATAAAAAGGAAACATTCCCTTAGGAGCTGCCTCATCTGCCGTTATAATCTCTTTAAACTCTTCCAATTCACCAGCTTGTGCTAGGTGAAGTGCAAAATTTCCAGCAATTCCTAAGCCTAAAAAGTGTTTGTACTTTGCCATTAAAGTTTTCCGTCCGCTCGCTCTTGTGCAAACTCTTCGTAACTACCGATAAAGTCAATAATAGTTCCATCTGCTTGAATCTCGATAATACGAGTAGCAAAAGCATCAAGTAACTCACGGTCATGAGAGACACAGATAACGTTACCTTTAAATTCGTGAAGGGCTTCACCAAGTGCAACGATAGCTTCAAGGTCAAGGTGGTTAGATGGTTCATCGAGAAGGAGAAAGTTACCACCTTCCAACATCATTTTACTAAGCATCATACGGTGTTTTTCCCCACCAGAGATACTTTTTACAGACTTCTCTTGTTGTTCACCATTAAAGAGCATACGTCCAAGACAGTTTCTTATCTCGGCAATATCACGTTTAGGGTCAAATGCACGTAGCCAGTCATAGAGTGTTCCATCGCTTTTGATAATATCTGCTGTATCTTGTGGGAAGTAAGAAGACTCGATTGTTGCACCCCAGTGAATCTCTCCATTAACAGGTTTCATCTCTTCCATAAGAATTTTCATAAGCGTTGTTTTACCAACACCGTTTCCACCGATAAGGGCGATTTTTTCACCCGGAACTACTTTAAAGCTAATGTCATTAAGAACTTGATTATCACCATAGGCATGAGAGATATTTTTTACATCAAGTGCCTCATCTCCCATTACACGTTTTGCTTTAAATACAATACTTGGATCACGGCGTGAAGATGGTTTAATGTCTTCAATAACGAGTTTTTCAAGTTGTTTTTGACGTGAAGTTGCCTGTTTTGCTTTAGATGCATTTGCAGAGAAACGACGAACGAAAGCTTCAAGTTGCTCTTTCTCTTTTTCTTTTTTAGCATTGTCGAGTTCCATCTGTTTTGCAAGAACATTTGCAGCAATGTACCAGTCGTCATAGTTTCCAGTAAACTCACGAATTTTCTGGTAGTCAACATCTAAAATGTTTGTTACAACTGAATTGAGGAAGTGTCTATCGTGAGAGATAACAACCATAGTCCCTTCATGACGTTGTAGTTCATGCTCTAACCAGCTAATCGTTTCAATGTCAAGGTTATTCGTAGGCTCATCGAGGAAAAGAACATCTGGTTTTGGGAAGAGGACTTGTGCAAGAAGAACCTTGAACTTGTCAGCACTGTCAAGTGTACTCATAAGATTTTGATGCTCATCAACTGGAATACCTACGTTTTCAAGAATCTTTCCAATGTTTACATCGTACTCGTAAGTCGGGTCTTCCTCAACTGAGATAGTCTCAAGTTCCGCTAAACGGTTGTTTGTCGCTTCATCTTCAAAGTCACCATTTATATAGAGGTCTTCTTTCTCTTTAATAGCATCATAAAGACGTTTGTTACCGTATAAAACAGCATCGGCTATAGTAAACTCTTCAAATGCATACTGGTTTTGTCCTAAAACACCAACTTTGTTTGCAGCTGGAATGATTACTTCCCCTTCATACTCGTTGATTTGTCCTGAGAGAATTTTAAGAAAAGTTGTTTTTCCCGCACCGTTAGCACCTATGAGTCCATAGCGTTTATTACGGTCAAGCTTTAAGTTGATTTCTTGAAATAGCACTCTGTTTCCGTAGCGCATAGTAAGATTTTGTACTGTTACCATTGTCAATTGCCTATATAATATTTTTCGCGATTATATCCCAAACTTGTTTAAACTTCTATTGCACACTTTGCCTGAAGTATATTTTGGTATAATCCGCGAAAAGGATAAACATGGAAAAAATAACACCTATTTTAGAAAAATATAACAACTTCAAAGATGCACAAATCCGCTCTGTAAGAAACCTTACAGATGACTCAAAAGTAGTAACAATCGTACTTCAGGATGATGATGGAGAGGACTTAAACAGTGTAGAAGTAACATTTACGGGCATTACACGTTCACGTATTTTAGAGAACAGCGTTTTAAGCCTTTTAGATATGATGAGTGGTGTAAGTATCATTAAAGAACATGACCTTTACGGCTTTGCACTTGGACGTGGAACAGCAATGCTACATGTTCATAATGCACCGTTTTTTATAGTGTCAAATGGAATTTCTATAGAAGAAAAATAAATTTTTTGGCTAAATGAAAAATTAGCTCAGATGCATTTTCATTTTTCATTAGCTAATCTTTAAGCATGAAATGATACTTTACGAAAAAAATTAAGGAGACCGTATGACTGAACAAGAAGAATTCCAGCAAGCAACGCTCGTCCAGAAAATAAACATTATAGACAAAGTGATAGAAGATAAAATTAGAGATTATCTTGTAAAAGACAATGGAGATATGGAACTTATCAACGTTGTTGAAAAAAACGGTCTTATACTTGTTTACGTTGAGTTCCAAGGAGCATGTGTTTCATGTGAATCAGCTGGTGGAACGCATAAATCTGCAGAAAATATTTTACAAAGAATGCTTTCAGAAGATATTCGTTTATTAACTATCTAAAAAGAGAGCTTTATAGATTAATGACAGGGCGAAGCCCACAAGAATAATTGACGAAAATACAGCCATCATGTACGAGGCTTTTGTCGAAATAAGTTCACGTTTTGCGTGAACTATAAAAGGCATGAGCGTTATCCATAAACTAATCGCACATATCATCCCCAACAAAACAAATCCAAATGAGTCATTCGTCATTGAATATGTAGTTGTACTTAACCAAAAAAGCACAGTATAAGGGTTGAGCAGGGTTAAGATATAGCCTTTTGTATAGTACTTTACAACTCCCTTTTTATTATGAACCTGCACACTTTTTATAGTGCTATTTCTTCCTCTAAAAATAAGATAAGCTAGATAAAGTAAAAACATCCCTCCAAAGAGTGACAATAGTTGTAAAAATATCGGATGGCTGAGATATTGTGTAAGTCCATAGCTTATGAAAACAAGATACGTGATGTCAGCACTCATAGCCCCAAGTCCTATAAGTAAGGAGTTTTTGTAGCTCTTAAGCGCTTCATTCATCAGTAAAATATTTATAGGTCCAAGTGGAACAGCAGCACCAAATCCTAACAGAAGACCTTGCAAAAATTCTAATGACATTGAACTGTATTCCTAAATAATATTTTTAGCACGTAAAGCTTTGTAAACTAGTTCTTTTCTGAGTGCTAGCTGTTCTTTGTTTATATCTGCATTGAGTGTAAAAAAATAGACACCACTGTTTGTTGTAACATAACCAACATACCAGCCTATAGTACCACTCCACCCAGTTTTTGCTTTTAGCTCATAGTGACTTGTTTTTTCTATAGTTATTATCTCTTTTAAAATGTCGATATATTTTTTTGATGTAGGAAGTTCTTCATTGTAGAGTTTTTTTAGAAACTCTATCTGTTCATATGTAGATATTTCAAGACTCCCGTCTAACCAAAAATGAGACTTTCTTTCTCCTACTTTTTTATTTCCGTAGTTGAACTTCTCTAAGTAGTTTATATAGTCTTTTTTAGATATTTGTTGTGAAAATTTCTGATAGCACCAGACACATGAAACACGCATAGCAGAGCGAAGTGTTTGATCTTGATTCCAGACATCATATTCTCTTTTGACACCATCCCATTGTATAAGTGTGTCAGCAGAGTCAACAAGGTTTTCATTTAATGCGATAAGAGTATGTGCTATTTTAAACGTGGATGCAGGACAAAATCTTTTATCGGCTCTTTGTGGGTTATAGATGTAGAGTTCATTACTTTTTAGAGAACTTACAATTAAAGTACCCTCTACGTTTAGGTCTCGAAAGATTTTTTCAAAAGAGGCATCATCAGCGTGTAAAAAAGAGAATGGAAAAATGAGAAGAAAAAAAGTTGTTAGATACTTGCCGCATCTAGAAAAGATACGGCAGTAAGAAGTTGTTAAAGCAGAGATGTTACATCATCCCCGGCATACCGCCCATGCCACTCATATCTGGAGTAGAAGCTGTCTCTTCTGGAATTTCAAAAATAGCCGCTTCAGTCGTAAGAAGCATTGAAGATACAGAAGTCGCGTTTGTAAGTGCTACACGAGCAACTTTAAGTGGATCGATGATTCCCGCTTCAAACATATCTACATACTCACCAGTTGCAGCATTAAAACCAGTTGTATCGTTTGCCGCAGTCTCTACAGAGTTTACAACAACACCTGTGTCATAACCCGCATTTTTAGCAATCTGTTTCATAGGAGCTTTTACAGCGCGTAAAATGATTTCACAACCGATTTTTTGGTCGCCTTCTAAGTCAAGAGAAACTTTTGAAGCTGCACGAACAAGTGCCGCACCACCACCGATGATGATTCCCTCTTCAACAGCTGCTTTTGTAGCTGAGAGTGCGTCATCTACTCTGTCTTTTTTCTCTTTCATCTCAGTCTCTGTTGCCGCACCAACTTTGATAACCGCTACACCACCGCTAAGTTTTGCAAGACGCTCTTGAAGTTTCTCTTTGTCGTACTCACTTGAAGTAGACTCTATTTGTACTTTTATCTCAGCTATTCTTGCGTTTACCATCTCTTGTGAACCTGCACCACCAACGATGACAGTGTTGTCTTTGTTGATTACTACACGAGAAGCTTGTCCAAGCATAGAGATGTCAGTTCCCTCTAAAGTATGACCTGTCTCTTCAGAGATAACAGTTCCATTTGTAAGAATTGCAATGTCAAGAAGCATAGCTTTTCTTCTGTCTCCAAAACCAGGAGCTTTAACAGCAGAGATGTTTAAAATACCGCGAAGTTTGTTTACAACAAGTGTTGAGAGTGCTTCACCCTCTACATCTTCAGCGATGATGAGTAGTGGACGTGAAGTCTTTTGTACTTGCTCTAAAACTGGAAGAAGCTCTTTGAGTGAAGATACTTTACTATCAACTAGTAAAATCCACGGGTTTTCTATTTCAGCTACCATTTTTTCAGTATTTGTAATGAAATATGGGCTTAAGTAACCACGGTCAAACTGCATACCTTCAACAACGTCTAACTCATCAGAGATACCTTTCGCCTCTTCAACAGTGATAACACCATCTTGACCAACTCTCTCCATAGCTTCGGCTATCATGTCGCCAATAGCTGTGTCAGAGTTTGCAGAGATAGTAGCAACCTGAGCGATGTCTTGTTTTCCATTTACAACTTTTGAAGCAGCTTGAAGATTTGCTAAAATAGCTTCACACGCTTTGTCCATACCACGTTTTACTTCAACAGGATTTGCACCAGCTGTGATGTTGCGTAAACCTTCACTAAAGATTGCGTTTGCAAGAACGGTCGCTGTTGTAGTACCATCTCCAGCTTCATCTGCTGTGTTTGAAGCAACTTGTTTCACAAGCTGTGCACCCATGTCCTCTAGTTTGTCTTTAAGCTCAATTTCACGAGCAACTGAAACACCGTCTTTTGTAAGAACAGGAGCACCGTAACTCTTTTGAATTAAAACATTACGACCGCGTGGTCCCATTGTTACTTTTACTGCATCTGTTAGTTTCTCAACACCACGTGCTAAAGCATTTCTTGCATTATCTGAAAAAATTATCTCTTTACTCATTATTACGCTCCTATGATTCCAAAAATATCTTCAACGTTTAATACAACGTACTTTTCACTCTCAAATGTGACTTCGTCTCCTGCATATTTGCCAAAAAGTACTTGGTCACTATTTTTTAAAACTGTTACCTCTGTACTAACAGCAACTACTTCACCACGAGAAGGCTTCTCTTTTGCATTATCAGGGATGATTATGCCCGACACTGTTGTAGTAGCTTCCTCAACACGTTTGACTAAAACTCTGTTTCCTAATGGTTGAAAGTTCATATAAATCCTTTTTAATACTGTAGTTTTTAGAAGCGGGATTTTAGCACAATTGGTTTAACAATAGGCAACAATATAGATATTGTTAAGAATGATATAAATCATAATGTGTTATTATTTTACATAATAATAGAGGGTGTTGAATGTTTTTTGGAAATGCAAAACTAGAACAAGAACTTGTACAAAAAGATGCTCTTGTAGTAAAGTTACAGAGTGAAGTGAAAAGTCTTAAAGAGCAACATAAAAAAGAGCTTGCGTCTTTGAAAAAAGAGATGGAAAATTTGGAGAGTCAGTACAAAAGTTTGCAAAAAGAGCACAAAGAGTATGTTGACAAAGTAGAAGCTTCTACAACTATAGATATAGTAAGTGGTGCCAAAAATAAACGCTACTTTTATGATATGGTTGAAGGAATGTTGCTGCTCTCTAAACGTGATAAGTGGAAAGTTTCACTTGCTGTCATAAATGTGCCTGAGTATGACTCTTTAGTTTGTGAAGAGTCAAAATTACATCAGGCACTGCAAACACTTGTACATAGGATTTCAGGGCAGATTCGTGAAAGCGATATATTTGTGCGTTTGGAAAAAGCAAAGTTCCTGATAGCTTTTCCTAAAACTTCTTTAGAACAAGCAAAGTTGGTGTGTGAGAAGCTTAAAAACGTTACGGCACAATCACCAGTCTTTGAAGAGACTTACTGTAGTCTGCATACAGGGACGGCAACCTTCGGTGAAAATGAAAATATAAACATTGTTTTAAAACGTGCTGAGGAGTCTATGCAGTAAACTTTTTTAGTTCAAGGAACTTTAAAGGTTTGGATAGATATAATTTCGACCTCTTAAAAGATGTCAAGGTAGCTCAGCTGGTTAGAGCACTGGTCTCATAAGCCGGGGGTCGGGGGTTCAAGTCCCCCCTTTGACACCATTTTTTAAGA